>SFWW01000106.1 GCA_004559845.1 bacterium
GAGTGCTTGGCTTACTATATTGAGCTTCTCTGTGAATGTCCTTTTCATAAATAAACTGCACTCCAAAAGTTTTTTGTCTAACTTTTGGGGTGCAGTTCATTTTATGTTGACCCTAATTATTTGGTTTGTGGCTATGGCACGAAGTCGTTGAACGTACCTTTCACAATTTGGCGTTCGCGTGGGGTAAACAAGCGTTCCACCTCGGGATTGTAGTTGGGGTTGGGCATATACCACCATTGGCTGTTGAAAAATTTCTTCAGTTGCGGATTTTTGAATTGATAGCCGCGCGCTGCGTAGGGCAAATTGCGAACGATGCGTTGATTGAGCGCGTGGTTGCCGGTGAGTTTGCCGTCGGTGGTGAGGACAAAATTCACACCGCCATCATAGTACACCGATTCGCCAAACGCTTCGCCGGTGGTGCTTTGGTAGTTTAAAAATTGGTGGTTAATCACCATCATATCCACCGAAGAGAGCAATAGTTCTGCTTGTGGCTGAAAATTGGTGATATGCCATTCCACCACAGCATCGCGCATCGTCACTTCGTAGTAGTTGTGCCGTGCCGACTCATCGTCGATGTCGCCCCACGTGAGTTCACGCATCTTGGCTGTGCCATACCTCACATTCGTTTCCACTTTGGCGCCTATAAAAGGTGCCTTATTCATAGCAAAATGCTTGGAGATGCCGTTAGAAGTGATGCGCAAGGTGAAATCATCAATGCGCTTATTTGCCCAGCGATTCGCCGGGGTGAGTTTATAGTCTATCCAAAAGGTTTGGTTCACACCATTCGATTCTTTATAGGCGTAGGTGTGATGCACCACATTAATGCCGGGGCGGAAATGCGCGTTGAAATAATACACATAAGCATACTGCAAATAGCGAGAAGCATCGGAAATGTGCACCGGTGTCTCAAGGTCTTGATTGTAAACCCATTGGTCAATGTCCACCGGGTGAAGTCCATCTTGCAACCCGTTTTCCGACAAAGCATTTTTGTAGGGTAGGGAAGTGCCGTTCATTTTCACTTGAAAGTCGGTGATACTTGGGTGTGGAGCATCGGCACGGGTTTCAAAACACGACACTTTGGGCGGCATCGCCTCAAAGCCCATCAATATGTCGGTGGCAGGACCATCGTTGCGAAATTCATAATACACATCAAAGTGGGTAACACCATCGTTGGTGAGATTCACGGTGAGAATTTCTTTCATCACCGAAATTTGCGTACTCTGCACGGGCACCAACTGATTGCCTACACTGTAATACTCACTATCGTTGGCAATAGCCCACAGTGCCGTGGCCATCACCATCACCATCATCGTTACAAATTTCTTTTTCATAAAATCAAGTATTTTTTTCACCACAAAGATAAACACAATTTCCCCAAACTACAAAAAAATAAAAAAAACATCACCCGGCAAACCCACGCCCTCCGCTTGGGCTTCACAAATGCACAAATTTTGAGGTGGGATTTGCAGATGCGGGCGGAAGAATGTAACTTTGTGGTTGGCTATGAATTTACGTAACATCTACGACTCGCGTCGAATCTGGAAAATAGCACTGATTCTGGTTTCGATTGTTATGGTGGCAGGGTTTCTCCGGATTTCCAACAATCTGGTGAGCGACCTTGCCGCACAGGAGCGCGACCGTATGGAAATTTGGGCGGATGCCACCAAAGAATTGGCGGCGATGAGCAATGAACCGGTGCCCGACGAAAATGGCGTCATCACCACCGCCGACATCGATTTCCTGTTTAGCATCATTGAGCGAAACCACAACATTCCGGTGCTGCTGGTGGATGATGCCGACCACATTCTTCAATACCGCAATTTCTCGCTGCCGGAACCCGTGGATAGCCTCAACCCGCTCGACCTTTCAAAGGAGAATGAACTATATTTGCAAAGCAAATTGAGCAAACTCAAACATTCGCGCAATAAGATTGATATCAAAATCGATGCTTCCACCACACAGCATCTCTACTACGAAGATAGCGACATCCTCCGGCGGCTCGCCTATTATCCCTACATTCAGCTGGGCGTGCTGCTGCTGTTTCTCGCCATCGCCTATTTTGCACTCATTAGCGTGAAAAAAGCGGAGCAAAACAAGGTGTGGGTGGGCTTGTCGAAGGAAACTGCACACCAATTGGGAACGCCTATCTCGTCGCTGATGGCGTGGATTGAATTGCTGCAATCTATGGGTGTGGAGCCGAGCATGATTCAAGACATGGACAAGGATGTGAAACGCCTGTCGAAAATTGCCGACCGATTTTCAAAAATCGGCTCTATGCCGGATAAAGAACTGGAATTCATCAACGAGGCGGTGCAAACTTCACTCGAATATATGAGCAAACGCATCCCCAAGCGAGTGAACCTTGAACTCCACTTGAGCGATGAACAAAACTGTGGCGTGATGCTCTGCCAATCGCTCTTTGAATGGGTGATGGAAAACCTGACCAAAAATGCCGTCGACGCTATGAGCGGCGAGGGTAGCATCCACATCACGGTACAAAGCCTCGACCAACAAGTGGCTACCATCTTGGTGAAGGACACCGGAAAGGGCATTCCACGCAAAAATTTCAAAACGGTGTTCAACCCCGGTTTTACCACCAAAAGTCGCGGATGGGGATTGGGACTCACCTTGGTGAAACGCATTATCGAAGACTATCACGATGGCAAAATATATGTGAAAGAATCAGAACTGGGTAAAGGCACCACATTCTGCATCGAACTGCCTATCGTGAAGGGGAATAAATAATTCATAATGCTTAATTCATAATGCTTAATGCATAATGCTTAATTCATAATGCATGATTCATAATTTATGATGCATAATTTTTAATGCATGATTCTTCTAATCTCTAACTTCTAACGATATGAACGCTATCACGTTTCTCGGCACCGGCAATGCAATGTGTACACGCTGTTACAACACTTGCTTCTATATTCGCTCCAATGGCGGCGGCATGCTCGTTGACGCCGGTGGGGGCAACGGCATTTTTCGACAGCTTCACAAGGCGCATATCACATACGAAGAAATTCGCCATATCTTTGTCACACACGTACACACCGACCATATTCTGGGGGTGGTGTGGCTCATTCGCAAAATTTCACCACTCATCCACAAAGGTAAACACCCGGGCAAACTCTTCATTTACTGCAACAGCGAGGTGAAACACGCACTCGAAACCATTTGCCGACTCCTTATCCCGAGAAAAATTAACCGCGCCATAGGCGAGAGCATCTTCTTGCAAGAAGTGCACGATGGTGAACAATTGATGGTGGATGATATGAATATGACTTGCTTCGATTTGGGCACCACCAAAACCATGCAATATGGATTCCGGTTGCTCATGCCCGACGGACAAAGCGTGGTGTGCCTGGGCGACGAGCCTTTCTACCAGCGAAATGAATCCTATGTGCGCGACTGCGACTGGCTCCTATGCGAAGCCTTCTGCCTCTACAAAGACCGTGAACAATTTCGACCCTACGACAAGCACCACAGCACTGCCCTTGATGCCGGACAGCAAGCAGAAGTGCTCGGCGTGAAAAACTTGGTGCTCTACCACACCGAAGACACCAACCTTGCCACACGCAAAGAAGCCTACACCGCTGAAGCAAAAACACACTTCTCCGGACAAGCCTACTGCCCCAACGAACTCGAAACCCTCCCCCTCACAGCCACTGCAGATAGTCGTCAGGCGTAACCACATAAGACCCCGCCACGGGATAAGCCTCGGCAAATGCTTTTGGCACCTTGCGCGTGGCTTTCTTGTGGTTCCATTTCATTTCAAAAGTGGTGAACACTCCATCCTTTTCCTCCACAAAATCAATCTCTTGCTGAGCGGTGGTACGCCAAAAATACGTTTTGGCATAATTCCGGCTATAATGATTCGCCTTTATGCGCTCGCTAATGAAAAAATTTTCCCAAAGCGCACCCACATCTTGCCGCATAGCAAGCGGAGCAAAATATAACCTAAAAATCGGGCTAATCCAAAATTTATATGGTATTTTTTGGATTACAATCCAAAATTTATATATAATTTTTTGGATTAGCCCCAAAAAAGCCTCAGAGAAAAACAGAAGCGTCAACGAGTCAACAAGTCAACGAGTCAACAAGTCAACAAGTCAACGAGTCAACAAGTCAACGAGACAACGAGACAACGAGTCAACGAGACAACAAGTCAACGAGTAGTTTTCGTTTTAGTTCAATTGATGTTTCAACCACCCTGGTAGGGACATGCCTTCGGCATGTAATAAAAAACCAAAGGGACGGTTCTTTTGGTTTGTGGTTTGCTTGAAATCAGACATGCCGCAGCACTAACGACAGGTGCGAAGCACTGGCATCGCTATAAGGCTGTTTTTTATGTTTTTGTTTCAGCCCCCCCAGTATTTTTCCACTGAACCGATGCCACATCATGCTATATAGCAGTTAAAACAACAAAAGGCAGCACCATATATTGGCACTGCCTCATTATTTTTATCAGAAAGTTTTATTTTTCGTTTTAGCCTACTTTCACGCCGGGCTTTACTTCGCCTTGGGGGCCGATGACCACGAGGCGGCCGTCGGCATCTTCAGCGCTGAGAATCATGCCTTGGCTTTCGATGCCCTTGAGTTTGCGTGGTGGGAAGTTGGCGATGAAGCACACTTCCTTGCCAATCAAGTCGGCTGGCTCGTAGAATTTGGCGATACCGCTCACGATGGTGCGGCCGCCCATGCCGTCGTCAATCTTGAATTGAAGCAACTTGTCGGCCTTCTTCACCTTTGAGCATTCCAGCACCTTACCCACACGAATGTCGAGTTTCATGAAATCGTCGAACGTACATTCCTTTGCCACGGGCTCGGGTTTGAAGTTGGCAAGGATGTTTTCTTGCTTGATGCGATCGAGTTTGTCGAGTTGCGCTTGAATCACACTGTCGTC
>SFWW01000107.1 GCA_004559845.1 bacterium
TTTCCAAGCACTATGAAAGAAAGCGACTTGGATAAAGAATGGCTCACCAAAGCGCTGAAAAACAAGCGGTCGTATTATCGCCGCTATCGCGATATTTGCGTCATTAGCATGGTGGCGGTGTATTTTATCAATATCGTAGACGCCTATGTGGATGCCTCACTGGCGCACTTCGACATCTCCTCCGATTTAACGATGGATGTGAAGCCCGCAGCTATAGCTAATGAGCAGTCGATAGTGCCTTCGCTTGGGCTCCGATGTGCCTTCAATTTTTAAACAATAACAAAACCGACGATACATTTATGAAGAATTGCAGATTTTATTTATTCATTGGTTTGGCGCTTGCAGCCACCACATCGGTGTGGTCAGCGTCAAAGAAGACGATTCTATCGCTGAAAGAATCCATCACCGACGAATCAATCGTCTACCCCTACAGTTTTGAAATCAACACCCGCGAAATGCAGACCAACTGGTATTTGCAAAATTATGCCGTGGTCGACGATAAAGTGGAAAGCAAATCGCCGGAAGAAGTGAGCGACGCCGAGTATGTTCAGCGCCTGCGCGCCATTCCTTCGGGCGTGGAACTGCCATTCAACCCGGTGGTGAAATCCTACATCACCCGCTACATCACCAAGGAGCGCACCATGGTGTCGCAAATGCTGGGTATGACCCCCTACTATATGCCCATCTTTGAGCGCGCACTCGAAAAAGAAGGGTTGCCCCACGAATTGAAATACATTCCCATCATAGAATCGGCGCTCAACCCCAATGTGGTGTCGAATGCGGGTGCTGCCGGACTTTGGCAATTTATGGTCGACACCGGCAAAGACCTCGGCTTGGAAATCAACTCCTTGGTGGACGAACGCCGCGACCCCTACAAGTCGAGCGAAGCCGCAGCAGCGTATTTCAAGCAGCTGTATGGCATCTACAATGATTGGTCGCTCGCCATTGCCGCCTACAACTGCGGACCGGCAAACGTGAATAAAGCCTTGCGCCGGGTGAAAAACAACGACAAGCCCGACTATTGGACCATCTACGAATATCTGCCGAAGGAAACCCGTGGCTATGTGCCGGCTTTCATCGCCGCCACCTATGTGATGCACAATTATCAGAAGCACAACATCAATCCCGCACTTCCTAAGAAACCGCTCATTATCGACACCGTGAAGGTGAACTATCGCGTGAGCTTCAACCAAATTTCGAGCGTGCTCAACATCCCCGTGGAGGAAATCCGCATTCTCAATCCACAATATCGTCACGACATTATTCCGGGCGACACTCACCCCTACACCCTCGCCTTGCCATCGCAGCAAATTTATAGCTACATTATGGTGGAAGACAGCATCCGTGCACAAGGCGGAGGCGGCAACTATGCCGTAAACAATGTGGCGCCCTCAAATCAAAATCGAACCGTGGCACAGGTAACGACGTCGACCGAAAAACCGGTTACGAAGGCTAAAAAGGTGGAAGAAAGCACCTACGTGGCGAATAATGCACCGAAGGCTACCAACGATGGCGGCGATGTGAAATACCACAAGGTGAAACGCGGCGAAACCATTGAGAGCATTGCCGAAGACTACAATGTGAGTGTGAACGAACTGATGGCACTCAATAACCTCAACCGCAAGCGCGTGAGCCGCGGTCAGGTACTGAAAATTGGTGGCGGACAGGTAGCGGAGAGCAAGCAACCCAAGGCTGAGCCATCCTATACCGCAAAACAAACCACCACCCCGGCTCCCAAAAAAGAAGCCGCTCCGAAGGTGGCAGAAAAAGTGCCCGCCAAGAAGGAGAATGTGGTTGCCAAGAAGGAAAGCAAAACTGCTGTGGCTCCATCGCACAAGGGCTCGTATAGCGTGAACGATGAAATCAGCGCTTCTGAAAAGAAGAAAACTGCCGCTACGGAGGAAGAGCGCACCACCGCAAGTAAGAAAAAGGTGACGCGCTACGAGGAAGAAAAACCGCGCACAAGCAGAAATTCGAAGCGTAATGCGGAGAAAGAAACGGCGCGCACTTCAAAGCGCAACAAGAAAAATCGCAACTACGACGACGAAGAGAGAACAAGTTCGAAAAACAGAAAGAGCACCAAAGCCGGCAAGAAGAAAACCGCCGCAAAAGAAAAAGCCAATCCCACCAGCCACAGTGTGCGCTCAGGCGAATCGCTCGAACGCATTGCACACAGCTACGGATTGGGTACCGACCAACTGAAGAAGGCAAATCCGCAACTCAAAGACCCCGACAAACTTAAACCGGGAGAAAAACTCAATATTCCTAAAAAGAGCAGAAAAGCAAAGAGTAGCAAGGAAAAGAGCAGTTCTTCATCCTCAAAAAAGAGTACAAGCAAGAAATCAAGCTCGAAGAAGAAAAGGTAAAAAACAGGAAATAAAATCTGCAAAGCGCGCTATGGGCGCCTTACAAATCCCCGCCAATTTTTGAGCGGGGATTTGTGTTATAGTAATTGGACGAGGTGGGGCGAAGTTGTGGACGAGCGGGGAACGGAGAATGGAGCGATGACATCCGCGGGTAGCAAGATGCCTTTGGCATGTGATGGGTGGCTATAGATACTATAGAAGCTATAGAGGCTATAGAAGCTATAGAAGCTATAGAAGCTATAGGGGCTATAGAGACTATAGAGACTATAGGGGCTATAGAGACTATAGACCCTACCGGCGGCGGGATACCTTGGTGGGGGTTATTTGGATTTGGGGGTGGATTTCTTTTCTGTTGTTTTTTTTGTCGGTGATTTTTTTGGGGCGGGTTTCTTTTTGGGTGGGAGGAGGCGGAGCACTTGCACGCTACGGGAAGGGATGTAGAGTTTGAGCCAAGCCAATTTCACGTCGTCGTACAAGGGGTCGGCTTCGGTGAAATGGTGCACCTTTCCGTCGATGTTGGCGTAGCCACCATATCGTGCATTGTCGCTGTCAATTACCGGTTCGTATTCCCCCACGGGAGCAAGGATGCCATAATCGGTAAACGATTTAAAGGGGTGGAAATTAAACACAAACACCAGGTTGCCTCGCATAAAGGCAAGCACTTGGTCGTCGTCCTTGTCCCAGAGTTTGCGAATGGGGAGTTTTTGGAATCCGTGCACACTGCCCAGCAAGTGCATCACATCCATGTCCCAATTGTTGAGGAACTGGTATTTCAAATCTTTGCGGTCCACCAAGTCCCATTGCCGGCGGGCATATTTGTGGCTCCAGCCATTGCCTTCACGGGGGAAGTCGATCCATTCCGGGTGTCCCCATTCATTTCCCATAAAATTGAGGTAACCACCATTGATGGTGGCAGCCGTTACGAGGCGAATCATTTTGTGGAGAGCCACACCCCGGTCCACGGTGGCGTTGTGGTCGTCGACCATCATGTGCCAATACATTTCCTTATCGATGAGGCGGAAAATGATGGTTTTGTCGCCCACGAGCGCTTGGTCGTGGCTTTCGGCGTAGCTGATGGTTTTTTCGTCGGCACGTCGGTTGGTGAGTTCCCAGTACACCGATCCGGGTTTCCAATCTTCATCCTTCTTCTCCTTGATGGTTTTAATCCAATAGTCGGGTATGCCCATAGCCATACGGTAGTCGAAACCGATGCCGCCATCTTTAAATGGCCGCGCCAATCCCGGCATACCACTCATTTCCTCAGCGATAGAGATGGCATGGGGGTTCACCTCGTGGATGAGCACATTGGCGAGGGATAGATAGGTGATGGCGTTGGTGTCTTGCGAGCCATCGTAGTAGTCGTCGTAGCTGCCGAAAGCCTGTCCCAAGCCATGGCTATAGTAGAGCATCGAGGTTACGCCATCGAAGCGGAATCCGTCGAAATGGTATTCTTCGAGCCAGAATTTGCAGTTGCTCAGCAAGAAATTGAGCACGCTATCCTTGCCATAGTCAAAGCACAGCGAGTCCCACGCCGGGTGTTCGCGTCGTCCGTCGCCATAGAAATATTGGTCGTAGGAGCCATCGAATCGACCGAGCCCCTCGGTTTCATTTTTCACCGCATGGGAATGCACAATATCCATAATCACCGCCACGCCTTGTGCATGGGCATCGTCGATGAGGTGCTTCAGCTGGTCGGGCGTGCCGAATCGGCTCGAAGCCGCATAAAAACTCGACACATGGTAGCCAAATGAGCCATAGTAGGGGTGCTCTTGGACAGCCATAATTTGGATGGCATTGTAGCCCAACTTCACCACGCGTGGCAGCACTTCGGTGCGGAATTCATCGTAGGTGCCCACCGCTTCTTTGTTTTGCGCCATGCCGATGTGGCACTCATAGATAAGCAGTGGGTCGACCGAAGGCACGAAATCATTGACCTTAAATTGATACGGCTCTTCCGGGCACCACACCTGTGCGGAGAAAATTTTGGTCACATCGTCTTGCACCACCCGAGTGGCATAGGCAGGTATTCGTTCGCCCCAGCCGCCATTCCAATGCACGTGCAATTTATACAAATCGCCGTGCGAGAGGGCGCGCAGCGGCAGATGAATTTCCCAATTACCGTTTTCGGTGGGTTGTAATCGATAGGGAGCACATTCCTTCCACTGGTTGAAGGGACCCACGATGTAGATTTCGGTGGCATTGGGCGCCCATTCACGAAACACCCATCCATTATCTTCGCGATGCAAGCCATAAAAATTATGTGCATTGGCAAAATCGCTGAGTTTACCTTTTCCGGCAAGCGCCTTCATTTTTTTTACGGCATCTTGGTGACGGCCCTCGATAGCGGGAGCGAAGGGTTCCAACCAGGGGTCATCTTTGATAATGGCAAGTGACTTCTTCATAACGATGGATGTGATATATGATGAATAATAGTTGTTTGTTGATTGCGATAAGGCAAAGATAATGCAAATCGGGCAAAAATCCGCACCGAGCGCA
>SFWW01000108.1 GCA_004559845.1 bacterium
TGGTGAAATAAGGATTTTTTAAGAGATTGAAATTTGGTTGTTAGCGGAAAAATGTGTAAATTTGTATGTTTTATGACGCAAGCTCTCAAATAGGCGTAATATAGGTTTGAAACGGATGTTACGATGCTTGCGATAACCCGAAAATTTTATGTCAGAAGAATTATTACACGAAAATCAAGAACAGCAGTATTCTGCGTCAAACATCAAGGTGCTTGAAGGCCTTGAAGCAGTGCGTAAGCGCCCGGCTATGTATATTGGCGACACCCACGTGAAGGGTATGCACCACCTGGTGTCGGAAGTGGTGGACAACTCCATCGACGAAGCATTGGCAGGGTATTGCAACGAAATAAGAGTGTGCATCCACCCCGACAATTCCGTGTCGGTGAGCGACAACGGGCGCGGCATACCGGTGGACATGCACGAAAAACTGCACAAATCGGCACTCGAAGTGGTGATGACAGTGCTCCATGCCGGCGGCAAATTCGACAAAGGCTCCTACAAAGTGTCGGGCGGTTTGCACGGTGTGGGTGTGAGTTGTGTGAACGCCTTGAGCGACTATCTGCGCGCCGAAGTGCGCCGCGGCGGCAAGGTGTATATGCAAGAATATAGCAAAGGCAAGCCCACTTGCGGCGTGACCGTGATAGGTGAATGTGCGGAGGAAGATCATGGCACCACCATCAAATTCCACCCCGAAGCAGCCATTTTTAAAGACACCACCGACACAGCGGTGATGAAAGAGAACGAAACGGGCGAAGTGACCCCGCTGCTCTATCAATACAATATGCTCGCCAATCGCTTGCGCGACTTGGCTTACCTCAATGCCGGCGTGCACCTCTCGCTCTGCGATTTGAGAGTGACCGATGAAGCCACCGGCGAGCACCGACAAGAAGAATTCTATTCCGAAACCGGGTTAGACGACTTTGTGCGCTACCTCAACGAAGACAAAGAGGTGCTCATCAAAGAAGTGATTCACATCACAGCCAACAAGAAAACCGCCACCGACGAAGTGATTCCGGTGGAAGTGGCGATGACCTACGACAAAA
This sequence comes from bacterium, assembly GCA_004559845.1. Lineage (GTDB taxonomy): Bacteria > Bacteroidota > Bacteroidia > Bacteroidales > Muribaculaceae > Sodaliphilus. The sequence goes on from SFWW01000108.1 coordinate 1,044, forward strand.
CCTCGAGTCAAAGCATACACTCCTTCGTGAACAATATCAACACCTACGAAGGCGGTACGCACCTCATCGGCTTCAAAAACGCCGTGGGCAATGTGGTGCGCGACTATGCCACCAGCAGCAAGATGCTTGAAAAGGCAAAAGTGGACCTCAAAGCGGAAGACTTTTTGCAAGGCCTCACAGCCGTGGTGTCGGTGAAGGTGATGGAACCGCAATTTGAGGGTCAAACCAAAACCAAGCTCGGCAACAGCGAGGTGCAAAGCGCGGTGTATGCCGCTGTGAAAGAAGCCCTTTCGCAATATTTTGAAGAAACGCCCAATAGCGCAAAAATTATTGTGGAAAAGGTGATTACCGCAGCCCAGGCACGTAAGGCAGCTGAAGAGGCACGCAAAAAGGTGTTGCGCAAATCTCCGCTTTCCGGCTCCGGCTTGCCCGGCAAACTCGCCGACTGTTCTTGCAAAGACCCGGCGCAATCCGAAATATTCTTGGTGGAGGGCGACTCGGCAGGCGGTTCGGCAAAGCAAGGTCGCGACCGTCAGTTCCAAGCCATTTTGCCGCTACGCGGTAAGATATTGAATGTGGAAAAAGTGCCCGAGCACAAAATCTACGACAGCGAAAGTGTGGTGACCATATTCCGCGCGCTTGGTGTGACCAACCCCAAAGAATTTGACCCCGAAAAATTGCGCTACCACCGCATCATTATCATGACCGATGCCGATGTGGACGGTGCGCACATTGCCACCTTGCTGATGACATTCTTCTATCGCCAAATACCCGATATCATTAACAACGGCTACCTCTATATTGCCACTCCGCCACTGTATCGCGCCATCAAAGGCAACGTGTCGGAATATTGCTGGACCGATATGCAAGTGCAGCAATTCATAGAGCGCTATGCCAAGGGCGATGAAAAGAATGTGAGAGTGCAGCGATTCAAAGGTCTTGGTGAAATGAACCCCGAGCAATTGTGGGAAACCACCATGGACCCCGAAGGACGTATGCTCAAACGCGTGACGGTGCAAGACGCCGTGAGTGCCGACGAAACATTCAAGATGCTCATGGGCGGCGATGTGCCACCGCGCCGACAATTTATTGAAGAAAACGCCACCTACGCCACTCTCGACACCTAATGCGGTGGTTGAGAGGGGGTGAGTGTTTGCCCTCAGCTCACGGAAGCAATTTCCTTACATACCTTATTGCAGCGACCTGGAAATGCCAAGTCGCTGCATATTTGCAAAAAAGAGATTTCGCTCTGCAAGCGCTAAACAGAGGTGCTGAAGTTATTAACAAAAGTGCCGAGTTATCAACAATTATTTGAATTTAACGAGTTTTATCACCCAAATTTGCTAAAAAAATAATTCCTTTGCAGAGAGAACAACAAACCCGAAAGAATATGGGAAAAATAATTGCAATAGCGAACCAAAAAGGCGGTGTGGGAAAAACCACAACGGCAATCAACTTAGCGGCCTCTTTGGCTGTGAATAAGAAAAAAGTGCTCCTTATCGATGCCGACCCGCAGGCGAATGCCACCTCCGGACTGGGTGTTGACCCCAAGAAAATGAGTTCATCCATTTATGAATGCTTGGTAGACGAATACCCCATCCGCGGCACGGAAGTGAACACCTGTGTGGAAGGACTCAACCTTGTGGGGAGCCGAATCGACTTGGTGGGAGCCGAACTTGAATTAATCAACAAACCAAACCGCGAGCGCGTGTTGGCAAAAGTGCTCCAAACGGCACGCGAGCAATACGACTACATCCTCATCGACTGTAGCCCCTCGTTAGGGCTTATCACCGTGAACGCCCTCACGGCAGCCGATTCCGTGATTATTCCGGTGCAAGCCGAATATTTTGCCTTGGAGGGTATCAGCAAATTGCTCAACACCATCCGCATTATCAAGGGAAAACTCAATCCGGCACTGCAAATAGAAGGCTTTTTGCTCACCATGTATGATGCCCGACTGAGATTAGCCAACCAAATCTACGAAGATTTGAAAAGCCACTTCGGCGATATGGTGTTTGGCACGGTGATACCGCGCAACATCCGCTTGAGCGAAGCGCCCAGCCACGGTTTGCCCGCCATCCTCTACGACCCCGCCAGCCGAGGCGCCACCAGCCACCTCCAATTGGCAAAAGAATTAATCGGCAAAGACCGAAAAAAGAAATAATGCTACATCTGAACAACAAAAAGGTATAACGATATATGGCTGTCAAAAGAAATGCGCTCGGACGCGGACTCGACTCACTCATCTCAATGGACGATGTGCAGCCAAGCGGCAGTTCGGCAATCAATGAAATAGCAATCCACCTCATCAAACCCAACCCCGACCAGCCTCGCACCAATTTCAACGAGGAAGCACTCGAGGAGCTGGCAACATCCATACGCGAACACGGCATCATTCAGCCACTCACCGTGAGGGCTGCCGACGCCGGCACATATATGATTATATCGGGTGAACGACGGTTTCGCGCCGCCAAACTCGCCGGGCTGGAATCGGTGCCGGCATATGTGCGTACAGCCAACGACGGCCAAATCACCGAAATGGCGCTCATCGAAAACATTCAGCGCGAAGACCTCAACGCCATTGAAATAGCCCTCACTTTCCGCAAGCTCATCGACCAATACGAACTCACACAAGAGCGATTGAGCGAGCGAATCGGTAAAAAGCGAGCCACCATTGCCAACTTTTTGCGACTGCTCAAACTCCCGGCAGAGGTGCAACTGGGATTGCGCGACAAGACGGTGGATATGGGCCACGCACGCGCCCTCCTTTCGGTGGAGAAACCCACGCAGCAACTTCGCCTCTACAATGAGATTCTGAAAAAAGGGCTCTCCGTAAGGCAAGTGGAGCAACGCGCCAAAGAAATCAACGAAGAATCCGCCAACGGCGATGCGCCGAAGCCGGGCAAAGAAAAATCGCGTAGCTCGGAATTTGATGTGCTGAAAAAGCACTTGAGCAAATCGTTTGGCGTGCCGGTAAATATGTCGTGTAGCGCCAATGGCAAAGGCAAAATCACTTTTCAATTTAGCAACGAAGCGGAATTGGAAAGAATTATCGCTCTGTTCGATACGCTAAAACACTAACCCCCTCAACCCCCTCATTGCTTGTGAAACAAACCGCTGCATCACATATCACGCTATTGAAAGGCATCGTCACGGCACTGTGCCTGATGATGATATGCCCCTTGCAGTGCTATTCGCAAGTGGAAAAGGTGAATAAGCCGGTACGCAATCGCAGCGGAGTGCATCAGCCGGTGAGCACAGCCACCGACAGCACCGCCATGGTTCAAACCGGCGCATACGAACGCCACCCCGTGCTCGACGCCCAAGGCGACACTGTGAAATTCACTGCCGCCGATTCCGTGATTTTGGCACAAGCCAAATTCGCACCCGACACCGCAGCCGCCACGCATTTGGGCAAATTACGCGTGTTTAACCCCGACCCCAAGCGCGCCATGTGGCTATCGGCACTGTGCCCGGGTCTGGGGCAAGTGTACAACCGCCGCTATTGGAAGATTCCCATTGTGGTGGGCGCATTCGTGGGATTGGGCTACGGCACCGCGTGGAACAACCGGATGCTCGGCGACTACACCAAAGCCTACCGCGACATCACCGACAACGACCCCAACACGCGCAGCTATATGAACTTTTTTCCAAGCACTATGAAAGAAAGCGACTTGGATAAAGAATGGCTCACCAAAGCGCTGAAAAACAAGCGGTCGTATTATCGCCGCTATCGCGATATTTGC
>SFWW01000013.1 GCA_004559845.1 bacterium
AGGCCTGCTAATAGCAGCGCTACGAAAAAGGCGATGTAGACGCCGAGCAGTCCGAGGCATGATGCCGAGCCTAACACCCACACCAAAGGAATGCCAATCACCACGTAGGCGAGGAAGGCACAAGTCATCATAGGCTTCACCAAACCTAAGCCGCGCAGGGCACTGGAGAAGGTGATTTGTGTGGCGTCGCCAAATTGATAAAGCACCAAGGGCAGGAGCATGCCCACTGCAACGGCTATCACGGCTTGGTCGCGGGTGAACAAGCTGATGATTTCCGCTCCCCATAGCACAAACACCAGGCAGGCTAAAGCAGTGCTCGCCAAGGTGAGCACGTAGCCGGCATGGGTGGCACGCCGCACGCCCTCCATATCGTTAACGCCCTTGTGATGCGCAATTTTTATCGCCATCCCGGCACCAAAGGCATAGTAAATCATAAAGCCGATGCTGCCCAGAATCACCAAAATTTGATACGCCGCCAAACTCACGGCACCCAGCCATCCAACCACCACGCCCGAAAAGGTGAAAATGCCGGTTTCCATACCCAACTGAATGGAAATGGGCAGCGATTTTTTTACCAGTAGGGTGAATTCATCCTTTTGGATGCGTGCTGCGGCAAAGCCCTCGCTGTAAGGACGGTAGCGCTTAGAAAAGGCAATCACCCCCACATACATCAGGCACATCAGTGCTCGAGCGGCAAGTGTGGCATAGCCGGCACCCTGCAGCCCCATTTCAGGGGCACCGAAGTGGCCATAGATAAGGATATAGTTGCCCACAATGTTGAGCGCATTGCCAATGCTGAAAATCCACATTCCCAGCGAAGTATGGCCCAGTGCATCGGTGAATTGACGCATCACATGGGTGAGCATCACCGGCACCATCGACACCAAAATCAGCACATAATAGTCGCGAATGAGCGGCATCAATTCGGAGGGCTGCCCCAGCAGGTGAAGGGCGGGATAGAGAGCCGTCATGGCTGCCAATAGCAAAATGCCATAGCCCATGTTGGCACAAGTGGCAGTGCGCAAGAGCGCTCCGCATTTGCGGCGTTCGCCCCGGGAAAAGAGCGCCCCTGCCAGTGGTGTGATGCCGTAGGAAAAGCCCAACGACAGCATAATCAAAAAATTAAATACATTGTTGACGAAAGCCGCTGAAGCCAGCGCCTCGGTAGAATAGTGCCCTACCATCATCGTGTCGGCATAGCCGGTGATGATGGTGCCCAACTGTGCCACGATAATGGGCAGACTCAGGCGCGTGATGCGCAGATAATGTTCGCGATAGGTGTGCCAATAATGAACCATAGTGCAAAATTACTACTTTTTTCCCAATCTTCGCCCATATCAACGGCAGTTACAAAGAGGTGGGGCGGAGGGATGGAAAAGGAGAAAATAGAAAAAACCTTCGCGCCGTCGCAGCGAGAAGGTTTTCTTTCATGTAGGAAATGTTGTAGTTAGAGAATTTTTATTTGTTTGCTGTATGTATTGGAAATGTAAACTCCATTTATCTCGTTGTTCAAAAAAATTATCTTCAGAAAGAAGCCCGTCTTCATTGCTTTGAAGGAAATCATCTTCCTTGTGAGCCGCCTTGCTGGTTGCCGCCTGCTGTGCTGCCGCCCACCAAGTCGTTGTTTTCGATGGAAGTGTTGGTTTTCTTCACTTTCGCATTGAGGGAGCCGAAGCGGTAGGAAACTTTGATGCTAAATTCTCGGTTGTGGAATTTGCTCATATGGTAGCCCCCGTAGTTGCCATTGACGGTGCGTTGTGTCCAGTTTGAATTCTTTTGGAAGGGGCTTTTTGCTGTGATGGCAAGCGAGAGGCGATCTTCTTTCAAGAAAGAGCGTTGGATGCTGAATCCGTGGTACCAATTGCGGTCGCTTTTGCCGTAGAGTTCTTCGGGGTTACCGCCGTAGCATCCTGCCCATGCGCTAAAGCGAATGTTGCCGGGAAGGGTTTGGGTAAGGTTGCCGGAGAGGTAGAGCACCGTACCATAGTTGCGGATACCGAGGTTTTCGTTTTTGAAGTAATCGTAACCGATGCCACCATTGAACATGATGCTGGTTTTGGTTTTGGCGTTGTTGAATTGTGCGTAGGTGTTCACGCCAGCCCAGCGCTTGTAGAGCCCATTGTCGTAGGTCGACTTTATGATATTGCCTTCGCTCCATTGCTTCGTGGCGATGCCGCTGGTGCAGAAGTCGAAGTTAGGAGTGATGCTAAATGTAAACTTCTGACCGATGTGCATATAGGTGAGTTCCCAAGCATATTTGTGCGCACTCTTCAGGTCGCTGTTACCGAATTGTTCGGTTTCGGGGGTAACCACCACCGCGGGGTTAAGATAGCTGATACCCGGTCGATTGATGGTGGTGCTAAAGGCGAGTTTCAGAGAGTTGAACATATTGAATTGGTATTGCACGCTTGCCGAAGGCACCCAGTCGCTGAGATTGCGGTGGAAGTTTTTTTGCTTGCCATCGAGGAATTTGGCGCTGAGGTAGCTGTATTCGTAGCGCATACCGGCGCGTGCCGACCAGGATCCATTGTTGAAAGTGTAGCTCATGTACACTGCTGCCACTTGTGTGAGGTGCTTAAAATGGCTTTCAGAGTTGCCTTCAGGGAATCCTTCATAGTCGAAAAAGGATTTACTTTTGTTGCTACGGTTGATGTATTTCAAACCGGTTTCAAATTTGTGGTATTTGGCAAAGGGGCGGCTCCAGTCGATTTGTGCGGTTTGTTCGAGGAAATTCTCGGTCACATCGTCGTGCGAAGCAGTGTAAGGGATGTCGGTGCCCACCATATTATATAATGTGGCGATGTTTTCGTTTTTGTTGTGCGAAGTGCTGAGCAAGTAAGAGAGGGTGAGCACTTCGTCGGGGCGGCGTGTTTTGTGTTGATAGTCGAATCTGCCGTTAAACGAGAAGAAATTGTTGCCGGGAATGTTGTAGAGGCGATCGTAGCTATAGATTGTGTTGGCTCCGTTGCGCATCACGGTGTTGGCAGTGCCGTCGGCAGTGAAGTCGTAGTAGTAGCCTCCGAAGGAGAGCGAGAGCAGATTGAGCGTGTCGGGCTCGTAGCTGGCTTCAATGTTGCCGAAGTGCACATTCACATCAGCGCCGGCTTTCACGATGTCGGTCAGTTGGTTGCCGGTTTCGGTATATTCCGTCACATTTTCGGAGTATTGCATATCATCGTGCTTGGTTTGATTGTGGTAGCCATAGTTGAAACTGGTTACCAGTTTACCGGTTTGTGTGGTGAGAAACAGCATGGCTTCCGGGTTGCCGCGATCGGAAGCGCCGGCCGAGATGGTGCCCACCACACCCTTAGAGGCTGCAGAAGCGGCATCCATCGTCACGATATTGAGGATGGCTTTCACCCCTTCGGCATCGTATTTAGCTCCCGGGTCGGTAATCACCTCAATGCGCTTAATCATGCTTGCCGGAATGGCTTTAAGCACTTCTTTCGGATTTTGTGAAAGGCTGGGGTCGTAGTGACCGTTTTTGTAAATTTTAAAGCTGCTGCTTCCCTTCACGGAAATATTTTCTTGTCCGTCGACGGTCACCATCGGCACCTTGCGTAGCATATCGAGCACGGTGCGCGTTTTTGAATCGTCGTCGTTTTGCACATTGTAGGTCACGCGGTCGATTTCATTTTTCACCAATGGTGCATAAGCCGTAACGGTTACGCCTTCCAGCACATTGGCAGCCGAGCCAAGCACGATGGTGCCGAGGTTGGCCTCCTTTTGCGAAGCGCTAACATTAAATGTGCGTTGTGCGGTGTTTTTGCCCACGGCAGAGATAAGCACTTTATATGAGCCCGGCGCGGCAATATTTTGGCTAAATGCGCCTTCCAGCGTGGTAACGCCGGTGGTTATCACCTTAGAGGTGTCGGTGCCATTGTAGAGTCGGATAGTGGCAAAAGATTCGCCTTCGCCGGTGGAATCGTTCACTTGAAATGTTACTTTAAATTGTGCGATGGCTTGAGCGCAAATCACAGTTGCCATCATCGCCATCATTACTAACTTTTTCATTTTCTAATGATAATAATTTTTTATGAGTTGATTGGATTGCTAATAATCTCTACTAAGAAAGCGCTTTCATTAAGCCTGTGCACCCGCTTTTTCGGCGCTTTCTGTAGGTTAGACGCAGCATGCCGGCAAAAAGTTTCATAAAAAGATAGTATTTTTTCAAATATCTTTACGAAATGATGTTAAAAATACTGATTTACAAACGAATGGATAAAAAATTATTTTTGGCTTGCTTTGCTGATTTATGGTCAAGAGCAGGCGTAGGGCATGATTTACCCCGAATTCTGCGTTGTAGCACGGTCTGCGCCTTACATCTTTAAAGAGAATCGCGCGTGCGCGCGAAAGAAAATGTGTTATAATTGTTAAAGTTTTGTGTTAAATGTGAGTTTAACTGTTAAAAGTTTTTTCATCTATAAAATTTTGTATAAATTTGTAAGCATCAAAATTCTGATATGATAACATCTAAGCGTTTATTCAATAATTTTATTAACTAACTACCAACTTACTTAAAACATGCGCGTATGAAAAAGCAATGTGTATTGTTGACAGCGTTGTTGTTGGCTTGTGGTGCACCTGCTACTATCTCCTCCGGTGATGGTATGGGCTTCACTGCAATGGCGCAAACCAACGGTAAAGTGACCGGCGTTGTGAAAGACGCCAGTGGTGAACCGCTTATCGGCGTAACCGTTCGAGTGAAAGGCACTCAAGTGGGTACGACTACCGATATCAACGGTAACTACTCGATTAAAGCGTCGAAGAATCAAACTTTGACGTTTTCTTATGTGGGATACAAGGCAACAGAAGTGCCCGCTTCCCAAGCAGCAAACGTGGTAATGAACAACGACGGGCTGAAGCTCGACGAAGTGGTTATCACAGGTGAATTTGGTATGAAGCGTGTGGCACGCGCAGTGGGTTCTTCCGCTCAAAATGTGAAAGCAGTGGATATCGCTGAATCAGGCCGTACCGACTTCATTTCAGCTCTTCAAGGTCGTGTGTCGGGTATGACCGTGACCTCATCCGGTGGTGCTCCGGGTGCTTCCACCTCTGTGGTGCTCCGTAGTGCAACCTCCCTTTCCGGTAGCAACCAACCCCTTTATGTGGTGGACGGTGTGCCGATGAACAACACCTCATTTAGTGCAAAAGACATCCTCGCCGGTGGTGAAGACTTCACCGGATTGAACGCCCGCACCACCGACTACTCATCTCGTGGTAACGACTTCAACCCCGAAGACATCGAAAGCATGACCGTGCTGAAGGGTGCAGCTGCAGCCGCACTTTACGGTTCCGACGCTTCCAATGGTGCAATTATCATCACCACCAAGAAAGGTCGCAACGGTAAGGCACGCGTGACTTATAGCAACCAACTTTCTTGGTCGAAGGCTTACGGTTGGCCAAAAATCCAACAAAAGTATGCCAACGGTGCTTACGGAACTACCAACTACTACTACACCGCACAAAACGGTGCTGAATACGATGGTTCCATCCCCACCTACGACAACACCGCCGCCTTGCTCCAAACCGGTTTCATGCACAAGCACAACCTCGCTGTGGAAGCAGGTAACGACAAAATGTCGGTACGCGCCAGTGCATCGTTCTTCGATCAATCCGGTGTGATTAAAACCACCGACCTGAAGCGTACCAACCTCTCATTGGCAGGTAAGGCAGAAGTGGCAAAATGGTTAAAATTCGAAGGTAGCATTCAATATGTGAACCAAGGCAACCACAAAGCCCTCCGTGGTACCAGCGGACCGGTTCGCTCATCGTATCGCTGGCCTCAAGTAGACAACATGGCCGACTATATGGCAGCCGATGGCGCTCACATGCGTTATCCGAACTACTACACCGATGGCGACTTGGTGAACCCCTTGTATCAACTCTACAAAAACCTCAACTACGACAAAACCGACCGCTTCATCAGCGCATTCTCGGTAAACATCACCCCATTTGAGCACACCTTCGTGCGCGCTCAATTCGGTTGGGACGTTTCCACATCATCTTATGAATATGGTCGTCACCCCTACGCAGTGAGCTACAACCAAGACGTGAACGATGCCGACAATGCAGGTGTCTACTCACTCTCAAAATACAACACCAACGACCCGACAGTGAACATCCTCGCCGGTTACAACAACGACTTCCTCGATGGCAAGCTCACCTTCGGCGCTCAATTGGGTTATCACCAACTTGAAAAGGGCGTTTCCTCTCTGTCGTCGTCGGGTAGCAACTTCAAGGTGATTGATTTCTACTCCATCAACAACTGTACGGAATCTACCGTAACAAGCACGAAGCGCACCACCAAGCGCAGATTGCAAGCTATCTCCGGTCAAGTGGAATTTGGTTGGAACAATCTCGCCTTCCTTACCGGACGTTTCCGTAACGACTGGTCGTCGACCCTTCCGATGGACAACAACTCCTTCTTCTATCCCGCAGTGGAAGCATCTATCGTGCTCAACGAACTCAAATTCTTGAAAGACGTGACTTGGCTCAACTACTTGAAGCTCCGCGGAGCTATCGCACAAGTGGGTAAAGATGCTCCTCCTTTGTCAATCGACCCCGAACTCGAACCTACCGGCTTGGTGGGTGGCGGTTACAAATATGGCTTCACCGGCCCGAACAAGAGCCTCAAGCCTGAAATGACCACCTCCTACGAAATTGGTTTGGAAGGTCGCTTCTGGGACAACAGAGTGAACGCCGACTTCACCGTATTCCGCACTCACTGTGCCGACCAAATCGTGACCGGCTTCCGTATGTCGTATGCCACCGGCTTCGTGCTCAACAACATGAACGTGGGTACGTTCAACACTTGGGGTTGGGAAGGTCACGTGGATGTAGACGTGCTGAAAGGTCAAGACTTCCGTTGGAACGTAGGTTTGAACGTGTCTCACACCGGTTCAGAAGTGGTGGAACTTCCTGAAAACCTCACCGAATTCTACGATGCCTACACTTGGAACTCCGGTAACATTCGTAACGGTGTGATGAAGGGCTATCCTATCACCACCATCACCGGTCGTGCATGGGAACGCAACGATAATGGCGACATCCTCATCAGCCCAACCACCGGTCAACCCGTTATTTCTTCTAAGTGGAGCATCCTCGGCAACCGCGAACCCAAGCTCCGCTTCGGTATCACCACCAACGTGTCGTACAAGAACTTCCGCCTCAGCGCCATGTTCCAAGGTCGCTGGAAAGCCGACGTAGTGAACGCAACCTTGCGCGACCTCACCGGTTCTGGCTTGAGCGACTTCTCCGTAGATTTGCGCGAAAGTGGTCAACACGTGTTTAAAGGCGTGCTCAAGGATGGTAAAGAAAACAGTGCCAACCCCACTATCAACACTATTTCTGTGGACTTCGACAAGGTGAGATACGCGGGCAACGACGAAGACTGGGTGCAACACAATATCAACTATATCCGTTGCCAAGAATTGCGTTTGTCCTACATCGTTCCTACCGCTTGGTTGGCTAAGGTTACCAACAACACCATCAGCGGTGTAACCGTTTATGTGTCGGGCAACGACTTGTTCACAATCACCAACTACAAGGGTACCGACGTGGCTGGTAACACAGTGAGTGCTGCTGCCGGTGGTACAGGTGGTGAAGGCTACGACTGCTGGTCGCTCCCCACTCCGCGTACTTATTCTTTCGGTTTGAGTGTAACATTCTAATCCTATAATGTGAACATTAAATAATCACTAATTATGAAAAAGAATAAATTATTATATATCATTGCCACCATTTTGATGGCTGTTTCCACCTCAAGTTGCGACGACTATCTTGACGTGAACAAAAATACCGACGCGCCCGACTACGTGGAAGGATATCTCTATTTGTCAGGTATCCAACAAGCCTACTACGGCATCTACTACGACCTGCGCGCACTCTGCCCGCTCACCCAAATGATGGGTACGTCGTCGTACACCAACTTTGCCAACAACTACTACACCGCTGCAAGCGATGGTGGTGGCGAAGCATGGCGTATGGTGTACTGGAACCAAGGTATGAACCTTGAAAATATGATTAATCAAAGCGAAGCTGCCGAAAACTGGACGCTCGCAGGTATCGGCTATGCCATTAAGGCTTACTCTTGGGACTTCCTCACCAAGCTCCACAGCGAAGTGCCTATGAAGCAAGCCTACGTGCCCGGTTTGCTCTCTCACGAATACGACTATCAAGATGAGGTGTATCCTCAAGTGCGTGCATGGGCAAAGAAGGCTATTGAATGTCTGGAAAAAGAAGACAAAACCAACTATGGCACTCGCATTTCGCAAAACGACTGGATTTATGGTGGCGACAAAGATAAGTGGATTAAATTCGCTTATGCAGTGATTGCTCGTAACCTTGCTTCATTGTCGAACAAAAACGACTTCAAGCAAAACTACTACGACGAATTCATTGATGCTTGCAACCACGCATTCACCAGCAACGACGACAACGCACTCGTGACCGTTACCGGTGGTGGCGCCGATGCTGCTCAAAGTGCTTACAACAACTTCTTCGGTCCTTACCGTGGCAACCTCAGCAACAAATACTGGCAACACGACTTCGCCGTTCAAACCATGACCGGCACCATGCCTGTATACGATGCTGAAGGCAACAAAACCACTCACACCATCATCGTGGAAGGTGAAGATGGCAAACAAGTGGAACAAACTCACCCCAAATATCCGCACATGCTTGCTGAAAAGCAAATCATTTGCGACACATTGGAAGAAGTAGGTCACTTCGACCCACGTCCATTGCTGAAGCTCGGTACCGCTGATGGCAACGATGTAGCCACCGTATCCGATCCTAAAGTGCTCCGCAAATACTACTTTAAAGGTTCTTCATTCACCGGCTCCACCGGTCCGATTGGACAAGCAGAAAACTTCTGGGGTCGCACCGAAGCGATTACCGATGCTAAAGACGGTCAAGGCCGCTGGCTCTATGCCAACGACGCACCCTACGTGCTCACCACCTATGCTGAATTGCTCTTCGACTATGCCGAAATCGAATTCAAATATGGTAGCAAAGCCAACGCCTACGAAGCATGGAAAAAGGCTATTGCCGCCGATATGGAATTTGCAGCCCAATTCATCAAACCCGGTTCACTCGTAACCGTTTCCGGCAAGGTATACCACCAAGGCGACAAAGTGGACAAAGCCACATTCAACGCTATGGCTCAAGAATACCTCAATGGCCCGTTCGTGGCAGGTTTGCCGCTCTCAGAATTTACCCTCTCACACATTATGATGCAAAAATTCGTAGCCCTCTTCCCATGGGGTGCTCCTGAAGTGTGGGTTGACCTCCGTAAGTATCACTTCGACATTGCTTACACCGGTGAATATCCTTCATTCGGCAATGGTTGGGACAAAACCCTCGTTAACCAAAAACGCGACGAAGATGCCACCAAGGTGTACAAAGGATTCTACCTCGCTCCGGCTAACGTGCAAAACCGCCGCTCAACCTACAACGAAAAGAACAACGGCTCACCTTGCTACCGCATCCGTCCGCGCTACAACTCCGAATACATGTGGAACAAGAAAAACCTCGACGCTTTGAAGCCTATCTCCGGTTTGGCCGACAACTATCAATGCTCGATGCCTTGGTTCGCATATCCCGGTGACATGCCTAAATAATTTTAAATCCAACTTTTTAAATTATTTTTGAAATATGAAATTTTTAAAATATATCAGCATCTGTCTGTTGGCTGTCCTCTTCGCTTCTTGCGACAAAAAGGATATTGAATTCCCCATGGAGGATGTGTCAAATAAAGCACAAATTCAAGTGGCTTATATGTGTCCGAAGCAAGCCATTACTGCCAACTATATCTACACCGTGGTAATCAACGGAGTGGAATATTGCAACAATGGTTCTTCCTTCTTGGCTACTTACAACTATGTTCCCAGCGGCGCAGTAGGCTTGTTCTACACCGTTGAACCCGGCGACGTGAATATCCGCTTCCTCAACAACAAAGGCGAAGAAGTGTACAACACTAACATCAACGTAGCCTCCGGCTCCAAACAAATGGTAGTGGTTTACGACTACGCACAAGCTCCCGCTATCGTGCCCTTCAAGGAACCGCTGAAGTTCCCCGGCGTGGCCGACACCGGCGACAAGTGTAGCGTTCGTCTGTACAACTTCTTGTTTGAGAGCGAAGGCGTGCCTATGACCGACAAAATTCAACTCGGTCTGCAAGACACCGAAACCAAGGAATACAAACCCGTGGGCGAACCTGTTGGATTTGGCGAAGGCTCTGAATTTATCGCTGTGGATATCGATAAATTGAAAGGCTCCGGTATGAACACTTCCGGTAGCCAACGTCGCGACATTTGCATCTATCGCATTGGCGCTGACGGCTCCAACAAGGGTGTGATTCAATACACCAAATCCAATGGTTCAACAGCCGGTTTCACCGACTATTGGACATGGTACATTGGCCGTGGTTACCTTGAATTCATGCGTGGTGTGCTCGACAGCAAGACCTACGTGGTGGCTATGACCCAATTCACTGCCCTCTAATCCTCGCGATTAACCCGCTACCACCCGCCTCCTTTGAGGCGCTCCAAGGTGGATAGCAACCCATAAAAGGCTGTGGTATCTTTTAGTGAGATGCCACAGCCCATTTTTTTACCAAGCGGATAGAGGGGATAGGGAGAAAAGTGGGGATAAGTCGTGGAAATGTGTGTTTTTTGGGCACATTTCCACGGGTTATCGGCACATTTTTGGCAGAGGATGGTGGCAGTGGTGGCAGGGCACTTTCATTGATAGATAAAAATACGGCTATTTTTTGATAGAGGCTGCTTGATTTGGTGAGGTTTGCAAGGATGGGGCTGAGTGGGATGGAAGAGAACAAAAAGTCGGGAGGCGTTTGTATTCGGCGTAGGCGGCTTTATTTTCGTTGCTCGCCGCAAAAGCGGGCAATTATAGGCGTTTTAAATGAAAGAGCCGTGAAAAAAATTGGGGTGGAGGATTGGGGAATGTTGGAAAAGTGCAAAATATGTAGTAATTTTGAATATTGGAATGGAATGAACTGCCACTCCCTTTGAGTGGATAGAAAGCAAAACTGCCCCATTCACCACAAGATTATGAGCAAAATCAACAACATTCAAGACGAGATTATCGAAGAATTTGAAGGGCTTACCGACTGGATGGACCGCTATGCCTACATCATAGAAATGGGCAATGCGATGCCCCCTTTAGATGAGCGCTATAAAACGCCCGACAACATTATCGACGGGTGCCAAAGCCGTGTGTGGCTGCAAGCCGACTACAGCGATGGCGTGATACACTTTCAAGCCGATAGCGATGCCATTATTGTGAAAGGGATTATTTCGATGCTGGTGCGCACCCTAAGCGGCCGCACCCCGGAGGAGATACTTGACGCCGAATTGTATTTTATTGAGAAAATCGGTTTGCACGAGCACCTCTCCCCCACCCGCAGCAATGGATTGCTGGCTATGATCAAGCAAATCCGCGCCTATGCTTTCGCCTTCAAAATGAAAGGACAGCAGAACTAAAACAAAACTCATTATTTAATTAATAACTAAACCAAAAAAATTATGTTTAAAAATCAACCGAAAGGTCTATTCGCTTTGGCGCTTGCCAACACCGGTGAGCGATTCGGTTACTACACAATGCTTGCCATCTTCACCCTATTTATGCAAGCTAAATTTAAATGGGATGAAAGCGATGCAGGTCAAGTGTATGCCATTTTCCTGGCAGTAGTTTACTTTGCCCCTCTTTTCGGAGGTATGTTAGCCGACAAGATTGGATACGGAAAATGTGTTGTAATCGGATTAGTGGTTATGTTCCTTGGCTATCTTGGGCTCGCAATTCCCACAGGAGCCGACACCACAGGCTTAGTTGCAATGTTTGCCGGTCTCACAGCCGTTTCGCTTGGTACGGGATTGTTTAAGGGCAACCTCCAAGTGCTTGTAGGCAACCTTTATGACGACCCCAAGTATGCAAGTCGTCGCGACTCTGCATTCAGTTTGTTCTACATGGCCATCAACATTGGTGCTATGTTTGCACCATCTATGGCTCGATGGATTACCGACCAGTATTTGAGCCAGTATGGCTTTGTGTATGATGCAGCCAATCAAGATCCTGCTTATTTAGAGGCTCTTTACGGCAGTTATGGTCTTTGCTTCGGCGTGGCTTGTGTGTCGCTTGTGCTGTCTGCTATTATTTATTTTAGCTGTCGCAATTGGTTTAAGCATGCCGATATCACATTGGCCAAGGCTAAGGAGACATCGAACCATGTTGAAGAACTCACTCCCAAGCAAACTAAAGACCGCATCATCGCTTTGCTTCTCGTTTTTGCTGTGGTAATTTTCTTCTGGATGGCGTTCCACCAGAATGGTTCGGCGCTCACATTCTTTGCAAAGAAGTACACCAACCTCTCTATTGAAGGTGGTATGCGATTTGGTTTCAACATTTTCAGCCTTGCGCTCCTCGCTTTGTCGGTTTACACCGGCTTCGGATTTTTCCAAAGCGAAACGTCAAAAAACAAAATTGCGTGTGCCGTTGCGACATTGGCATCATGGGCAGGTGCTTATTTGCTCTACTCAAGTATGGCGGATCCCACACCAGCACAACCCAGCGACTTCCAGCAGTTTAATCCATTCTTTGTTGTTGCCTTGACACCATTCTCTATGGCTTTCTTTGGCTTCTTTGAAAAAAAAGGAAAGGAAGTCAGTGCTCCCGCACGCATCGCCTGGGGTATGCTCATAGCAGCCGTCGGTTTTGGTGTAATCACTATGGCATCCACCAATTTGATATCTCCCAAAGACCTTGGTGATAGTACCCAAAGCATTCTGTCGCCCTCTTGGCTCATTTCCACCTACTTCACCCTCACTATTGCCGAACTGTTGCTTTCTCCAATGGGCATTTCGTTCGTTTCCAAAGTAGCCCCACCAAAGTACAAGGGTATGATGATGGGTGGTTGGTTTGTTGCTACCGCTATCGGCAACTATCTCAGTAGCATTCCTTCAATGTTGTGGAACAAGATTCCGTTGATGTACAACTGGGCAATACTCATTGCTTTGTGTCTCATCAGTGCATTCGTAATGTTTGCTCTTCTAAAGAAACTTAACAAGATGACCGCTTAAGCAATTTGCTTGATTGATAAAGCCAGATTGCATCTACCCACACACTATTCACTACACGTTCATAAGTCGGGTAAAGTGATTTGACTAACAACATTTAACAACTTGACATTCTCCCTGAAAGTATTTTGATGAACTTTCAGGGAGATTTTTGTAAAAATCAAGGCAACATTATGCATTTAGTAATTTGTTTGGTCTATAAAATCGGGGTGCTTGTCTATTGAATTTGGTGAGAGGCGATGGAAAATTTCATTTTTGTTGAACGAGAATTTCAAAAGGAAAATCTTATATTTGTACCTCCGATTTACTAACCATTAAGATAGCCTCTATTTTGACAGTGGAAAAGCAACATATCGACAAGCGCACACTCGCCATCCACATTTTGTGCTGGGGATTTTTGGTGTTTGTGCCCTCCATTCTCCGCCCCTCGGATTCGTTCGACGAACGCATATTTCACACCTTGCGCTCCTTGGGTCCCTCGCTGTGCTACATGGCGGTGTTTTACCTCAATTATTTATATTTGGTGCCTAAAATATTTCTCAAGCATCGGCGCAGCACATTCATTTGGGTGAACATCGTGCTGATTGTGGTGGCAATGCTGGGGTGTATTCATCGTGGTTTGCTTCCTCTCTGCAGGAATCATGCTCGCTATGGTGAAGTGGCTGGAGCGCGTCACTCAAAAGTAAACTATGATTAGGCACTTTGCCTATTTGATATAATCAAGGGGTTTTCTGTCGGGCTTCGGCAGAAAACCCCTTGCTTTCTTTACCCCCCGATGCGGAGGATAGGAGGGGCTATAGAGGGGATGACACTGTGGGGTTTTTGGAGTGTTTGCTAATGCAGGAGGCTGTGGTTGGCGTCGCGAGCGAAAGTGAGATTAAGGCTGGCGCGGTGCTTGAGAAATGCGGTGTGGAAGTAGGCTGCTTCTATGCCATAGAATCGCTCCAGGGCGTACCAAGCCAGCAGGTTGGTGACATCGGCAGTGACTGTTTCCGCCACGCCTTCAGGCACGGGATAGAAGAAACGAAATTCCACGCTCACATTGCCGGCATCCACATTGGGATTGAAGTTGGAGAAATAGATATAGCCTTGAAATTGAGCGCGAAATTCCTCAAATCCTTCTTTCACGCGCATCATGGCAAGTCGTTGCCAATCGGGGGTGATGCATTTGGCTTGCGGGTGCAGCAGGCAATACCAGGCACTTTCGCTGTAGATGATGTTGAGAATCTGTTCTTTGTTGATGGTAATCATCAACGAGTGTTTTGGTTTGTGTGTGTTGGTCATGGTGATGGAGGTGTTAAGATTGGTGACGAATAAGGGATTGAAGGCGAAGGGTACGGCGTTTTCGGCAACTGCTAATACCGCGCCGTGCTTGCTGTTCGCTCACAAAAAACCGACTTGCTCGCGAATGGGTCAGCACGAAATCCAGCGCTTGGGCAATGCTCAAAGCGGGGTGTAGCCTCAGCAGCGCTTTCACTTTGTGGTAAATTTCGAGCCACATTTGCTTGCGGATAGCCGACGAAATCCGGATGTTTTGCCCGGCAAACAATTGGCAAATCACCACATAGGCGCGCTTATAGCTCACGCAATAGCGAGGAGTGCCATTG
Organism: bacterium; assembly: GCA_004559845.1. GTDB lineage: Bacteria > Bacteroidota > Bacteroidia > Bacteroidales > Muribaculaceae > Sodaliphilus. The sequence continues at coordinate 14,702 of SFWW01000013.1, forward strand.
TGTAGGGTCCAGTGTAGAGCCGATTGATGCGGGTTAGGCACATGGTTTTTAATCATAAAGTGAAGCGCCTCATTGTAGATAGAAAGCAATTCCAGGTTGCGCATGAGGCAATTTTCCGATTTTGCGTTTTGTGTGTTCATATCAAAGTGTTTTTGTGGTGGATAAATTTCTAATTCCGCCACAAAGTTACAACACAAAATGGTAAATTGCAAATTTTATAGGGTAAAAATACCACAATTTGCCATCACGCGCCCTCTTTAACCACTCATACACTAATTCAGCAAATCATCCAGCACATCGTCGACTGCCTCTTTTCCCTTCTCCTTAGCTTTTTCGATTGCTTCTTTTCCCTTTTCTTTTGCTTTTTCTATAGCCTTGTCTTTCAGTTGATTGGCTTTTTCTTTTGCCACTGTAGTCACCGAGTCGAAGGTTTGTTCAATATCTTCGCGACTCACGCCCATTTCCTCAGCAGCATCCAAGCCCTTTTGATAGACGTCTTCCAAGGTGTTCGCCACCGAATTGGCGGCGTCGCGTTGCTCCTTAGCACGTTGTTCCTCCAAAAGCGTATTGATTGCGTAAGCCAAATCGCCGGTATTGATGTTAAAAATGTGGCTCAGCCATCCCACTGCCACGGTATAGGAGCGGTGATTCACCTTCACCTTTGCTGTGCTAAAAAAGAAATAATCATCGATATGCAGACCATGCTCCACCAAGGGTTGCACCATTTGGCGGGCTTTGAATTTTTCGGTGCCACTGATAGCGGGTTGAGAGGCAAACACATTATCGTGGATACGGTCCACGATATAATGAGCAGTGGTGCGCGTAATGCTTTCCACATATTCCGCTTCCGATGGCTTGGTGAGCAGCATGGCAAATAGGAAAGCCACCACCGCAAAAAGCGCAATCCATCCCTTCACATGGCTTTTGCGCTGTGGCGGCACAGCAGATGGCGAATAGGTATATCGGCGCGGCTGAGGCTGAGGCAGCTCCGGAATAGGTGTGCGAAACATTTCATCCTGCGGCGCTTCTTCCTGTGGCGTATCTTCCTGTGGCACGAAATCATCTTCCGGCGCTGCTATATCGTGGTCGTAAACGATGGCATCAGCCAATTCCGGAAAGGTGCAAGCCTCTTTCCAATCGGGCATTCCCTTGTGCCACACCAGCGTGTCGGGAGTGAGGTGCTGCCGCTTCACTTCATCGAGGGTGAAGGGTCCCGTGCGCATATCCTGAACTATCACATAATATTTCATGGTGTAAAGATAGAGAAAAATTTTTACAAATTGCGAACCCAAATCCCCCGAGCCATCATTTTTTTCTCATGCCACCCACGAAACGGACGGCATGCCGGGCTTTACCTTTTTTGCACGAAATCGTAGAAGGCTTGTTTGTAGCTATCTCCGATAGGGATATACACATCGCCAAAGACGATGCGGTTGCGCTCAATTTCGCGGATTTTGCTTTTTTGCACGATAAAAGAGCGGTGCACCCTGATAAAGCGCGAAGGCGGCAGAATTTCCTCCATGGTTTTCATATTCATAAGCGACACCACGGGCCTTGCTGCTTCTTCGGTGTAGATTTTCACATAGTCTTTCAGTCCCTCCACATATTTGATGGAATCGAGGCTGATTTGAATCAATTTGTACTCGCTTTTCACGAAGATGCTTTTCATGCCATCCGGCTCGCTCTGCTGGCGCACCAGCGAAAACCACTGCAGCGCCTTATTGCAAGTGGCGAGGAAATCCACATAGCTGATGGGCTTAAGCAGATAGTCGAGCGCATTGATGCGGAAGCCCTCCACGGCATATTGCTCAAATGCGGTGGTAAACACGATACGGGTGTTTTCGGGCACCATTTGCGAGAGTTCCAGTCCATTGATGTCGGGCATTTGTATGTCGAGAAACAGCACATCCACCGGGCTTTGTGCAATGCCGTTCATGGCTTCGGTGGCGCTATTATATTTGCCGCAAAGCTCCATAAACGGGATTTTTTCCACATAATGTGCCAGCAGTTCCACTGCCAAGGGTTCATCATCCACGATGCTACATTTGAGTATCATAATTAAAAATTTTTATGATTGAATAATATTCCTTGCCATCCGGCGAAGTGCCACGCTCCCACTGATAGTGCCCGCTATAGGCGAGTTCGAGGCGCTTGTTCACCTGCTCCAACCCGATGCCCGACCCGCTCTTGTCGTTGTTGGTTTTGGGGTGGCAGCTATTGCGAATTTCGCACAATATGCAATCGTTTTCGTCGGAAATTTTGATATGGATATAGCTATGCTGTGATGGCGAAATGCCGTGTTTGAATGCATTTTCAATGAGCGAAATAAAGATGAGGGGTGCTATGCGCGTGGTGCTTTTGTCGTCGATGTTGATGTCGGTTTGGATGCTCACGTGCTGGTTGACCCTGATTTTCATCAGCTCGATATAGTTTTGGATAAACGCCACCTCTTTTTGCAAAGGCACAAAATCTTGCTGATTATCGTAGAGCAAGTGGCGCAGCATTTTGCTCAATTCGTGGACGGCACATTGCGCCTTTTCGGGCTGAATGGTGATGAGAGCGTAGATATTATTGAGCGTGTTGAGCAAAAAGTGGGGATTGAGCTGCGAGCGCAAATTGGCGAGTTCCGCCTCGCTGCGCGCCCGTTCCGCCTCGCGCCGCTTATTTTCCACGCTCTTTAAATGCTGACTCACCCGGATGGCAAGCGATAGCGCAGCAATCAGTCCTAAAATAAGCAACTGGGAGAGCGCCCATGCCGGATGCATGTGCGGACCCGGACCCGGGCCGCGCCGAGGGTGCATGGGGAATTGCTGAGAAATCCACGACCACCATCCCATATACATGCCCAATGCCACCACAATCAGCAAAATGTTGAGCCAAATGAAAGTGCTGCGGCGATGCTTGAGAAACTCTTTGGGCACCAAATAGAAATAATTGATGTAAAACACCGTCATATAGCAGAACGCAGGACCCAGCGAGCGCAAAGTGTGAAATATGCGTTCGTCGATAGAATCCGATGGGCGGATAATAGAGGGCACAAACAGCGCAAATGTCCAGCACAAAATGTGGATGGCGAGTGTGCGTTTGTCGATATGTTGCTTTTCCACTTTCAAAATTGAGGCTGTCTTAATGGTGAGTAAATCGTTCTGCAAATATAAGGCTTTCCTTTTGGATTTGCCTTTTCGCAAATGTAAAAAAAACGCTCTATTTTTGCCAAATCCAATCGACAGGCATCCCTTTTTTATAGACCAACCACCGATCAGCGGGATATGATTGGGGGTTGTGGTTTGCGGATGTTTTGATAGCCGGCGGGATGTGGCGGTGGGGGGGGGTATGAAACACAATGGCATCGGCTTCTCTTCTGCCGATGCCATAATTTTTTTTATTGGTGCGTGGGCATGCCCGCACTCATATTTAATGGGAGTGGAGGGATTACTGATTGAAGTGGTAGAGGAAGGAGGAGATGCCTTGGAGGGCAGGCTTGCGTTGGCCTTCAATTTCGATTTTGAAATCGATTTCCACTTTGGCAATGCCGCGCAAATTTTGGATATTGTGCAATTTTGCGCTCATTCTCACGCGGCTACCGGTGAATGATTTGTTGCCAAAGATAGGGCAGCACCGAGAGGGTGAGGTAGCCGTGAGCGATGGTGCTCTTAAATGGGCTTTCCTGCTTAGCGCGCTCCACGTCGACGTGAATCCATTGGTGGTCGAGTGTGGCGTCGGCAAATTTATTGATGCGGTCTTGGTCGATTTCGAGCCATTCCGAAATGCCCAGTTCTTTACCCAAATAAGATTCAAACTCTTCGTAGGAATTAATCACTAACTTTTCCATAAACAAAAATATAATCGAATGATTGATTGGTGTTAATAAATTATCGACCACAAAGTTAGGCATTTTTTGGCAATCGGCAAAATCAGCACCGGTGGCACAGCGCCCACAATAAAAGTGCGGAGATTGAAAATGATGTGCTCAATAAGTGGGTAGTAAAGGTGGCTTTGAGGCATTTGCTGCACCGCCTCACGGCAGAATCGGGAGCGGAAGATTGGGGCGAGGACACTGCTATTCCGTTGATGCACAGCGGGTATGGCGGCAAGAAGGGGAAATGCTTTTTTGGGGTTGGGATTCTGCCGCATGCGCCTCTAACTTTGCATCAGCAATTGAAACAAGCAACTGCAATTATTAACTACAAAAACACATCAATCATGGACAACAACACACCGGCTACTGCCGAAAGCCCAACCACCCAAGAGCGAGTGGACGCCCTTATCAGCCAAATTCGCACGGGCGAAGTGGGCACCGATGCCATCCAAATTCTTTCGAATGGCATCAACCACGACGAAGACGTGAAAAATGCCGAAACCGAAGGCTACCTTCGCGGCCGAAATGAAAAAATTGCCGCCACCACCGGCGTGACCGAGGAGGACGCCGAAGTGAAGCCCGCCACCTTTCCACGCTACCACCGGAGAAGTGTATGGGACCGGTGATTTGATTAATCAACCCTATTTTCAACCTTTTATTTTTATATTCATCTTTTTAACTACACGCACAATGAAAAACAAACTGATGCAAAAACTCAAATGGATGAAAAGCAATTTCAAACTCATCCTTATTATGCTCTTCACCTTTGCCTTGCTACTGATTTCTTGCTCGGAGAGCAACGGACAAACCACCCTCGCCATGGCACTGATTGCCGGTGTGGCAGGAGGAAAACATGTGGTGGACGGGCCACTCTCCACCGATGTGGCAAGAGAAGGGGCGCCGGAGCTGCTGCTCAACGAAATTGATAGCCAAATCGTGAAAATTCGTCCGATGGCGACCCCGGTGGACCAACTCTCAAGATGCGCCGGCGCAAAACACACCGGAAGTATGACGGTGGACTACTACAATGTGGACACCAAACCCACCTCCACCACCCTCAAAGAAGATGTGCCCGAACCGGTGAACGACGGAGACCCCGACAATATCACCAAGGTAAAAATCAAAACCGAGAACAATGAAATATTTGATGTGAGCGACACCATTTTGGTGCAGGGCGTGAGCGGATATGAAGCCGATGGCACCACCCTTTCCATCAACGATTTGGTGCTCTATGTGGTGAAAAAGGATGCCGACACCGGCGAAATCCAGGTGATGGCGGTGAATGGCAAAAAGGTGGGCAGTGTGCCCAACTGTGTGCCCGGCATCTATTCCGGTACCACCCTCATTCGCATGGGTCGCGCTGCCAGCGAACTCGATGTGATGTCGCCCCAATTTGAAGCGCTGCCGCAAAAAGCACGCAACTTCTGCCAAATTTTTAAGTGCCAAATCGAGCAGAGCACCCTCATGAAAATGGCAAACAAAGAAGTGCCTTGGAATATGAGCGACCAAGAAGAAGCCGCCATCTACGATATGCGTTTGGGCATGGAAAAATCGTTTTTGTTTGGCGTGAAGCAAAAACTTTGGGACCCCATCAAAAAGGAAAACATTTTGTTCACCGGAGGCATCTGGTATCAAGCCGGCAAGGATTTCAACTACAACCCCGACAACTTCAACCAAAGCGAGGTGGTGGATATGATGCGAGAAGCATTCACCGGCAATGCCGGCAGCAAACGCAAAATCCTCATCGGCGGAAGCGGACTGATTGGCCGACTCAACAAACTGGAATACTCCAAAGTGCTCACTGCCGGCGACAATGTGGTGAAGTGGGGCATCGATTTCAGCGAAATTCGCTCAAAATTCGGCACGCTCTATGTGCTGCTCAGCGAGGTGTTTGATGAGGTGGGAATGCCCGACAATGGAATGGTGATTGACCCGGAATACCTCCAGAAATACAGCCACATTCCCTTCAGCACCGAAGCGCTCAACCTCAAAGCCAGCGGCGTGCGCAATGTGGATGCCCTCGTGCTCACCGAAGCCAGTTGCTTGGTGCTCCGCTATCCGAAAGCCCACATGCGCATCTCTATGCAATAATCCCTCTTAACATGAAAAACACACTACATAACAGCCTGTAATCATCTCTCTTTTTGATTTACTTGTTCTTCATTTGGAAAGCAGCCCGGAAGTTGTGAAACCTCCGGGCTGTGCTATTGTGGTTTAGAGTTTGAGCAGCGCCTGGAAATTGTCGGGGATGGGCGATTCGAAGGTGAGGGTGTCGCCGGTGATGGGATGATTAAACACCAAGCGGGTGGCGTGAAGTGCCAAGCGGTGGATGCCGTTGGCGCGTCCGCCATATTTACGGTCGCCGCTGATGGGGTGTCCCAAATCCTTCATGTGCACTCGCAGTTGATTTTTATGCCCATAGCGCATAGAGAGCTGCACCCGGGAGAAGCGCGCAGTGCGCTGCAGCACCTTGTAGCGTGTGGTGGCAAGCTCGCCGCCCTCGTCGGGGTCGGAAGAAGAGCACACCTCATAATTGTCGGCATCACGCAAATAATTTTGCACCATGCCTTGATCTTGCTCCACATTCCCCTCCACCACGGCTTCGTATTTGCGTTCCTTCACGATGGTCGCCCATTCGGTGAGGAATTTTTCTCTTGCCTTAGCCGTGCGAGCCACAATCATCAGCCCCGAAGTGTCGCGGTCGAGTCGGTGCACCATATACACACGGGCATGCTCGCTACGCAGTTTCACATATTTGCGCAGCACATTATACACGGTTTCGTCTTTGATATTATTGCCTGCGGCTGTAGACAGCACGCCATAGCCTTTATCCACCACCATCATATCGGCATCTTCATACACCAATTTGATGCGAGGATGAGAAAACACATGGAAAGAGCCGTCGAAGTTCACCCACAGTTCGTCGCCAGCCTTCACCGGCTGGTTGAATTGCGAAGTGGGGCTGCCATTGATGGCAAATTGATGATGCTTCAGCATCGACTTCAATTTGGTGGGCTTATGATCGGGAAGCACCGCAGCAGCCGCTTCGAGCAGCGGTGCATCGGCTTTTACTTTAAATTTTTGCACATTGTCGGCGTGGCGGGAGCGCCCGGGGCGGTGGTTGGAGGGTTGTCGCATAATGTTATGATTTGCTAAATAATGTGCAAAGTTAGTGATAATTCGGAAAAATCACGTAAATTCGCCTCCACCAAAAGTCAATAATAATGAAAAAGCTATTCTTTTTACTTGCGCTTGCTTTGGTGCTCTGCGCTTGTGGCACCACATTTCAATCGGCAGAAGAAAAAGCTGCCTACCAAGCAAAAATAGCGCAACAAATTGCCGACAAACTCGATAACCGGCGGTTCTCCATCGACGTAAACTATATGCGGCCGCGCGGTAGCATGCAACCCCGCAGTGTGGATGGCTACTCGCTGGCGCTGAAGGGCGACACCGTGATTTCCTATCTGCCCTACTTCGGGCGCGTGAGCAGTGGCATTTACGGCTACGGCGGCGATTCCGGGCTCAATTTCACCGGCAAGGTGGAAAACTACACCGTTACCTATCCCAAATCCGGATTGATGCGCGTCACCTTTGTGACCCGCAGCCGTGAAGACCGCTACCACTATCAAGTGGAAGTCACCACCGGCGGCTCAGCAGCCATCACCGTAATCGGCGACGACCACCAATCCATCGACTTTGAAGGCAACCTCCACATCAACTACTAACCCGCGCGCACGGCGGCGGGGGTGTGTGAGAGGACCAATCGTAGTAGTTTGAAAAGAAAGTGGCGGCAATGCGCGCGCGAAAAAGATTTCTTTATGTGGAAAATTATCACTACCTTTGTGGATGAGTGAGAAATTATTTCCTTCTATTCATCATTATTATTGTACATATGACACAATTATCAAAAGTCGCTATCCTTATGCTTGCCATCTTCTTCTCGGTGGCAGCAAGCGCTAATCCCCAAAAATCTAACGTAAAAAACGCTACTTCAAGTGCACAAGTGGTGCTCGGCGCCGACCGAGTGGACCAATACGTGCCATTGCTCAAGGGAAAACGCATCGGCTTGCTGAGCAACCAAACCGGTATCACTTCCAAGGGGCAACATGTGCTCGACGTGATGCTCGAAAACGGACTCAATGTGACGGTGATTTTCTCGCCGGAACACGGATTCAGAGGCAAAGCCGATGCCGGCGAACACGTGAGCAGTAGTGTGGATGAAAAAACCGGTATCCCCATCGCTTCGCTCTACGATGGCAAATCTAACCGCCCAAGCAAGGAAAGCATGGACAAATTCGACGTGCTGGTGACCGACCTGCAAGACGTGGGTTTGCGTTACTACACCTATTATATCACTATGGCAAACCTGATGGAGGCTTGCATCGAGCACAACAAGGAATTTGTGGTGTTCGACCGTCCAAACCCCAACGGCATGTATGTAGATAAATTGCGCTGATGGCTAACGGTGAAGGTTGGTTGAAAGATGGCAAACAGGTGAAACTCACCGTGATTCCTTGCCTCAACTACACTCACCAAACTCGCTACGAACTGCCTATCGCTCCATCGCCCAACCTCCCCAACATGCTGAGCATCTACCTCTACCCTTCAATTTGCTATTTTGAAGGCACCACAGTGAGTTTGGGTCGTGGCACCGACCAGCCATTCCAATGCTACGGTCACCCCGACAACAAGACAAACTGTGCCACGGCGTGGATTTGCGTGGGCTGAAATACGAGGATGTGATTGCTCGCGGCATCGACCTCACCTATGTGGTTGACGCTTACCAAGACCTTCGCAGCCAAGGCAAGCAATTCTATCTGAAGACCGGCAAAGACGTGGAAAAATTCAAAGCACAGCGCAAGCCCTATCTCCTCTACGCAGAATAATTAAGCATCTATTTATCAACCCCCTATACAAACAATCTTTTCATCACATGACTACTCCTTGGATTGTATTAGCCACCATCGTGGGCTATTTCATTGTCCTATTTATGGTATCGTGGTTGGCATCGCGCAAAAGCGATGCCGGCACAGCGCTCACCGGCGGCCGCCAAGCCCCCTGGTATATTGTGGCAATTGCCATGATTGGCGCCCCCATTTCGGGCGTAACATTTGTGTCGGTTCCCGGCATGGTGGAAGCCAAATGCTTTAGTTATATGCAAATGGTGCTCGGCTTTGCCGTGGGCTATTTTGTGATTGCCTACGTGTTGATGCCCATGTTTTTCAAAAAGAATTTGGTATCGATTTACGGCTATTTGGAAGAGCGCTTCGGAGGGAAAACCCACAAAACGGGTGCATGGTTTTTCTTCGTGAGCAAAATGCTGGGCGCCGCTGTTCGCTTCTATGTGGTGTGTGTCACCCTTCAAGCGCTGGTGTTTGGCCCGCTGGGCATACCCTTCGTGGTGAATGTGATAGCCACCATTGCCCTCATCTTCCTCTACACCCTGCAAGGCGGTGTGAAGACGGTGATTTGGACCGACACGCTCAAGAGCATCTGCCTCATATTGAGTGTGGTGCTGTGTATCTACTTTGTGGCTTCGGCATTGAATTTCGATTTTGGCGCACTCTGCACCGCAGTGGCAGGTAGCGAAAAATCGCGCATCTTCTTCTTCGACAACCCCAGCGAAGGCACCTACTTCTGGAAGCAATTCCTTGCCGGCATATTTATGGTGATAGCCATGACCGGTCTCGACCAAGACCTCATGCAGCGCACCCTCGCCAGCAAGAACGTGAAAGAATCAAAAAAAGGGCTCATCGTGAGCGGCATCACCCAAGTGTTTGTGGTGGGGCTGTTCTTGGTGTTGGGCACCATCCTCTCGCTCTATGTGGCTAATAAAGGCATCACGGCGGCAACCACCGACGAAATCTTCGGCCTCGTGGCATTCGACGGCGGCATGAATGTGGTGGTGGGCATCCTCTTCATCGTAGGTTTGGTGTCGGCGGCATATTCGGCAGCCGGTTCGGCGCTCACCGCACTCACCACCTCGTTTACCGTGGATATCCTCAATAAAAAGACCGACGATGCCGACATCGCCTCCACGCGCCGCATGGTGCACATTGGCATGGCGGTGGTGATGGGCATCGTGATTGTGGTGTTCTACATCATCAGCAGTCAAGACGCCATCAGCGCCGTGTATAGCATTGCCAGTTACACCTACGGTCCCATCTTGGGCTTGTTTGTGTACGGTATGTTTATCAAGGGCAATGTGCGCGACAAGTGGGTGCCGGTGGTTTGCATTCTTGCGCCCATCATTTGCCTGGTGCTGCAATGGGCGATGAAAACCTATTTTTCTTACGAAATCGGCTTCGAACTCTTGCTCTACAATGCCGCACTCACCGTGCTGGGATTGCTTTTGCTACGCAAGGGTGAGGAGGCTTGATAATTGTTTGCTCTCATAATTGTTTCTTTCAGGGCAACCAACGCGTGTTGCCCTGTTTCCATTTATCAAATCTATTTCGGCTATGGCTCGCAACAAAATCGCTATCTATGTATGGCTGGTCGACACCATTGAATCGCACCGACGCATCACGCTCGACCAACTCAACCGCCTGTGGTGCCGTTCGTCGTTGAGCGATGGCAACCCCATCCCGCGTCGCACGTTTTTCAACTATCGCAATGCCATTGAAGATATGTTTAATATCAACATTCAGTGCAATCGCTCCACCTTTGAATACTATATCGAAAACTGCGACGATGAGGCAAACGCGCGCATGCACCATTGGCTCCTCGACTCGTTTTCCACCACGGGGATGCTGAGCAATGCCGGCGATTTGCACGGGCGTATCATCGTGGAAGATGTGCCTTCAGCTCGCGAACACTTGCCCGTGGTGATTCAAGCCATGCGCGAAAACAAGCGCATTGTGTTCGACTATCGAACCTACAAGCGGTCGCAGCCCTCAAAAGGCGTGAAAATTTGCCCCTATTTCGTGAAAATTTTCAAGCAATTGTGGTATGTGATTGGCTACAATGTGGCTGATGGCAAAATCAAAACCTACTCGCTCGACCGCATGAGCCGGCTCAATATCACCGACGATACTTTCACTTTGCCCGACGATTTTAATGCCACAGCATTTTTCCAACACAGTTTCGGCATTATCACCAACCAAAGCACACCCAAAGACATTGCTCTCCGAGTGAGCACCACCCAAGCCAAATACTTCCGCGCACTGCCGCTACACCCCTCACAATCAGAGGAAGTGCACGACACCTACTCCATTTTCCGCTACAAAATGCTGCTCACCTACGACCTCTACGAAGCTATCCTCTCCTACAGCGACAATGTGGAGGTGCTCTCACCGCCCGAACTCAAAGCACAAATCATCTCCTCCCTGAAATCCGCCCTCGCACAATATGAATAGAAATTAAGATTAGAAGTTAGACATTGGAAATTAGATTGTCCAGAATTTGAACAGGGGGCTGTCCCTCTGTTCAAATTTTGCTTTTGAAGCGCTGTTTGATGATTGGAGGGGAGATGATGAGGAGGGTGGGGATTGCGCAAAAATCATTTAAATGTGCAATTTTTGCCGGGCACTGAACTATTTTTGCTACCTTTGTGGGCACTAAAATAGGAATCAATGAAAATGTATCACCTTTTCTGTATGATGATAGCCCTCAGCATTGCTTCTTGCGGGGCGCGTTCGGCGTCGAACAGCGAGGCTTCCGCTTCCGAAACCGAGGCTGCGCCGCAATTGGCAGTGGCGGATTTTAACGCCGACAGCGCTTTTGCGTTTGTGAAACGCCAATGCGATTTCGGTGCGCGGGTGCCGCTCACCCCTGCCCATGCGCAATGCGGCGATTGGATTGAGGCGCAATTGCAGCGGTTCTGTGATAAGGTGGTGGCTCAAAAAGCGCCGCTCACCACTTTCGATGGCAAGCAATTGGATGCCACCAACTATATCGGTAGCATACAGCCTGATGCCAAAAAACGCATTTTGCTGGTGGCGCACTGGGATTGCCGACCTTGGGCGGATGCCGACCCCGATGAAAGTAAGCGGCAGCAAGCCGTGATGGGTGCCAACGATGGCGCCAGCGGTGTGGGTGTGCTGCTGGAATTGGCGCGCATTATGCACGAAAAAAAGCCTGCCGTTGGCGTAGATTTCCTTTTCGTGGATGCTGAAGATTGGGGCACTTCCGACGACGAACTGAGTTGGGCTTTGGGTACGCAATACTGGGTGCAGCATCCCCACGTGCCCAATTATCAACCCATGTTTGGCATTTTGCTCGATATGGTGGGGGCGCCCGATGCGCAATTCTATCAGGAGGGATTTTCGATGCAGAGTGCGCCCGATTTGGTGGAACAAATCTGGACCATCGCTGCTGATGCCGGCTATAGCAACCACTTTAAAAGTGTGACATTCGGTGCCGCTACCGACGACCATGTGTTTATATCGCGCGGCGGCATTCCTTGCATCGACATCATTGATATGCGCCCCAATTCCGACAACGGCTTCTATCCCCACTGGCACACCACAGGCGACACCATCGACAAAATTTCGCCTGCCACACTCAAAGCGGTGGGACAAAGCCTCATCAACTTGATTTACGGACTTCAATAACACATTACATCATATGAGTTCTACAACACAAAAACCCCTCTACATCATCACCGGCGCCACCGACGCTATGGGTAGCGTGATTACACAAAAATTGGCGGAAGCCGGTCATGCTATTGTGATGGCTTGCTACGACGACGAAAAATGCCGTGCCAAAGCCAAAGAATTGACAATTCGCACGCTCAATAAAGATATCACTCCTATGCACCTCGATTTGGGCTCGTTTGCCCAAGTGCGGGAGTTTGTGCGCAATATCAAGGCGCTCAACCGCCCGGTGGCTGTGCTGGTGAACAATGCCGGCTACATTAGCCACCGCAGCGAAAAGTCGCCCGACGGCTTTGAAAAATTGGTGCAGGTGAATTTCTTGAGCACGAGTTTGCTCTCGCTGCTGATGTATCCGCTCATGATTGATGGCGGGCGCATCATTTTCAGCACCTCGCTTTCGCACACGCCGGTGTCGATTCCCTACGAATTTCCTGCGGTCAACAATTTTATGCCTATCGCTGCTTATGCGCAAAGCAAAATGGCGCTGTCGCTATTTTCTATCTATCTCTCTACCGTGTTGCGCACCCATCAGGTGTCGGTCAACAGCGTGGACTGCGGTTTGATTAATTTGAGCAAACTGAGCATGAACCGTTTCTTTAGCCGCTTCAGTTTCTTTAGCACCCACACCGGCAATCTAGAAAACGGCGCCCGAACCATGATGCGTGCCATTGGCTCTGCCGACACGGGCTTTATCTTTAAAAGTGGCAATAAGCAAATTAAGGCCAGTTCGCTGTTGCGCAACCGTGAGGTGTTTATCAAACTCTGCAACGACACGATGCGCTTGCTGAAAACCCAACTCGAAGACCCCCAAAAATAAGCATCGGCTACAATGACTCCCGTAAAGAATTTGCTTTTCGACCTCGGCGGCGTCATCATCGATATTGAGCGCCAACGCTGTGTGGACGCCCTCACCGCCTTGGGCATGACGAATGCCGACGACATGATTGGGCTCTATCGCCAAAGTGGTCCGTTTTTGCAATTGGAGGCAGGGGCGCTATCGCCTAAGGAATTTTGCGAGGCGATGCGCCAATCGATGCCGCCCGGCGTGACCGATGCGCAAATTGCTGATGCTATCAGCCGATTTATCATCGACATTCCGCTCCATCGCTTGGAGGCGCTACGCCAATTGCGTGCTCGCTTTGGCACTTATGTGCTCTCCAACACCAACCCTATCATGTTTGAAGGCATCATTTCCCGCCTTTTTAAGAAGGAGGGGCTGGATGTGAATGCTTATTTCGATGGCATCACGGTGTCGTATCGCGCGAAGCACAATAAGCCTTCGCCCGCCATTTTTGAATATGCTATTCGCACCATGGGTATTCGCCCCGAAGAAACGCTCTTCCTCGACGACAGCCGCCACAATTTAGATGCCGCCGTGGCGCTGGGCTTTCAGGTGGCATTGGTGAATGAGGGCGAAGAATTTATGGACGTGTTGAAGCAAAACCATATCATAGAATGAAGTTGATTTCCAACCACGATTGCCTGCCTTGCGGGAGCACGGTTGCCACCATCGGCATGTTTGACGGGGTGCACTTGGGCCATGTCACGCTCATCAATGAGGTGAAACGCATTGCGCGCGAGAGGCATCTGCAATCGGCGGTCATCACCTTCGCCCAACACCCGCAAGCGGTGCTTCGGTCTGATTCCGACATTAAAATGCTGCTCACCACCGCCGATAAGGTGGCTCAAATCGAACGCCATGGCATTGATGTGACGGTGCTGCTGGATTTCACACTTTCGCTTTCGCGCCACACTTCTCGGCAATTCCTCCAACTGCTGCGCGACCGCTATGGTGTGGCGGTGCTGGTGGTGGGCTACGACCATCGCTTTGGCCACGACCCCAATGAATCGTTTGCCGACTATGTGCAGCATGGCAAGGATTTGGGCATCGATGTGCTCAAGGCACCGGAATATTTGGGCGAATACGCCCCGGTGAGTTCGTCGATTATTCGCCGCCTCATTGCCTCGGGCAAGGTGGACGATGCCATGCGCTGTATGGGCAGGCCCTACACGCTGAAGGGCAAGGTGGTGCACGGTTTTCACAATGGCAGGGGTATCGGTTTTCCCACCGCAAATGTGGGCGAATGGGCTCCGGAATTGATTCTGCCCCACAAGGGCGCCTACGCGGTGATGGTGCAGGTGGCAGGGCAGTGGCACCAAGGGATGGTGAATGTGGGTGTCCGACCCACGCTCAATAATGGCAAGCGCCTCTCCATTGAGGTGAATATCTTTGATTTCGACGCCGACATCTATGGCATGGACATCACGCTGCAATTCATCAAATTTCTTCGATTGGAATTCAAACTCGGCAGCATAGAAGAACTACGCGCCCAACTCACCTGCGACCGCGAAACCTCACGCCGCATCCTCACCGCCCATCAAGCACACCCTTGCGGCTAAGCCATCCAAACGCCTCGCTCGCTCACAGCAAAAAGGTTTCTACATTGTGGGACGGCGGGTATTTTTTTTGCATTTTTCGGGGCATCAATGTGGGATGCGGTGGAAATTTTTTGTAACTTTGTATGTTATGGCAAAGAGTAAAGAACTTACCCCGATGATGAAGCACTTCTACGAGATGAAGAGCAAGCACCCCGATGCGGTGCTCCTTTATCGCGTGGGCGACTTCTACGAAACCTACGACCAAGATGCCATCACGGCAAGCGAGATATTGGGCATCACGCTCACCCGCCGCAGCAATGGCGTGGGCAAAGGCATCGAAATGGCGGGTTTTCCACACCACGCACTCGACACCTATTTGCCCAAATTGGTGCGCGCCGGGAAGCGGGTGGCAATTTGCGACCAATTGGAGGACCCGAAACTCACCAAAAAACTGGTGAAGCGCGGCATCACCGAACTGGTGACGCCGGGTGTGGTGACTTCGGGCACGATTCTGAATCGCAAAGAAAACAATTTCTTGGCGGCGGTGTGCTTTGGCAGGCAAAACATTGGCATTGCGTTTTTAGATATTTCCACCGGCGAATTTCTTGCTGCCGAGGGTGGCTCGGAATATGTGGATAAGTTGCTCAATAATTTCGCCCCGAAAGAGGTGCTGATTGAGCGTAGCAGCCGCAACAAATTTGCCGACGCTTTTAATTCGCGGGTGCTCACCTTCGAACTCGATGATTGGATGATGAGCCTCGACAGCGCCATGGAACGCTTGCTTCGCCACTTTCAAACGCAGTCGCTGAAGGGCTTTGGCGTGGCGGATATGAAAGAGGGGGTGATGGCAGCCGGTGCCATTTTGCATTACCTCGACCTCACTCAACACACCCAAATCAAGCATATCACCACCTTGGGACGCATCGAAGCCGACCGCTATGTGCGCCTCGACCAGTTTACGGTGCGCAACCTTGAATTGGTGGCGCCTATGGCGCAAGATGGAAAGAGTTTGCTCTCGGTGATCGACCGCACGCTCTCGCCAATGGGTGCGCGCATGCTTCACCGCTGGACGGTGTTTCCGCTCAAAGATGTGAAGGCTATCAACCGACGCCTCGATGTGGTGGAATATTTTTTCAAAGATGTGGAGGGACGCGAACTGGTGAAGCACCAATTGGACAAACAGTTGTGTGTGAACAGCGGGCACGATGTGCTACGGAGTTTTGGCGACCGTATCAATTTGTGCCAATTCATTCGCGACCGCATCGAAGAGGAAGTGAATCCCGATGCGCCCAATCAGGTGAATCGCGGCCATGTGATTAAAGCGGGCGTTGACCCCCAGCTCGATGAATTGCGCGAAATTTCGGTGTCGAGCAAAGACTATTTGATGCGACTCCAAAAGCAAGAAAGTGAGCGCACCGGCATCCCGAGCCTGAAAATTGCCTACAACAATGTGTTTGGCTACTACATCGAGGTGCGTAACACGCACAAGGATAAGGTGCCGGCAGAATGGGTGAGAAAGCAAACCTTGGTGAATGCCGAACGCTATATCACGCAAGAACTGAAGGAATATGAGGAGAAAATACTCGGCGCAGAGGAGAAGATATTGATGATTGAAACCAAACTGTTTTCCGATTTGGTGACTGCCGTGAGCGAATACATCCCTGCCATCCAAACCGACTCTCAACTCATTGCACAACTCGACTGCCTCTGCGCTTTCACTCGCGTGGCTATCGAAAATAAATACAATCGCCCCGTAATTGATGAGAGCCTGGATATCGATATCAAGCAGGGCAGGCATCCGGTGATTGAACAGCAACTCCCTGTGGGCGAATGCTATGTGCCCAACGATATACATTTGAGCAACGATGGGCAGCAAATCATCATCATCACAGGTCCAAACATGGCAGGTAAGTCGGCGCTGCTGCGCCAAACCGCCCTCATCACGCTCATGGCACAAATGGGATGCTACGTGCCTGCCGAATCGGCACACATCGGATTGGTGGACAAAATTTTTACGCGCGTGGGCGCCAGCGACAATATCTCGCTCGGCGAATCCACCTTTATGGTGGAAATGACCGAAGCGGCATCCATTCTCAACAACCTGAGCGAACGCAGCCTGGTGCTCTTCGACGAACTGGGACGCGGCACATCAACCTACGATGGCATCTCCATTGCTTGGAGCATTGTGGAATACATTCACGAGGGAAGAGCACACGCCAAAACGCTCTTTGCCACCCACTACCACGAACTCAACGAAATGGAACGCTCATTTAAGCGCATCCGCAACTACAATGTGAGCGTGAAGGAAATCGACGGCAAGGTGGTGTTTGTGCGCAAACTCGAAAAAGGTGGGAGCGAACACAGTTTTGGTATCCACGTGGCAAAACTCGCAGGCATGCCGCCAAGCATTGTGGACCGTGCCGACGAAGTGCTACGCCAACTCGAGGATAATAATCGCAACCAGCAAACCGTGACCAAAGACCTTGCCGAGGTGGGACAACAGCGCAGCGGCTACCAACTCTCGTTTTTCCAACTCGACGACCCGGTGCTGAGCCAAATTCGCGACCAAATCCTTAACCTCGACATCAACCACCTCACGCCGATGGAGGCACTCAATAAACTTCACGACATTAAATCCATCATCACCGGCAAACAAAGCCAATAATCCTTTGGCATCACTATTGCCAAAATCACGAATATTCATTACATTTGCACTTGCCAACCATTTTTTATCATTCTCGAATATGGAAGTAATCAACCTGTGTAAGCACGACTCGCTACTGAGCCGATATATGCTCGAACTCCGCGACAAAGATATTCAAACCGACCGACTCCGATTTCGCACCAATGTGAAGCGCATCGGACAAATTATGGCTTACGAAATTTCCAAACGATTGGAATATGCCGACCAACAAACCACCACACCGCTGGGAGTGGCGTCCACTCGCACCATCGCCGATAAGGTGGTGCTGGGCTCCATTTTCCGCGCCGGACTGCCGCTTCACGAGGGCTTCCTCAGCTTTTTCGACTATGCCGAAAATGCCTTTATTTCGGCTTATCGCAAATACATTGAAGGCTCCAACGATTTCGTGATTCGCACCGAATATTTGGCAAGCCCGAGCATCGAGGGAAAGGTGTTGGTGATTGCCGACCCTATGCTCGCCACCGGCGGGTCTATGGATGTGGCAATTCGCGCTTTCTTGCAAAAGGGCACGCCTAAGCACATCCACATTGCCGTGGTTATCGCCACCGACCAAGCCATTGAATACCTGGAACGGCACTTGCCCGACGGCATCAATGCCACCGTGTGGGCCGCCGACATCGACCACGTGCTCAACGACCACAGCTACATCATACCCGGCTTGGGCGACGCCGGCGATCTCCTCTACGGCGAAAAATAATCCCCCACCCTCCTTCAACACACGCCCACCCTCCTGCAGAGGACGCAATATTTTGCGCCCGCACCCACAATGCCCCCTCAAAAGCCCACCCTCCCCTCAAAAAAAATGGCAAAAAAGTTGGCAAATTGCCAATTTTGTGGTAATTTTGCCCCCATAACAAACGCACACACTATCATGGAAGAACAAGCCATTATTTCTCGCATTAAGTATTTAATGAAGATGCTCAACCTCAAGCAGGCTGAGTTTGCAAAAAAAATCGGCGTCGACTCGTCGAATCTTTCGAAGTATATGAATGGGCGGCTGCCGCTGAGCCACGCACTCATCAATCGCATTGTGGTGAATCTGGGCGTGTCGAAGCAGTGGATTGAATCCGGCACAGATGTGCCTTTTGGCAAGCAAAACGCCCTTCCGATCACCACCATTGCACCAAGCGATGTGCAAACCATCGATTTGGGCACGCCGGTCTACGATATCGATGTAACGGCAGGCGCCATACCGCGGGCGCGAATGTTTTCCGACGAATTGGTGGTGGGCCACATCAACTTGCCCGACATCATTAGTCCGAACTGCCGCATTGTGCGCGTGAGTGGCGATTCGATGAGCCCGGTGATTCGCAATGGCGACTACATTGCCGTGCGCGAACTCTCGAATTCCAA
>SFWW01000109.1 GCA_004559845.1 bacterium
GAGCAAGAGTTTGTTGTCGATTTCGTCTAAACCATATTTATCGATGTTGAGGGCTTGCAGGGCGTATTTGGCGATGGCGGTATCGATTTTGCCGGAGCCTTTCACCTGGGCAAAATCGCGCACGCGGCGCAGCAGCGAGTTGGCGATACGCGGGGTGCCGCGGCTACGCAAGGCAATTTCGCGTGCGGCATCCTCTTCGATGGGCACGCCGAGCAGGTGCGCCGAACGCTCCACGATGTGTTGGAGCACCTCGTGGCTGTAGTATTCCAGGTGGCAATTGATGCCAAAGCGGGCACGCAACGGCGAGGTGAGCAGTCCGCTTCGTGTGGTGGCACCGATGAGGGTGAAGGGCGACAGATTAAGTTGCACGGAGCGTGCGCCGGGTCCTTTGTCAATCATAATATCGATGCGGTAGTCTTCCATCGCCGAATAGAGGTATTCCTCCACCACGGGGCTGAGGCGGTGAATTTCGTCGATAAACAGCACATCGTTTTCCTCGAGCGAGGTGAGCAAACCCGCCAAATCGCCGGGTTTGTCGAGCACGGGACCCGAGGTAACCTTGAAGCCCACACCGAGCTCGTTGGCGATGATATTGCTCAAGGTGGTTTTACCCAAGCCCGGAGGGCCGTGAAAAAGGATGTGGTCGAGTGCCTCGCCACGCATGCGCGCAGCAGCCACAAACACTTGCAAATTTTCCAATATTTTGTCCTGACCGGCGAAGTCGCCGAAGCGCATGGGGCGTAGCGCTTTTTCCACGTCTTGGTCGCTGCGCAGGCGCTCTTGTCGGATATCAAATTCTTCTGCTTCCATCATAGTGCAAAAGTACGAAAAAAATGCAGAAAACAAAAAAGAAAACTTTGCGGGTTGTGTGGGATGGTGGGTTTTGAGGCTCGGCTTCGCGGGCTCCGATGGCGGGTTTGCGGTCGGTTGGCAATTCGATAAATTCGATAAATTCGATAAATTCGTGACTTTAAAAAAATTGCTTCCGGGCGGCGGGGCTCGGAAGCAATTGGTTATTAGGGTTTTATGTGCTTAGCTTGCTTATTTGAGGATTTTTTGGGAATGGGTGGTGCCGTCGGTGTAGGTGGTGAGCACGATGTTCACACCTGCAGTCGGTTCTGCCAATTCCACACCCATAATATTGAAGTAGCGTACGCTCTTCACCGTCTTTGCGCCGGTGGTTTCGGTGATGCCGGTCACGGTGTTGGCATCGAGGTTGAGCGGGTACACCACATAATCTTTGCTCAAATCTTGACTGCCGTCGTAAGCAACTTTGCGCTTAGTAGATTGCGCTGTGGCTTCCGGTTTCTTCACCACTGCGGCAAATTGATACGTAGTGCCGTCAGTCAAGTTGGTGATTTTACCGCCGGCGTTGTATGCCCAATTGATGGAGAATGCGCCCTTAAAGCCGTGGCTGTTGATGCTGCCCTGTGCTGCGGGGATGTAGAAGGCTTTGGCAGTGCTGTTGTAAACAGCCCATACCACTTGCACGCATTCATTAGGCTTCGGCGTCATGAAGAAGAAGTCGCCATGCTCTTGCGTCAGCGTTTCATCGTTGCACTTTTGCGAAGTGCCCATAAAGTTGGCAGGACACATAGCATTGCGGGTGTAAGCACCGGTGGCACCACCTGCTGTGGGAGCTGCGGAGGCTTCAAGGCGCGGGTTTGTCGTATTTTTGTAGTAGCCCTTCACGCTCAAGCCGGTGATAATGCGATCCACATAGTCAGCGGCACTCACGCTGGAAGGAAGCACGATTTCCACCCAGTTACTTTGGTCGTAGTCTTCTTGTGCTTTAGCGTTTACGCTTTCTTCTGTAGCAGCATCGTCGAATTTAGATTTTGCAAGGATCACATTGCCGGGCAATGCACGCACACCGCGCAAATCGTTGAGGATGGTGTATTCGGTAGTTTCCTTCGTGGAGTTGGCATTGCCCAATTCCACCAATTCTTTCAGTGTAACGGTTTGTGCGCTATATTCCACAAAGCGAATCGGCATAATTTCCCATTTAGTGCCGAACACTTGCAAGATACCATACACATTATATTCCACCGAGGCGCCATCAGTACGCATTTCCACCACTGCGGAGGTGCCGTCTTTCTTCTTTGCGCCTTCATCGCTATATTTGTTGTAGAACACCGAAGAGGTGGCGGTAGTGCCGTCTTGACTCACGGTGGATTGCTTTTCGCTTGGTAGCGAGAAATTCACTCTTGGAATCATCACGTAGGTGTTATTCCATTCTGCCAAATCATCATCGGTAATGGTTAACCCTTTAAATTCGCTAAAGGTGATGGTGACAGGGTCAGCCAAACGCTTCAGTGTGGCATCTTGGAGCGTAGCTCTGTTGGTGGCATCCACGAATGCTTGGTAGAACTTGCCTACGTCATACAAATTTTTGGTCGCCTTAAATCCGGCAGGAATCACGTCACCGTTTTCGTAATGAGCCACGTGGTTGGTGCCATCAAAAGCTTCCGGCAAATAGAGGTTGGTTTGACCGGATTCATCTTTCACCCAAATATATTCACAGTTGGTACCCGAATTTGATGGTTGTGAATAGTCGTAGAGCACCACTACAGGGTTGTCGAAGATGGCGGTTGTCTTATCAGGAAGAGCCAAGAATTCGGCAATATTTTTCACGTGGGCTACCACATTGAAGGTGTAGGTGGCTGTGGCTTCGTTGCTTTCCACGCCTTCAGCGTCAACCGACTTAGCGGTGATGGTGTAAGCAGTAGGCGAAACGGTCACCTCGGCAGTGTTGGAGGCGGAAGTTTGCTCTTCGCCGCTTCCCACAGTGTATTTCAATGTGCATCCTTCCGGAGCAGTAATGGTAACGGTAGCAGTTTCGGTATCAAAAGCAGTGCCGCTTTCGGGGTTGAAAGTAGGAGCCGCAGGCTTCACCACAACAGCGCCGGCTTTGTAGAGATACGGAGCCGAACCTGTGCCGGTGCCGTAATTGCGAAACATACTTGAATTGAATTTCCATTGGCGTGTTGGGTAGCTTTTTGCACTAATCTTCACGGTTCCGTCAGTGGATATGGAGATGGTATGCAAGGTGGCAGTTCCACTTGAAAGTTCATTTTGGTTGCTACTTGTATAAACAACATTTTTTTTGTCGGTAATGGTCCATCCATTGGTGGCATCACCTGTGAAAGTAAACACATTCACCTCGTCGCTAAGAACGGTTACGATATTGTTGTTTGTATCGAGATCGTAGTTACCGGAGCTTCCAACTGTAGTAATCTTGTCGGTGCTGAAAGCAGATGCTATCTTGTCGCCGGTTTTATTAACCAACACATATTTTGCGCCGCTTTCCAATTGGCTATCCGATGTTACCAAGAGATAGGTGTTGGTTGAGGTAGGGTCAACCTTGGTGTAGGTGGCGGTGGCAGCCATGCTTTCCACGCCGTCGGCGTCAACCGACCATGCTGTGATGGTGGTGGTTTTAGACAGCTTTACTATCACAGGGCTTTCGGTGGAAGTGATGGCTCCACCGTCATTAATTTGATATTTCACCGAGCAACCAGCAGCCGGGGTGATGGACACGTCGAGCGCATCTGTGAAGGTGGTACCGCTTGCAGGGTTGAAAGTAGGAGCAGCAGGCTTCACCACAACAGCGCCGGCTTTGTAAATCAACACAGCTTGCTGACCTGATTCATAGCATGAGAAGAGCTTATCCGAACTGTTATAACGCAATATGTTCCTTGTTTTATCGCCTTGGAAAGTAATCGTTGCTTGATTCGAAGAAATCGAAATCTTAGCGCTTGCGTTGTCATCCTTGGATGCTTTACTCTTCAAATGGTTGGAAGAGGAAGAAGCAGCATAAAGGTAACCTTCGTTCACTTTGAAAGCAAATGTCCCCTCTTTTGTACCTGCCTCAAGAGTTGCAATCGCCACATTATCATTGGAAATGGTTACGGATGAATAATCATCGTTCCATGTTATACCGGTTTCTACTTCGGTGTCTACTGTTCCACGATTATTTGTGTTTTGCTGACCCATCAAATTAGTGTGAGCGGTATTGCTAAAAATCACTTGGTCACCCACTGAAAGTTGGTCTACTGAGGTAACGAGGGTGTAGGTGTTGGTGGAAGCTTCAGCAACTGTTACGTTGTAAGTTCCTTCGTTAGAATAAGTATCATTATACTTAGCTTTTACCGTTACCGTTTGTGCGCCAGCGGTTGTGAAAGTGGCAGGATCACATTCAAAAGTGGATTGAGAAGTAACATCTGCATTCGTTCCGTCAGTATAGTATGCAGTCGCAGTCAAGCCGGCGGTAGAAAATGCTTCGTTCGTGTAATACTCCGTCTTAGTCGGCTCGCCTGAGAGCGCTAAAGAAGAAACCGTTTTGCCTCCGGTAGTTTCTTCATAAGAGAATTTAACCGTAATGGATTTGAGGCGGATTTGCTTACCCGGTTTGGTGATTCGAATCATCAAGTCCGTGGTTAGGCTTGAAGCATTAGCTTGTGTAACAGTGTAGGTTACATTTGTGTAGTCGCTACTTGTTGGTAAAGTACCACCTTTCGTAGCAGTAACAGCAGTTGTTGCTTTATCATCAGCATACAAAGTAAATGTGGATGCAGATGGATTAGTACCGCCACCATAAGTGGCTACGTTTAAAGTAACTGTCACATTACCCTTGATGGTTTTATTTAGAAAAATGCCGCTAATAACCGCATCACTTGAAGTGCTGCCGGTTTTGGGGACACGATAATAGTCCCCCCCGTCTGTATAGTCCGTAAGCGACCACCCCTCTAACCCATACGAGTAGGTCTGGGAGAAGTCCAGCGCCCAAGCTGATGTGATTGCCAGTAGGGCAAAAAGAAATAAAGTAAAAAGTTTCTTCATAATTAAAATATTTTAAAAGTAGAAACAAAAAAGTGAATTATCAATTGATGTGTAAAAATATGTCGTACCCTGCTCTGTTAGACGCATTGACAATTTAGCTAAACCTCGTCAAATCAATGGTCTTACCTCATTGGGCATTTTATGGGACAAAAGTATAAATAATTCAGTAAAAATGCAAACGAACGGGGTAACAAATGTGTAAAAAAAAGGGGAGAAAATTCGTTGGCTTTGACCCCATTTCACGAATTCATTTTGGTTTATTGTGGTGTGGTGGGATTGGGTGGATGGGGCTTTGGTGGGATGGGGCTTTGGTGGGATGGGGCTTTGGTGGGATGGTGGGCTTTGGTGGGATGGTGGGCTTTTGATGGATGGAAGAGAACAAAAAGTCGGGAGGCGGGGATGTGAGGGCTAAAGCCCTATCGTGAGCAGGCGAATGGGTATAAAGCCGAAAACGAGTTTTCGTCGTTGTATCCCCACTCGCTGCCCACGGTGGGTTGCTGCGCACCCCACTCACATCCCTCGCCGCCCGAAGAAAAAGCCGCTTCGCGGAGAAAAAGTCGGCTACGCCGAAAAAAAAATCGCCTGTGGGGGTTGAGGAGGGTGGTTGCGTGGGGGCGGTGGAGATATGGGGGGATGGCTTTAGAAAGGGCTGATGGTATTGTCGGATTTGTCGTAATAAAATTTTTGAATATCGACTTGCGGATAACTATGGAAATTCACAAGTATGCCTATAGGAAACTTTGTGCCAAATAAATAAGAGAAAATTTGTTGATACTCTTTTGCAGTAAATTCCTCAATAGCTTTACATTCAATGATTACATTCCCTCGCGCGCCGGGTATCATTAAATCCATTTTAAGAAAGGAAGATAGTTTGGTTCCACGAAAAACCGGATGATGACGATACTCTTTTTCTACCGGTATTTCAGCCTGCTGAAAGGCTAATTCAAGAGCCTCTTGATAAATGTATTCGGGCATACCATTGGGCAATTCTTTATACACCTGATGAATAATGCCCACAAAGGGGTGAACATAGTCCTTGAGCTGTTGTTTTAAAACGGGATTTATTTGTTTTGAATTGATAATCATCTTCTATTTGCAATATCCGGATATGAATTAAATAAAAGTCTGCCATACGGTTTCTATCACAAAAGTAGTAATAATTATCACCATACCCAATAGAATGTAAGCGGTAGGCGTGTTTTTTTTCGGCGGAGCCGACTTTTTTTTCGCGAAGCGACTTTTTTTCCGATACGGTGAGGGATGTGAGGGGCGAGCATGGCGAGCCTCCGTGGGCGTGATGGCAAAAGATAACGGTGGAGCTTGCTTCCCGTTAGATTTTGGCATCATGCACACGTAAGGGCGTCAGCCCTCACATCCCCACCGTAGCGGCTTTTTTTATTCGTTTCATGCCACGTATGTCCCCGGCTATAGGAATTTGGAATTCGTGGATTTCGGGGCGGGTGAAGATTTTTTTGTGGGATTGCAAAATTTTATCTATTTTTGGAAATTGAAGTTGGAAATGGGTTTATCCACATCGGCATTTTG
>SFWW01000014.1 GCA_004559845.1 bacterium
AGCTTTATCTCCACTCTCGCCCACGGTGGCACGCGGTGCGCGCCACTCACATCCCTCGCCTCCCGAAGAAAAAGCCGCTTCGCGGAAAAAAAGTCGGCTTCGCCGAAAAA
Organism: bacterium; assembly: GCA_004559845.1. Lineage (GTDB taxonomy): Bacteria > Bacteroidota > Bacteroidia > Bacteroidales > Muribaculaceae > Sodaliphilus. The sequence goes on from SFWW01000014.1 coordinate 111, forward strand.
AAACAGCGCCTGACGCAAAAAAAATGGCGCATCGTGTGTGTCAAGGGTGGCATATTCCTACCTATGATTCTTGCCACAACCGACCCTCCGAGGCTCACTTCCTTGGTTCCGCTATCTCCAAGCTGCGCTTCAGGCTTCGCCTTTCGCTTGCATGGAGTTTTTCACAATACGCCATCTCCGATGGCGGGATTAGTGGCTATAGGGGACATCTCTATAAGTTTTTTTGGGGGGAGGTGTTTTTATGCTTGAGATGGGGCAAAAAAATAAGAAGAGGCGCAACCTTTGTTGTTTTCGTTTTGTGGAGAAAACGAATGGGGAGGTTGCGCTTCTTGGTATGTGGTGAAGCGATGCTTAACTTCTATTTTTAGAATGGGAGGTCGTCGGGAGTGCCTTGACCGAAATCTTGGGGTGCTACCGGGGCGGCGGCTTCAGCAGGATGCGGTGCTGCAGGAGTATCAACCGGGGCGGCTACCGGTTGTGGTACGGGAGCAGCGCCCCCCACACCTACAGTAGCGGCTACTGCGGCAGCCTCATCGATGGTTTCAGCCTTCCATCCCCGAATGCTGGTGTACCATCTGCCATTGTATTCCCGGCTTTCAATGTCGAAGTTCAATTTCACCATTTGTCCCACTTCGAGGTTGTATTGATTGGCACGTTCGCCAAAGAAATCGAAGTGCACCTTTTTGGGGAAATTTTCTTGAGTTTCAAGTACATATTCTTGTTTCGACCAATTGTTACCGTTTTTTGAAACGCCGCTTTGTGGTTGCAGTTTTGCTATGATTTTGCCTGTAATTTCCATAAGTAGAATAAAAATGATATTGTGAACTAAGAATTAATTTTCAATTCACAAAGTTACGCATATTAATTGAATCTCACATCATTTTTTGGCGAAAAAAAGGGCAAAAAAAGGGTCACTTTTGCAAAAGTGACCCAAAAGCAAAATTTAATAAAATACTACTCCATTTTTTGCATTGCATTCAAGAAATAAGCTTCACTCTTAATCATGTTTCGTGCTTGGAGCACCATGGTTTTTGTTTCGCTTAATATGTTGAGGAACAATGCACTTGCGCGTGAACTCGATGTCGCATCAGTTCGCACCCTCTTGATATGGTTTTTGATGATTTCGGCAATAGTGTTAAACAAGTCGTCTCTTTTCACCATCACCTCATCGAGTTGGCTAAAATCGTTTTTCGCCAGCATGGCGGAAATTTGTTTAAAGATATCGTCGACCTTATCATTAATTAGTTTCAAATCATGGATTTGTTCGCTTGTGAGCCCCCGGTGATTATTATTAATGTGGTCGTAGGCCGGTCGGGTGGTGTGAAGCAAAGCCTTCGACACCTCGCACACATAATCCACGATTTGCACATAGTAGTGAGCAGTTTCGATATGTTGCTCTTGCAGCTGTTTCAGCGTGGTAGAAATCTCATACTTGCGACGGTTGGCTTCGGCATACATTTTTTCGCTTTGCGCCACAGTTTCCTTCAAACCCTTCCGGTTTTCGGTGAAGAGCGACACCAGCACACGGTTGTAGATGTTGGAAGTTTGATCCATTGTGTCCACCACCAATTGCGTGCAATTCACGAGCACGTCGACCGGGGCATCGTCTTTGTTGATAAGCGGTTCGTTGTGTTCATCTTTCTCGTTAGCATTGTTACCGATGAAACGCTTAATCAGCAAGTAACCGGCAAGGAGCACCACAGCGGCAAGAGCATATCCACCACCAATCATCAGCATCAGTGCGATGAAGAATGCCATCAAGAACGCCACAAAAGCCGTCACGAACCATCCCATAATCACCACCATCACACCCGAGATGCGATACACGGCACTGTCTCTACCCCACACACGGTCCGCCAACGACGAGCCCATCGACACCATAAACACCACATAGGTGGTAGAGAGCGGCAATTTGAGCGAAGTGCCGATACAAATCAGGATAGAAGCTGCAGCCAAATTCACCACGGCGCGAATGTGGTCGAAATTACCGGTTCCTCGGTGTTCTTCAGCGAGAGGTTCGAATCGCTTATTGATAGCGTCTTGCCACTTTTTAGGAAGCACCTTTTCATAGAAACGATTCACCTTCACCGAATAGCGAACGAGCGCTCTGGAGAAAGGCGTGGAATTAAACCGCTCATCTTCTTCTTGCTGCGATGCAAGCGTGAGTTCGGTTTGTGACACCTTTTTGGCATCTTTAGAGAAAAACAGCGTAACCGCCATCACCACGCCGGCAATGGCGAGATAACCGATATTCACCATTTTGGGGTTGTTGAGGCCATCCATGAGAATCGACATGCCCCCGTCTTGTGCCAATTTATAGGCATCGAAGCCGGCAAGAGGCACACCCACAAAGTTCACCAAGTCGTTGCCGGCAAAGGCAAGCGCCAAAGCAAAGGTACCGCTCAGGATAGTGATTTTGAGGATGCTCACGCCCAATTTGCTCAGCACGAACAAAATAGCGGAAACCGCCACCCACGCACTCAAGAGCAAGGTCCAGAAATTGGTAGAGATAAATCCGGAGATTTCTTCAGTGATGAGACCGGAATTTTTCAATCCCTTAAACATAGCAAAATAAATGATCCCCACAATGGCAACGGCGCACCACATACTGCCCCAGCGGCTGAATTGCCGTGCATAGCGGAAAGTGAACAGCAGTCGCGAGAAATACATCACCACCGCGCCCACCAAGAACGAGAGCACCACCGACACCAAAATGGCAGAAATCATACCCAAAGCCTTCGCGCTATTCACATATTCGCTAAATCCGGCTTGAATGTTCCCATCATAGAGTTTGAACAAAGTGACAGCCACTGCCGCACCGAGCAATTCAAATATCATCGACACGGTGGTAGAGGTAGGCAATCCCAATTTGTTGAAGTTGTCGAGCAGTAGCACATCGGTAAGCATAACGCCCACATAGAGAAACATGATTTCGGTGAACGTAAACATTTCGGGGTGAAACACGCCATTGCGCGCCACTTCCATCATACCGTGCGAGGTGAGCACACCCACTAAGATACCGACCGCAGCCACGCAAATAATCGTGCGGTAGGATGCGATTTTGGAGCCGATAGAAGAGTTGAGGAAGTTGATGGCATCGTTAGACACCCCCACTATCAAATCCACAATCGCCAAAATGGCAAGAATAACTACAATTACAGTAAATACAGGACTCATAATTTCATTATTTAGAATTGTTAAATTTCGAAAGAAAGAGGACAGCACGGGCTATGAAGAGCTAATGATGCCCTCTCATGCAGGTAATAAACCACTAAAAAAAATTACCGATTATTTAGCTAAAGAGAATTCAAATTCCAAGCCTCCGCCCTCACGATTTCGCACTGTGATAGTGCCTTGGTGGAAGGCAACGGCATTTTTCACGATTGATAGCCCGAGTCCGGTGCCCCCTTTGGCACGGCTTCTGCCGGTGTCCACCCGGTAGAAACGCTCAAAGAGTCGAGGCAAATGTTCCGGGTCAACCCCCACGCCATTGTCGGCGAAGGTAAACACATAATAGTCGGGGCTAACGTTTTTCAACTTAATTATCACATCCCTGCCCCCGCTATAGTGAATGGAATTGGTCATCAAATTGTGGAAGATGGATTCCAGCAGTGAAGGGTTACCCTTCAAAGGCAGGTGTTCCGGCACCTCCACGTGCACCCTCATTTGTTCTTCCGGAGAATACACCTTCATTTCAGCCACCACGGTTCGAATGATTTCAGCCACATCCACCTCAGCGCACTCAATTTTTTCGGGAGCATCGGTGATGCGCGTGATGGTAGAAATGTCGGCAAGCAAGAGCGAGAGCCGCTTCACATTATCGTAGGCCGTGTCGATGAGTTGTTTTTTGGTGTCTTCCGGCAGCGCCTCAGCGTTGTTTTCCAGCGTTTCGAGGCATGCTTGAATCACGTGAACGGGTGTTTTGATTTCGTGATTGATATTGTTGGTGAGTTGATGCTTAATACGATCTTTCTCAGCTTGTGCAAACATAGCGTTGCGCAAATTTTTATCGCGTTGCTCCGCGGTGAGTTTCATCGTTTTGTAGAGATTCACCACATGTGCAGAAATTTCGCCGAGTTCATCGTTAGGGAATCGTTTGGTGTCGTAGTCGTCGATATCATCGTATTCCGCTGCTTCCACAAATTTGCGCAAATTTTTTACACTGCGGCTCACTCGATATGTAGCAAACCAAGCCAGCACCGTCATCAGCAGCGCAATCACGATAATCAGATAGCTATTCACCGGGTCGGCTTTCAGCGTGTCGGCAAGCGTGTGATTGTAGGGCAAAGCGGTGCGCACCACCACCTTATTGCCCTTTGTAGCGGAATAGAAATATTGTCGAGCATCTGTGGAAGAAATGCGTCGCTTCGTGTACCCCTGTCCCTTAGCAATGGCATCGAGCACCTCTTGCCTATTGGAGTGGTTTTCTTTCACATGGGTGCCATTGGTGTCGAAAATCAGATTTCCGGAAAAGTCGATGAGCGACACGCGCAGCGAATCGTTGGCTCCGATTTCTTTAAGGAATTGCGGAGTGACGGAGCCCTCTTTTTCCAAGTGGTCGAGAATGCGGATATTGAGCATTTGCAGTCGGCTATCGAGCACTTCCGTTTTGAACTCCACCTCCCGTGAATACTGCAAAGCGAAAAACACCAACGCCAGCGACCATGTGAAAAACATGATCAGCATAAAAATGCGGGTGTGGACACTAATCTTTGGTTTTGAAACCATAACCAAGTCCTTGTCGGGTAATGATTCTGTCGCCATAATTTCCGAGTTTTTTACGTAAACGCCCGATATTTACATCCACCGTACGGTCGACCACACACACATCAGCGGTCCAAACCCTATGTAGGATTTCCGCACGCGAATACACCTTATCGGGATTTTGCAAAAAGAATGCCAACAAATCAAACTCCGTGATGGTGAGCGCCACCGGTCGGCTATCAATGCTACACTCACGTGTGGCGGTATTAAGGGACAGCGATTCATATTCCAAGACATCGCCGCCTACATATCTGCCACTTCTTTTGAGTACGCTTTTGAGCCGTGCAATGAGTTCACGCATAGAAAAAGGTTTGCGAATGTAGTCGTCGGCCCCGTTGTCAAAGCCTTCGAGCAAATCTTCTTCCGAGTCTTTGGCTGTGCAGAAAATGATGGGGATATTTTTCAAGTCGGAGCGGCTTCGAATCACTTTAGCTAATTCAAATCCCGACATGTGTTCCATCATCACATCCAGCAAAAATAAATCGTAGCGCTCCAATTTCATTCTCAGTGCAGCTTCCGCAGAATTGGCAGTATCCACTCTGAATCCTTCCATTTCCAGGTTTAATTTCAGCACATAGCAAATGGATTGCTCGTCGTCTACAATTAATATTTTTGGCACATCAGCCATGTTGGTCACTCTTTGTGGTTAGTATTTTATTTCTGTTGCAAAATTACTGTAAAAAACCGTCAGAATTATAACAAACCTGTAACAATGCAAGGTGTAACGAACTGAAAATGAAAAATGTTACAACTTTGTTACAAAGGACAGGAGTTAGGAGTTAGAGATTTGAGAGATTAGGGTTAAGAATACATTTGTCTTCACTTCCCGTGAGCATAGCGAACGATACCTTCTTCCACTTCTTCACTTCCGTTAAAAAAATCATTCTTACACAATTCTTAATATTGTGCGTAGATGAAAGGCTTCACATCGGCGGAGGAGAATTGCACCACCAATTGCACTACCACCACAAACACGAGCAATTTCACCACCCATGGCGTGTTCACAAACCATCTTTGCACGGCAGCATATCCGCACTTAGGCAAGAAATGGGCAATGAGGATGAGCACCATCATCACGCACCATGTGGGGCGCGCCTTGATGAAATAGGGCACATGAGCGAGGTCGAAATTGGTAAATATGCCTGCATACATGGCGAGCGTGTCGGTAAGATTCTCAGCTCTGAATGCCACGAAGGCAAACGCCACGAAGGCAAATGTGAGCAATCCCGAGCAGATGCTCACCACGGGATTGTCGGGGATTTTTTTGAGCCACGGCATATTGATTTTGTGCACCACCAACCCCACACCGTGGAGTGCACCCCAGTAGATGTAGTTGAGACCGGCACCGTGCCAAAATCCTCCCAAGAGCATTGTTACCAGCAGGTTGGTGTATTGGCGCACCTTCCCTTTGCGATTTCCTCCGAGAGCGATATACACATAGTCGCGCAGCCAAAACGAGAGCGAAATGTGCCATCGGCGCCAAAATTCAGTGATATTTTTCGAACGGAACGGAAAATCGAAGTTCACCCCCAAATCGAATCCCATCATTTTGCCCATACCTATCGCCATGTCGCTGTAGCCGGCAAAGTCGCAATAGAGTTGCACGGTGAAGCCAACGGCAGCCATCAGCAATTCGAATCCGCTGTAGGGCGCCATGTTGGAGAACACGATATTGGTGTACTGCGCCAAGTAATCCGCCACCACAGCTTTTTTGATTACGCCAATCATCACTTGCCAAAAACCGGCGTAGACACTTTCTGCGCTCACGGGAGCAGGGTTGTGGATTTGCGGGATGAAATCTTTGGCTCGCACAATAGGTCCGGCAATCAAGCACGGGAAAAACGACAGGAAGAAGAGGTGGTCGAGATAACTGCGCGTGGGCGGCATTTTTTCTTTATACACATCCACCACATAACTGATAGTGCGGAAGGTGTAGAACGAAAGTCCGATAGGAGCGATAATGTCGAGCGGCTGGAAATTGTTGCCCATGATATCCGCCCAGGTGTGGAGGAAAAAGTTGGTGTACTTAAACACAAACAGCATGCCCAAAGAGCAGCAGAGCGATAGCCACAGCCACATTTTGCGCTTGCGCTTATCGGAGGCAGCACTGATGCGCAGTGCCACATACCAGTCGATAACAGAGGTGGCAAGCATCACCAGCACATACCAGCCGCTGCAGCGCACGAAAAATAGCAAACTAAACGCCACCACAAAGAGCTGCATCTTCGTGCGGCGATTGCGCAGCAAGGCATAAACGGGCAAAAAAATGGCAAACGCCACCCAGAAAAGACCGCTCGAAAACACCACCGGCGCGGCGGCATTGGGCACGAGCATAGCCACTATATTGTGCCACAGCGTGGCGAAATCAAACGATAAATGTTCCATAGGTCATCACATCATAGATGGAGAGATTCAGTATATTCATTTTCAAATCATTCACCTTCGGGAGGGGAGAGGTACTCGTAGTGACAATGATTTTTACGATATTCAGCCGACACCTTTGCATTGGCAGGCAGGTTCAGGCGAATCGGGAAATCGCTCTTGGTCATCACCCATCGGCAAATGCGGTCCATCCACTTAGCGGCGGAAGCGGCAGTGGGATGAGCACCATCTTTGGCACGTTCATAGTGCTGGTCGGGCGTGTAGCTCAAATAGAAACGGCCCGCCGGCACCAGTGCTTGCACCATCTCATTGAATCCCGTGTCGTCTTTCCAGTTGGGCGGTCCTATCCAAATGTAGGGTCGATTTCCAATTTCCTTAAGCAGCTGCTGCACATACTTCGTGCGCTTTTGCTTGATATCGGAGATAAACAATTCGTTACCCCCCAAGCACACCATCACATAGTTTGGCTTATACTTTTCTATAAATTCTTTGGCTTTGCCACTTTTAGCCCACACTTCCGTGCTACTGCTATACCAAGTGACCACCGCCAATTCGTGGCCGTTTTCCTCCGCGTAAGCGCCCAACCGCGGCCCTAATCGCTCCAGCATAGAGTCGCCGAAAAAGAGGATTTTTTTGCGCGTGGTGTCGAGCGCGGCAAATTTTTGCGCTTCGGCAGCGGTGCTGTCGGATTTGTGAGCGCGTGATTTTTTTGCAGTGGAGTCGGGCGCAGCCGTAAAGAGGGCACCGGCAAATTTTGCCGACGACAATCCCAAGTGCTCCTCCAATTCCTCGCTAAAAAACGATTGCACGCAAAAAATCAGCAGAGCGGCTACCAGCAGTAGCGAAATGGCAAACAAGGGTTTTTTCTTCATTGATTGTAGAGATTTCAAGATGAGAAAACTGAAACGCAGAGGAGCTAACCCATGTAGCCCCCTGCGCCGAAAGAAATGCGAAAAATTATTTCACCAATTCCACGCCAATGCCCGGTCGGTCGGCAGGAACGGTGACCTGACCATTCACGATTTTGATGCCATCGAAACGGTCGTTAGCGATGAGCCAGTTACCGTCGAGGTCAGCCCAATCGCAGAGAGGCGAGAGTTGGGCAGCGGCAGTGACGGCGCACGACGTTTCGGTCATACATCCAATCATGATTTTCATATCGAGGGCGCGTGCCAGCGTCACCATCTTGTAAGCCTCGTTCATGCCCGTGCTCTTCATCAATTTGATATTGATGCCCGAATACACGCCGTGGAAACGGCGAATGTCGGGCAATCGCTGGAATGCCTCGTCAGCCACAATGGGCAACGGCGAACGCTCGGTGAGCCAAGCGGTGTCGTCGAGCGGCTTTTCTTTTTCGAGTGGTTGCTCCACAAAGAGGCAATCCTTATCGGCAAGCCATTCCGCCATTTCGAGCGCCTCCTCCTTGGATTTCCATCCCTGGTTGGCATCCACATAGAGTTTGATGTCAGGGCGAATGCTACGCACCAATTCGTAGAGGTGTTTGTCCTTTTCAATGCCCCCCAATCCCATTTTCACCTTAATGAGTTTGAAATCGTAGGTTTCGGTCATTTTTTGTCGCACCTTATCGTCGGTGTCGATACCGATGGTGCAAGTGGTGAGCGGTGCTTTTTCAGGGCTCAACCCCCAAATTTTGTACCACGGTTGCCCCATGAGTTTGCCCAAAAGGTCGTGCAGGGCAATGTCAACACCCGCCTTAGCCGCGCGATTGTTAGGCGCCACACTTTCCACATAGGCAAGGATATCCTCCTTGCGGAAAGGGTCGGTGAATTGTTCCAAATTGAGGCTACCGAGGAATTTGCACACACTTTCCACGCTTTCGCCCAAATAGGGCGGCATAGAGCATTCGCCATATCCTACCACGCCGTCGTATTCCAGTTCCACCTGCACATCCGGGGTGGTGGTGCGGCTATACTTTGCCAAATTGAAAGCGTGTTTCAGCTTTAATTCGTAAGGGAAAAATTTGAGTTTCAAACGTCCGCTGCGCTTGATGGTGGCGGGGGCTTCCGCTGCTGTGAGCGAAATGGGAGAACTTGCAGCCACCAAGCCCAATCCTGCCCCTAAAAGGAATTTTCTACGATTGATTGACATATTGTTTGTTGTTATTTTTGGAGATTATTATTTTTTTTGGAGTTAAGGAGTTGAAGAAGTTATCGCTCGCTTTGCTCGCGGGAAGTTAAGACGAATGTCCGTTTGATTCTGCTTCTTATTTTTTTGGAGTTAAGAAGTTGAAGAAGTTATCGCTCGCTTTGCTCGCGGGAAGTTAAGACGAATGTCTGTTTGATTCTGCTTCTTATTTTTTTGGAGTTAAGAAGTTGAAGAAGTTATCGCTCGCTTTGCTCGCGGGAAGTTAAGACGAATGTCTGCTTGATTCTGCTTCTTTTTTTTTGGGAGTTAAGAAGTTGAAGAAGTTATCGCTCGCTTTGCTCGCGGGAAGTTAAGACAAATGTCTGTTTGATTCTGCTTTTTTTTGTTTTGGAGTTAAGAAGTTGAAGAAGTTATCGCTCGCTTTGCTCGCGGGAAGTTAAGACGAATGTCTGTTTGATTCTGCTTCTTTTTTTTTGTTTCTGTTTATTTTGAATTTTTTAGAAATACCAGGGGTGGTTGCGCACGTAGGTGATGTAGGGAGTGCCTTCTTGGCCTGCGATGCGGCTGGCAGAGAGGGGCGAATAGAGGTAGGAGGGGTCTTTGGGGTCGAGGCTGTTGATTTTCACTTGCCCGGAGCAGTGAATGTATTTGCCATCTTGCATATAGATGCCCACGTGGGTTACTCGTCCGGTTTTGGTGCCGAAGAAGAGCAAATCGCCAAATTCGCATTTATGCCAATCCGAGCCTTTGATTTTCAGTCCGTAGAGTGCTTGTTGGGAAGCATCTCGTGCCAGAATCACGCCACTGCTAAAATAGCTCACCTTCACCAATCCCGAGCAGTCGGTGAGTTTGGTGGAAGTGCCGCCCCAGAGGTAGCCCGAGCCCAGCATACGGTGTGCGGTTTTGAGCACGAGGTTAAGGTCCAGGTCTTTTTTTGCCCATTGGGAAAACTCCTCCACTTCACTTTTCAGCACCCATCCGGTTCTGCCATCGGGCGTGGCGAGTTGAATCCAATCGCCGTTTTCAGCTTTGTATTCCAGGATGTTACCCATCACCAAGTCGGTGACGGTTTCGTCGCCTGCCGGTTCGGTTACCAATCGCGAGCCGTAGGTGGTGAGGATGTAGCGTTTAGCTTGTCGCCATTGTTGCATTTGCGCTTCAGAGCGGCAAAAGAGCGACGACGAAGGCACGTAGGAGATATAATTGTCGGGTGTTTGTACGCGATACCAGTCGGAGGTGCAATCTATCACCCTCACCGGTTGTCCCATAATGCCTTGTGTAGCCATTTCGCCGGCGTGCTTACCCTCGCAGCGCATACTTGCCACCGAGAGTTTCACCAGCGCCCATTTTTTGTTGTCGGGCACAGCGTCGTGAAGCACCTTCACTTGATTGGAGACCTTGTTAAAGCCATTTTTCGCCAATTCCTTGCTAATGGCATCTTTTTGCTCATTGAGCCCCACGGTGCCCGTGATGGTTACAGCGGATGCTTGTTGCTCCACTTTTACATCCCATATTGCCGTGCGTTTGTCGGGAGCGATTTGTTTTTTTAGATTGTTGAGCACTTGATCGGCGCTAATTGCAGCCATTTGGAAAGCAGATGAGGCGAGCAAAAATGCGCCCACGAAGCAAATCATTTTTTTCATAGTGGTAGTGTGAGAGGAAGTTGTATTTTTATTATTTATTAATCGGGGTAATGCTATTGAGGTGGAAATTAGAATCCCACATATCGTAGTAGAGGTTGCCGTTTTTCCATTCCACTTCTCCGGGTTGGAAGTCAACGGTTTCGCTTCTGATGTACTTTTTTTCGGGGCTCAACTTATCGCCCACCGCCTCATTTGATGCCATGCGATAGATATCGATACCGGTGGCATAGTAGTCGGCAATGTGTGGATTTTGAACGGTAGAGCGTCCGAACGAAGGGTCGGTAGGCACCCATCCCACGCCTTCGAAATAGGTTTCCGCCCAATCGTGATAGTTGACGGCATCAGGGTGAAGCATATATCCGCTTTCCCATCGAGCCGGAATGCCGATAGCGCGACACAGCGTGATGTAGAGCAAAGCCACTTGCCCGCAGTCGCCATGACCGTTGGCAATCACATAGGCGGGAATATTTTTGATGGTGCTATATTCGCGTGCGCCAGCCCAAGGGAACTTGTGTGAAATCCATCGGAAGATACGATTGGCAGCAATCACCGGGTGCACATCCGTGTTTCCCACAATTTCTTTTGCCAAAGCGCGCATCTCGTCGGAGACGATAATGTGGGGATATTCTGTGGCGGTAAATTGTTCATATTCAGGAGTGTGCTTATAGGGTTGTGCCAAAGCCAAGAGGTCTTGTTGTGCAAAATGGCGTTCTCCCACATCGTAGCTAAAAGTGTATTCAAAGTGAGTGGGTTTTCCTTTCTCAGCCACGGCTTCCATATATATAGTGTGGTGCTTGCTATCTGAGCTCCACACCACGGGTCGATTGCTACTTTCGAGTTTAATGTTGCGCTGGCGCAAATTTTGGTAGGGGATAGGCATCCACACGCGCAGTGTTTCGCCGGCGGGGATGGCATCGGCTTTCACATCGAGGGTGAAGGTAATATTGGCGTGGTGCCAATTGCGTACGCCATTGGCATCGGGCGTGCTGCGGAGGGCTTCCACCACATATTTTCGCAAGTTTTTGCTTTCTTCGTCATTTTCCTGCGCATTGGTAGCTGCAAATTCCTTGCCCAAGAGCCACAAATTGCGGACTGCCTTGCGGAACCACCATTCTTGTCCATCGATATTCATCCATTCGATGGCTTTTTCAGCTTTCCAATTGGCAATTTGTGCATCGGAGGCATCCGGCATTTTTTCGCGGATGGCTTTCACGCCGGCTTCGGGCGAGAGCGTGAAATCTTTACGGATGCGCTCCATGATTTGATTGAGCGAATCGATGGTTACAGCCTCGGCGTTGCGCACCTTTTTCGGCAAGCGCTTCATCAGTTTTGTGGCTTGGGCGAATTCGCCTTGCTCCATGAGCCGATCCACTTCGCTGCGCCAATTATCCACACTGCCGGCTGCCCATGTAGGAAGGCAAGCACTCAAGAAAACAACGAGAACAAAAAATTTGCTTATCTTAGCCATAAATGATGATGATTTTTTTGATAAAAATATTGCTTTACAGTAATTCAACCTCAAATTTAATCATTTTTTTTCAAAATCCAATTCATTCCAAGCAAAAAAACGAAGAGGTGAGTGTGGGGTCTTTTATTTAAAGATGAAAATCGCGGCTTTGGCAAAGATAGTGTGGCGGGTTCATGACCAAAAGGGAAAGTTGCTTGTTTTGGAGTGGATAGATGCTATAGCCCCAATAGATTGAATAGATTCGATAGGATGGATGAGGAATTTGGTGGGGATTAGGCATTGTTTTGCAAACGGTTTCGTGCAGAAAAAGTGGGAAAGTGTGGTGGAAATGTCGGGCGTTTGAGATTTTCTTTGTAACTTTATGCGGTTTTTTTATTTTATTCATCATTCGGGACTCGAAAAACGAAGACCTAAGGTTGGTTTCCAGGAGCTTTGCTTTATGCCAAAGGCAGTTGCCACGGCGCCAATCTAATCTTCCGGATTCGGTTTTCGGACAAAACATTTCAGGGAAATGGGAGGATTTTTTGGCGTAAAATTCAAGAACAAAGCCTGTAGAGCAGAACTTTTTTATGGCACCGACTATCAGTCGCATTTAGGCACCCGCCGTGCCGGTATGGCAACACTCACTGATGAGGGCGAGTTTTTTCGCTCGATTCACAGTTTGGAACAATCGTATTTTCGCACCAAATTTGAGGACGAGCTCAACAAATTTCAAGGGCGTTCGGGCATAGGGGTGATAAGCGACACCGATGCTCAGCCTATGCTCTTTCATTCTCATTTGGGCAGGTTTGCGCTCGTGACCGTGGCAAAAATCAACAATCAAGAAGAATTGGCGCAGCAGTTGCTCGCCGAAAATATGCATTTAAGCGAGTTTTCGTCGGGGCGCATCAATCCCACCGAACTCGTGGCTTTATTAATTATTAAAGGAAAGGACTTTGTGGAGGGCATTGAGAATGTGTATCGCTCCATTAAAGGTTCGTGCTCGATGCTGCTGCTCACTGCCGATGGCATAATTGCCGCTCGCGACCGCTGGGGCCGCACGCCCATCGTGGTGGGGCAAAGCGAAGAAGGTATGGCGGTGACGTCGGAATCCACGGCATTCCCCAATCTCGGCTTCCGCACACTGCACTACGTGGGACCGGGCGAAATAGTGCGCATCACCGATAGCGAAATGATACCGATGCGTGCGCCGGAGAAAGAAATGCAAATTTGCTCGTTTTTGTGGATTTACTACGGTTTTCCCACCTCGTGCTATGAGGGCAGAAATGTGGAACAAATGCGCAACGAATGTGGCAAATCGATGGGAGAAACCGATGATGTGGAGGTGGATTGCGTGTGCGGTATACCTGATTCCGGCATTGGTATGGCAGTGGGTTATGCCGAGGGCAGAAAGGTGCCCTATTTGCGCACCATAGCCAAATACACCCCCACTTGGCCGCGCTCCTTTATGCCCGGCAACCAAGAGATGCGCAATTTGGTGGCAAAAATGAAACTCATTCAAAACACCGATATGCTACGCGGGAAAAAGTGTTGTTTTTGCGACGATTCTATCGTGCGTGGCACCCAGCTACGCGACAACACCGCTGCCCTCTTTGAAGACGGAGCCAAGGAAATACACATGCGCATTGCGTGTCCGCCGCTCATTTATGCGTGTCCGTTTGTGAATTTTTCCGCTTCTAAAAGCGAACTTGAGCTCATCACTCGGCGGGTGATACAAGACTTTGAAGGGGATATGAATAAGAATTTGGAAGCGTATGCCACCGAAGGCTCGCCCGAATATGAGCGGATGGTGAACGAAATAGCGCGGCGCCTAAATCTTACTTCACTCAAATTTTCCACCATCTCCACCATCGTGAAAGCCATAGGTTTGCCCAAAGAAAAAATTTGCACCCACTGCTTTGATGGCAGTTCGTTCTTTAGCTTGTAGAAGAGGGATGGCTTGAGGTTGCAAAAAAACAGTTAGAGATTAGATTTTTTTAATTCTCTAATCTCTAACTTCTATCTCTAATTGTCGGATTTCTGATTTTGGCTTTAGCTGTTGGTTGGGGCTAAAGGGGATAGGGGGATTAAATCAGAGATTCTACAATTTTTTTCACGTCGTTGCCGAGTTTTTCGGCTTCTTCCATGGTGTGGGCTTCGCTGTAGATGCGGATAATGGGTTCGGTGTTGCTCTTGCGCAAGTGTGCCCAACCGTGTTCGAAATCAATCTTCACGCCATCGATGGTGGTGAGTTTTTCGTTGGCATAATGTTTCTCCACCGCCTTCAAGATAGCATCCACATCCATGTCGGGTGTGAGTTGGAGTTTGGTTTTAGCGATTTCGTATTGCGGATATGTTTTCTTCAGTTCGCTCACTTTCATGCCGCTCTTAGCCAGCAAAGTAAGGAACAGTGCCACGCCCACGAGTGCATCGCGTCCGTAGTGCAATTCGGGATAAATCACTCCACCATTGCCTTCGCCGCCAATCACTGCTCCAATTTCGCGCATCAAGGTGGTGGCGTTCACTTCGCCCACAGCCGATGCTTCGTAGCGGCATCCGTGTTTGGCAGCCACGTCGCGCAAGGCACGAGAAGAAGAGAGATTGCTTACAGCCGGACCCGGGGTTTGCGAAAGGATATAGTCGGCAACCGACACGAGGGTGTATTCTTCCACGAAGAATTCTCCGTTTTCCATAATGATTGCCAATCGGTCAACGTCGGGGTCCACCACGAAAGCCACGTCGGCTTTACCTTGCTTCATAAAGTCGCTCACAGCGGTAAGGTTGGCAGGGATGGGTTCCGGAGTGTGTCCGAAATGCCCGGTAGGTTCGCAGAAGAGTTTTTCCACCTTCTTCACGCCCAGTGCTTCGAGCAATTTCGGGATAGCTACCCCACCAATTGAGTTCACGGCATCCACAGCCACAGTGAAGTTAGCCTTTTTGATGGCATCCACGTCCACCAAATTCAGGTCGAGCACGGCTTGTATGTGCCTGTCGAGATAGTCGGCTTTTGTTTCGTGTCCGAGGTTATCCACTTCAGCGTAGTTGAAATCTTCAGCTTCAGCAATTCGGAGCACCTCTTTGCCTTCGGCGTCGGTAAGGAATTCTCCCTTTTCGTTGAGTAATTTCAGTGCATTCCATTGCTTAGGATTATGGGAAGCCGTGATAATGATACCACCACAGGCATTTTCCCAAGTGACGGCAAGTTCGGTGGTAGGAGTAGTGGCAAGTCCGATGTTTACCACATCAAAGCCCATTCCTTCAAGTGTGCCAACCACCACGTTGAGCACCATATTGCCCGAAAGACGCGCATCGCGACCCACCACGATTTTGTTGGAATCAACTTTGGTGGTGCGTCGAATAAATGTAGCATACGCGCTGGTAAATTTCACGATATCGAGTGGAGAGAGTCCATCGCCTGCAGCGCCACCGATAGTGCCACGTATGCCGGAAATTGATTTAATGAGTGACATAAAAGTATTAAAAGAGTTTAATTGGTTAAAAAATTGTTAGTCAGTAGTTTGATTATTGAAAATGATAGTCTGTGGATAGATGTGCCGATACTTACACCTTGCTGGGGAAATAGCGCAGGTGGTAGAAGAACGGAATCACATAACTGATTTCGTCGGAGCGTCCGTATTGCGACTTCACGATTAAATTCACTTCGCAATCAATGCCCAAATAATGGAGCGGCATTTGGATACCGGCGCCCCATTCCACCGAGGATTGACGCGAAAAATCGTTGTATTGGAACGACGTGGTGGCAGCGCTCATATCGTCGGCATTGCCTCCGGAAGAAGTCCACGCGTGGTCGTTGTTGTACCAATAGTTGAGGTTGTAGCGCGTGTATCGGAAGTAGATTGTTTGTGAAGTGCGCGCCTTATTGTTTTTTCTATCGCCCGCCTTGAGCACCTGCATATACACGTTTCCGTCGGGGTCGAGTTTGTAGAAGGGAGCATTTTCTCCCACTTCAAACACCGAATCGGCAGGCACATCCGCCAAGCGGAAATTGCACAAAAAAGCGTTGCACGATTGGCGCTCATCGTTGAGCAACTCAGCATAACTGCGATTGTTTTCACACGAAAAGAAGCCCATGGAAGCCACCACAAAGCCCACAATGTAAAGTATTTGTTTTGTTGTCATATATGAATAAAGTGTTATTGTTCAGTTCGTTGTGCTGCTGCTATATCAGCCACTAATTGGTGAAACACCGCCACCGCCTCATCCATTGTGCCAAAGAAGTCGCCCCCGGCGGCATTTTTGTGACCTCCGCCTCCAAAATATTTTGCGCAGATATCGCTCACCGAGAAATCGCCTTGCGAGCGGCAGGACACTTTAATCTTATCGGGGTCTTCTCTCAAAAACATCACCCACTGCACCCTTGGGGAGCACAGCGGCTTATTGACCAAGCCTTCGGTGTCGCCTTTGGCATAGTGGAAGCGCTCGAGTTCGTTGGCGGTGAGGGTGATAAGCGCAGCTCCGGCTTCGGGAAACACTTCCATTTTTTCGCTCATGGCATATCCTTGGAGGCGCAGACTGTCTTCGCTGAAGGTGTTGAGCGCCATATTGTAGAGCCACTGCTTATTGATGGAATAGCGCATTAATTGCGCCACGATCTCGTAGATTTCGGGGTATTCGCTGCTGTAGGTGAAATTGCCGGTGTCGGTCATCATGCCCAGGTAGAGGCATTGTGCCACTTCGGTGTCGATATGGTGAAGGAGCGCCATCTCATAGAGCAAGCGATACACTACTTCGCACGTGGACGACAGATGCGGAAACGAAATTTTCACGGCGAAGATATCGTCGGGGTCGAGGTGATGGTCGACCAGAACGCGAGGCGCCCGGCTTTTTTCCACCACTTCCGCCAGTTTGTCGATGCGCTTGAGTGTGTTGAAGTCGAGGCAGAAAATGAGGTCGGCATTGCGTACCAAAAATCCGCCGCGCACTTGCGACTTGGAATAAATCACCGCATCTTGGATAGCCGGCAAAAACTGCAACGAGCGTGGCAATTGGTCGGGATACACCACGTGGGCATCTTTTCCCATTTTGCGCAACACCCTGCACAACGCCAAAGTGCTACCCAGCGCATCACCATCGGGTGAGAGGTGACACGTGATTACGATATTGCGCGCCTCGGCGAGCAGTTTTTTTAAATGGGTAATCGCTCTACTGTCGATAATAGGTTGTAGCATCTGCGGTGGATTTTTTGTAATCAATCAACAAAATTAATGCTAACAAATGGCATTACCAAAATTTTAAGCAAAAAATCCACTACACATTAACATAGTTTTTGATGCTTTTACACGGCTCTTTCATTTAAAAACGGATATGCTTGCCCGCTTTTGTGGCGTGCAACGAAAATAAAGCCGCCTTCGCCAAAACACAACTACGGCTATAGTTTGCAGGGCAGGAACGTGTGTGGCAACGCAGGCAGGTGGGCTTTGGATGGTGGGTTTTGATGGATGGAAGAGAACAAAAAGTCGGGTGGCGGGGATGTGAGGGCTGAAGCCCTTTCGTGGGACATCGAGTGGGAGAAAGCCAAAAATGTGTTTTTCGGCTTTCTCCCACTCGCGCCCACGGTGGCTCGCTGTGCGCGCCACTCACATCCCTCGCCGCCCGAAGAAAAAGCCGCTTCGCGGAAAAAAAGTCGGCTTCGCCGAAAAAGGCTCATCGTTCCGGCTTTCGCGGGCTCCAAGCTGCGCTCGGCTTCGCCTCGCTTGCATGGAGTTGTCCACGATGCGCCATCTCCGATGGCGGTTTGACGGCTATAGATGCTATAGGTGCTATGGGTGCTATGGGTGCTATGGGTGCTATGGGTGCTATGGGTGCTATGGGTGCTATAGGTGCTATGGGTGCTATGGGTGCTATGGGTGCTATAGATGCTATGGGGTGCTATGGGTGCTATGGGTGGGGTGGATGGGGGTGCCCGGTGGGGTGTTTTTTTTGGCAGCCGTTATGGCGGAGGCGTGTCCTTGCCTGTGGGGGGATTTTGGTGGTGGTGGGTGTATAAAAAAATTAGCCGTTAGCTTTTGGGATGATGCGAGCTAACGGCTAATTTATGTTGTGAGCGGCTAATTTATGTTATTAGCGGCTAATGTATGCTATTAGGCAAAAATATAGGGTTTGTTATTTTTCTTTTTTGGGTGCCACTTTGGTGTATTCTTTGTTGAGGCGTTCCACCACGTCGCTTGTGACGTCGAATTTGGGGTCCACGTAGAAAGTGGCGGCCTTGTTAAGAATCATATCGTAGCCTTTTTCCTTAGCGTATTTTTTCAGGAAATCGTTGATTTTATTGTTGAGGTCAGTTTGATTTTCTTCCAAAATTTTGGCAATTTCTTCTTGCTTAGCCCCGACCGCTTTTTGTGCCGCCACTACAGCATTTTGGTATGTGGCTTGGTCGGCTTGTGCTTGTTGAGGGTTGGTGGCGTAGACATTATTTTTTTGTTTTTGTGCAAAAGAAGCTTGCAAATTGCGCAGTTTTTCATCTTGTGCTTTTTGTAGCGCGTCGAATTGGTTTTGCATTCTTGTAGCCGACTCGTTGTAGTCTTTTGCCAAGTTGTAGAATTTTAATAAAGTGTCGGCGTCAACGTATCGCACAGTCATGTTTTCGTTAGCCTGCTTAGGCATGTTTGCAGAAGCGGGTACTTCGGCTTTTTTCTCACCTTGGCACGATGCCATTGCCACGAAGAGCAATGCCACGAATGCAAATTTAGAGATTCTGTTCAAAAATTCCATTTTTTAATTTTTGTGTATGAGTAACTTTTTTATTGATTATATTCTTTGCTGTGCGCGCAATTGATGCCTTGCTTTTTCATGTGAGGGTTGCTATGTATGTGCGTGTTAGGGAAGGTGCCACCTTTCACAAAAAAGATGCGCACGCCCAACAGCAGCACAGCTATCAGTAGCAATCCAATCACTAATAAAACCAGCTTCACTTACGCTTTTCAGTAAATTTTGTGCAAATTTAGAAAAGGTTTCCGATATTTTGCCCAATTATTCAAATAAAATTTGTAACTTTACGATTGTAAAAGCAATGTTTTAACAAAAATTTATATACTCAACGCAAACCTAACCGTTTTATTTACAAATATTATTTTATTATGGAAGTAAAAGATTTAAAACCTGCTCGCGTTTGGCAAATATTCGACGCAATGACAAAGGTGCCCCGTCCGTCGGGCAATTTGGACAAAATTCGTGAATGGCTCATCAATTTTGCCAAAGAACACAATTTGGACTACAAAGTGGATGAAGTGGGCAATGTAGCGATGTTTCGCCCCGCAGCTCCCGGCTTTGAGAATGCCAAAGGCGTGGTGCTGCAAGGCCACATGGATATGGTGGCAGAAAAACTTCCTACATCGAATCATAATTTTCTTACCGACCCGCTTGAAACCCGCGTAGAAGGCGAATGGGTGTGGGCCAACAACACCACGCTTGGCGCCGACGACGGCATCGGTCTTTCCATTGCTCTGGCAGCGCTCACCGACCCCGATATTAAGTGCGGCGCTCTCGAAGCCCTTGCCACAGTGGACGAAGAAACCGGTCTTACCGGTGCCACCAACATTCAAGCCGACATGCTTGTGGGCGACTATTTGCTCAACCTCGACAGCGAAGACGATGGTGTGATTACCATTGGCTGTGCCGGTGGTGTGGTGACCCCCGTTACCTTCGACTACAAGCCCGAAGCCGCTCCCGCCGATTTGGTGTACTTTGCCGTGAAGGTGGGCAAACTGATGGGTGG
>SFWW01000110.1 GCA_004559845.1 bacterium
TCACGGCGTGTATGGCTTGGTGAGTGGCATCACTGCCGCCATGGCATGGATAGCCGCCGGCGTGTTCTACTACCTCATCAATTCCGTGCGTTTTGCCCGATGGTGGCACTGGCTGAGCATCGGTGCAGTGGTGTGTTTGTTGGCGCCGATTGCGTGCTTCATGGTCAATTCTTCCATTTTTGATGCCGAAAACATCTCTTATGATGCCGAGATGATAAGTTTTGAAGGTGTGAATTTGGTGGTGACAGCCGTGCTCTATGTGGTGGCTTCGTTTGCCATCCGCTGGTGGAGCACCAACTGCCGCCACACGCCCTTCCCACAATAAGTTTTTTTCAAAAGTTTACAAGAAGTAACGACGATAGTTTTGGTGGCTGGCAACCCTGAGCGGTCGTTAAATCCATTTAACTACATATTTTATGCGATTATTTATTTTTGCTATAGGCGGAACAGGGTCGCGCGTGCTGAAGTCGCTGATTATGCTTTCGGCAGCGGGGGTGAAGCCCCTCGACAGCGACGGACGCCCCATGAACAATGTGGAAATTGTGCCCGTGATTATCGACCCGCACAAAAGTAACGAAGACCTCAAGCGCACCTCTATTATGGGAATGACCGGCACCACCATCACCGACACCTTTGTGTTCAATATGGAAGCGGTGGGACAAACCAAATTTCGCCAATTCATCCACTACGACACGATGAATGAGCCCAACCAGGCGCTCACTTCGCTGCTCTTTGCCGACTACCAATTGGAAAACAAAATGAATATCGGCTTTGTGGGCTCGCCCAACATTGGCTCGGTGGCGCTCAACATGATTAAAGATAGCGAAGAATTTAAAGCCTTTGCCAATGTGTTTGCCGAAGGCGACCGCATTTTCTTCATCAGCAGCATTTTCGGCGGCACCGGAGCTGCCGGATTTCCTATCTTGGTGAAAAACATTCGCCAAGCGCAGAATTTGGATGTGAGCAACAAAAACTTCCTGCGGATGGCTCCCATCGGCGGGCTCACCGTGCTGCCTTACTTCAACCTCAACAATAGCCAAGATAAGCGCATCGATAAAGCCGACTTTGTGGTGAAAACGCAGAGCGCGCTGCAATACTACAACGAAACGCTCACCCACCCCAACGAGCGCTATGTGAACGCACTCTTTTATTTGGGCGACCAAACGTCGTCGATTCCCTACGACTACGACCCCGGCAATGTGCGCGACCAGCACAATCCGGCACACTTGGTGGAACTGGTGGGAGCCATGGCTGCGCTGAAGTTTGCCGGTATGGATAATCGGGAATTCTTCGATGGAATGGGCGGTTTTTTGCCCACCAAGGCTTTTGAATACGGGCTCGACCGCGATTTGCTCGACGTGAGTTTCGACACCTTCGGTCAGGAAACGCGCCAACTCATCTATCGACCTATGGTGAAATTCCACATGCTCTTTATATATATGCGCACTGCGCTGAAAGCCATCATCGGACAAGGCTTCACGCAAGATGAACCGAAAATTCGCAGCGAATTTACCACCACGCAATTTTTCCGCACCTTGGTGGACCAATTCTTCGACTTCTACACCGAATGGCTGAGTGAAATGTACGCCAATTTGCGCCATGTGCAACTCTTCAATGTGGGCGAAAACAATTTGTCGAACATTATTCACAATGTGGTGACCAAAAAGGGGTTCTTCGGACGGAAGAATGTGGACGCCAACACTTTCAACGCTGAACTCAACAAATTGAGCCGCGACAATAAAAAGTATTCCGACCGCACGGTGGAATACAAATTGCTTGACCTCTTCAACGAAGCCGCCGGCAATATCCTCGACGATAAATACGAGAATATCAATTAAGTGAAGCGGTTAACGGTTTTTCTGATTTTATTTTAAGTGGATATTTTTTACACGCAACATGAGCAAAATATTATCTTACAACAACAAGACCACCAAATCGGTGTCAGCCGACTGGATTGCCGTTGAGCCTTACTCCGACGACGATATCCGACAAATTAAAGACCCTAATGGCGGACTGTCGCAAAATCCGCGCACCGCCATCCCGAGCCCGTTTGCTCAACTCGATTTGGTGAAAAACGCCTTTGAACACCTGCAACCCTCGCCAGAGGGCATGACCGGTATCGTGAGCGAAAAGATGATGGTGAGCCATGCGCTCGATGTGGCTCAACTCTTTTTTGAATACGAAAATCATAGCGGTCAGCTCCACATTGTGCGATGGAACAAAACGGCTGAATTGCAGCGACTGAAAGCGCAACCCGAGCACCGACTCTATGGCGAAACGCTTGCACTCTTTTTGCAAGCCGATAGGGTGTATAATTTTGCGATGCTCGAAGATTGGTATATCCTTTTGCTCAATAATCAAGTGATTGGTGCCACCAGCCCTTGCTCTTTCACCATGGCGGCACCCAATGTGAGCACCATCGAAAGCGTGAATGTGGAGCCCAATGTGAAACTCTTCGGCGAAGTGCGCGACCTGTGGCAGCGCGACGATGAATTTGTGTACCACCTTTTCTTGCTCTTCAATGCACACACTTCGCTGCGCCGAGCGCTCGGCAATGTGTATGGCTATATGGTGAACAATTTGCCGCTGATTGAGCGCCACAAACCGGCACTCTATAGCCGCATTATCGAGGTGATTCCCAACCCCTCCGCTTTGCAAGCCGACCGCGAAAGCATCGTGCGCCAAATGCTCGACATGCAATTCACACCCTTTGCCGGAGAAGATGCCGTGTCGGTGCTCAGTGCACCGCTCTATCGGAAGAAGTTGGTGGATGTTACCGCCGGCGCCGCCAATAGCGACTTCGTGATTGCGCCCACGCGCCCGGTGAACGAGGGCGAAAAACTCCCCTTGGTACTGCGCAACAATTTCAACGGCAGTGTGGACCACTACACCTATATCAATCGCGAATGGAATAGCGCCACACAAGTGTGGGCAGCCGGCGTGGCTATCAACGAACGCCGATTGCCGGAAACCGGCATCCACTACCCTTTCCTCACCACCGACGATTTCTTTACCGAAAACATCATCCGCTTGGGCGGTGCCATCGATGGTAATCACTATTTTGATGGCAATATTCAGCGCGCTGCCGGCAGCAATGCCAGTTATTTATTGCCGCTGAAACCGGTGTTTTTCCAATATTTCAACGCTTCGGATTTAACGAGCCATGTGATGGGACGAAAATTCATCGAAATCGTGGAAACCGGAACGGGCAGTGTGAACGTAACGCTTCGTATTCCCGTGAAAAAACGATTTATCGAACTATCGCGCACCTATATCCCTATCGATGATGCCTCGTGGCAATTCAACGAGCAGATGGGAATGGGACGCATCGTGAGCGGGGTGCAACTGTGCACTGCCATTTTCCCCTTTGTGCGCACCAACCACAACGATGCCTACAAAGTGCAACTCTTCACCTATGCACTCAATGGCGGCGGCTCGCTTCGCTTTATGGCCAACGGCAACCACACTCAAGCACTGAAGGTGAGTGAGCAAGCGCGCACGCGCCTCAGTTATGCCACCACCTACTACGATGTGCAAGGCAATTTCGACTATATCGAAGCCTCCGTCAACAATGAATTGGGCTCCTTTGAGGGGGTGATTGTTCCGCTGTGGAAGCCCTATCAGCCCAATGCCAAAGAATTGATTTTTGCCGTCGACTTTGGCACCACCAACAGCCATGTGGAATGGGCGGAACGCGGACAAGAATCCCAACCGCTCACTTTTAGCGACGCACGCGAGCAAACGCTCATCGCGTCGTTGCTGAAGAAGGATGCACTGCTCATTGCCGACCAATTGCAACGCATTGAATTTTTACCCCGCGAAATCAACGATGTTTACGGATTTCCGCTTCGCACCGCGTTGGCCAACAACAAAGGCGCGGCAGGTGGCACCGGCCTGTTTAGCAACATCAACATCCCCTTCCTCTACGAGCGGCAATATTTTGATGGCTACGAGGTGTCGACCAACCTGAAATGGATGGGCGACAACACACTGTCGAAAGAATTTTTGCGCGAAATCGTGATGCTTATCAAGGCGAAAGCACTCTTGGAAAACGCTGATTTGCATAAGGTGAGGGTGGTGTATTTCTACCCCGTGAGCATGGGCGGCGCCGACCGAAGTCGCCTCGCCACCACGTGGGAAGAACTCTACAACACCTACATTGGCGGCAATGCCGAAGAAAATTTGCATTGCTACCCCGAATCCATTGCTCCGGCATTCTACTATAAGGGCGCCGACGTGGCGGGCAGCAGTTATGTGTCGGTGGATATCGGTGGCGGCACGAGCGACATTGTGGTGTACCAAACCGACGCCGCGCAGCAAAAAACACTGCCGGTGGCTATCTCTTCGTTCCGCTTTGCAGGCAATGCCATTTTTGGCGATGCCTTCACGCCGCACGATGCCGACAACAATCCGCTACTGCAACACTACACCGAATATTTCCGCAAATTGGTGACGCAAAATCAGGAGGTTACCTATCTGAATAGCATCATGAACACCATCATGGCGGGAAAACGCAGCGAAGACATCAATGCATTCCTTTTCTCGATTGAAAATGTGGAGCAATTGCGCGATTTGCCGCCCATGGACCGCAACCTGTATAGCTACAATGCCTTGCTGCGCAACGACGACCGCAGAAAATTGGTGTTTGTGTATTTCTACAGTGCCATCATCTACTACATTGCCTCTGCCATGAAGCACCGCGGCTATGTGAAACCGAAGCAAATTTACTTCAGTGGCACCGGCTCGAAGATGATCAACATTGTGGGGAGCAAAGATTTGGTGAACGAAATCACGCAAACCATCATCGAACGTGTGTTTGGCGAATCGTATACCGAGGCGTTTAGCATCAAGGTGGAGCGCGATTGCCCCAAGCAAATCACTTGCCGTGGCGAATCGTATACCGAGGCGTTTAGCATCAAGGTGGAGCGCGATTGCCCCAAGCAAATCACTTGCCGTGGCGGCGTGCGCTTGGAAAATGAGCGTTTGGAATGCCACAACTCGCCCGAAATGAGTAGCATTATCCAACTGATGCGACCTCGCAATGTGAATGCGCTGAAATATTGTCATTCGATGATTGATGAGGAAGAACTCTCTATCAACCACGTGAACGACGTGGCGGTGCGCGAAAAAATCGTGGCGGAAGTGAAGCGCTTCAATGCCTTTTTCGTGAACCTTTGCGACGCCGTGATGCGCGACGAATTGGGCATCGACATACAAGTGCTTAACACCTTTAAAGAGGTGGTAAATGAAAATGTGGCAAACTATCTGCTGGCGGGCATCAACAGTTATCTGCAAGGGCGCTACGAAGAAGATGCCGTGATTGAAGATGTGCCTTTCTTCTATCCGATTATCGGTGTGATTCGATATAATTTGTTGAACAATTTGTAACGCCTTTTCAATTTTTCACTTTAATAGCAAGCAAAATGAAACAATTGTGGATGATAGTGGCGCTCTTGGCATCCGGGCTGTGCAGTGCCGGAGCACAAACGCCGAGCAGCACTGTGGCTACACCGGAAACCGGGAGCAATGCGCTGATAATGGGGGCTTTGGGACTGTGCGCGGCCTTGGGCATCGCCTTGGCGCTGGCGGCTTTGTATCAAATCAAGAAATTGAAGGAGGAAAAAAACCACGAAATCGCAGCGCTGAAAACCGCCTTAAAGCAGCGCAACGAGGAGGTGGGCCAACACTTGAAATCGCTTTCCGCACAATTGGTGCAGGTGGAAGATCGCATCAGCCGAAGGATGGCTACACAGTCGGTGCCAACGCAGCCAACGCCGAAGGCGGCTCCGCCTCAAAAGCCAAAGGCGATGCCTACCGAATTTTTCGTTTCTCGCCCCGATGAGGGTGGATTTTTCTCTTCGGTGAGCAACCGTATGGAGCCGGGCAATAGCATCTTTAGGCTCTCTACTGCCGATGGCGTGAACGCCACTTTTGAAGTGATTTGCGATGCCGGGGTGCATCAGTTGGCACGCGCATCGTGTGCGATGCGCCGGGCACTGCAAAAAAGGAGGGCAATCGATGGAGAATTGTGAAACCTGCCGTTATCCACTACGAATAATCGCTGAATGATGAAGTGCTTTTGCCCGAAATGTGGACGCAAAATGGAACTTTCTGCCGACGAACTGCGCGCGCAGAAGGGAATGGTGGTGTGCCCGCAATGCCTCACCACTTTTAAAGCACCGCACTTCGACGACGACGATGATGAATTGCCACCGCCTATCCCGGTGCGCAAA
>SFWW01000111.1 GCA_004559845.1 bacterium
CTCAGCCATAACGGCGACAACCTCGTGATTGCAGCTGATGGCAACTACACCATCAAGCTCTACCCCATCTGCGACGGCAAGAGCTACTGCACTATCACTAAAAACTAATCCCATCATAGGATAATCCCAACTAACCAAAGGGCGGCCCTCACCAAGGGTCGCCCTTTCTACGTAACGCCCCCAAGTTTTCAACCCCCAAATCCCGCCACGCTTGCTTATTCCAAAGCCACGAATTTATCGAATTTAACGAATTATCGTTGAGCGCAACCCCGCCATCGGAGATGGCGTATTGTGGTGGGGGGGATGGTGGCTTTGTGGGATGGAAGAGAACAAAAAGTCGGGATGCGGGGATGTGAGGGCTAAAGCCCTTTCGTGGGACGGCGAGTGGAATAAAGCCTGAAAACGAGTTTTCAGCTTTATCACCACTCTCGCCCACGGTGGGCTGCTACGCACCCCACTCACATCCCTCGCCACCCGAAAAAAAAGCCGCTTCGCGGAGAAAAAGTCGGCTCCGCCGAAAAAAAAACTGCGCCTATAGCAAACTGTGCCGCATCGTGTGTATCAAGGGTGGTATATCCCTACCTGTGGATTCTCGCCACAACCGACCCTCCGAGGCTCATCGCTTTGGCTTCGCTATCTCCAAGCTGCGCTTCAAGCTGCGCTTCAGGCTGCGCCTTCGCTTGCATGTCCACAATATGCCATCTCCGATGGCAGGCTTACCACTCGCTGCGATTCGATAAATTCGATAAATTCGATGAATTCGATAAATTCGTGATTAAGAAAAGCAACAGGCGTGTTTTTTTTCGGCGTAGCCGACTTTTTTTTCGCGAAGCGACTTTTTTTCCGATACGGTGAGGGATGTGAGGGGCGAGCATCGCGAGCCACCGTGGGCGTGACGGCAAAAGATAAGCTTTTTTTATTCGTTTCATGCCACGTGTGCCCCCACTTGGGGATTCGTGCCACAACCGACCGAGGGCAGGTTTGCCCCTCGCAGCAATTCGATAAATTCGTGATTAAGAAAAGCGGCAGGCGTGTTTTTTTTCGGCGGAGCCGACTTTTTTTTCGCGAAGCGACTTTTTTTCCGATACGGTGAGGGATGTGAGGGGCGAGCATCGCGAGCCACCGTGGGCGTGCTTTTTTTGTTCGTTTCATGCCACATGAGCCCCCAGCTATGGATTCTTGCCACGACCGACCCGATGGCAGGTTTGCCCCTCGCAGCAATTCAATAAATTCGTGACTTAGTAAAGCGGCAGGCGTGTTTTTTTTCGGCGAAGCCGACTTTTTTTTCGCGAAGCGACTTTTTTTCCGATACGGTGAGGGATGTGAGGGGCGAGCATCGCGAGCCACCGTGGGTGTGACGGCAAAAGATAACGGTGGAGCTTGCTTCCCGTTAGATTTTGGCATCACACCCACGAAAGGGCGCCAGCCCTCACATCCCCACCGTAGCGGCTTTCACACCATCATTAACTTTGCCACCAAGTTCTTTGATATGTTTACAAAAAAGCAATCCTAACATCCACAGACAGTGTTTCAGGTGTTTCAAGTGTTTCGGGTGTTTCAGGTGTTTCATTTCGCTTTTGGACCACAAAACAGCCCATTTTTGGTCCAAATCCGAACAAACCCGAAAAACCGGTACCCGGCCACCTCCGCCATAAAATGGGTGCGGAAAACACCCAAAAAGGCAATTCACCCACTTGTCTACATACACGTTCCCGTCCGGCAAGCTATAGGCGTGTTTTTTTTTCGGCGAAGCCGACTTTTTTTTCGCGGAGCGACTTTTTTTCCGATACGGTGAGGGATGTGAGGGGCGAGCATCGCGAGCCACCGTGGGCGTGACGGCAAAAGATAACGGTGGAGCTTGCTTCCCGTCCCCAGTTGGGGATTCTTGCCACGACCGACCCTCCGATGGCAGGTTTGCGGGCGGGTGGCGATTCGATAAATTCGTGACTTAGTAAAGCGGCAGGCGTGGTTTTTTTCGGCGGAGCCGACTTTTTTTTCGCGAAGCGACTTTTTTTCCGATACGGTGAGGGATGTGAGGGGCGAGCATTGCGAGCCACCGTGGGCGTGACGGCAAAAGATAACGGTGGAGCTTGCTTCCCGTTAGATTTTGGCATCACACCCACGTAAGGGCGTCAGCCCTCACATCCCCACCGTAGCGGCTTTTTTTGTTCGTTTCATGCCACAAGTGCCCCACCCCCCACCTATAGGAATTTGGGATTTATGGGTGGGAGAGAAGGGGGGGGGGCGTGTAAACGATTGCATAACTTTTTTTTTAAATGTATATACAAAAATTTAGCTATATCGATTTTTTTTGGTAATTTTGCCGAGAATAGTAGAATAGGAAAACTCCATTTGTAGCTACGTTCATTTGTACAATTTTTTTCAACACAACCCGCTGAAAACTCTTTTATTAACAACAATATTTAAAAAAAACAATACTAATAACTAAAACACTATGAAGAGATTTTTATTTAAATTCTTTTTTGTGCTCTTTGCGCTCGTAGCAGCACTACCGGCACAAGCCAATTATGTGTTCTTCAAGAACACAGTAAATTGGTCGAATGTATATGTGTATTTCTACAAGGACAACGAGCCTCATTGGAATAACAATGGTTCCGGCTCAAGTGGCATTGCTTCAAATGCTATGTCGAAAATATACGGAACCGACATTTATGGATTTGACTACAGCGGCTCATATTCTTCAACGTACATTTCGTTCACAGAAGGAAACCAGGGGAACTATGACAATTTTCACAAGACAAAAGCTGCCTACCGTGGCGACTTTAGTTTTGACAATCCCCTATATACTCCTGATGATAAAACTACCAGTACAATCAACGAAACTGTTTACTACAACAGCGGAACTTGGTCTACCATTAACTGGAATGATTACACCTATTGGATTAAGCACGATTTTGGTGGCACAGGCAACTGGGTGTGGAAGAAGCTCACCTCTAATGGCGATGGCACATACAGTGTTGACGACGTCGTATATGGCGGTGGAGGATGCAACTATAGCACAAAAGAGAACGACGGCGAGGCTCCATATATAGGAGAACCGACACTGGTTGGCGACCCTAAAAAGGGCGATAATTGTACGTTTACATTTAATCCCTTAACCAAAACTATTACAATCACCAAGAAAGCTTTGGTGCAGCTTGCAGCGCCTACTTTCAGCCCTGCTGGTGGCGCATACACTTCTGCTCAAAACGTGACTATTAGCGCTGCAGAAGGTGCTACCATCTACTACACCACTGATAAAACTGTTCCCACTACAAATAGCACGAAGTATAGCGGACCTATCACCGTTAACGAAACTACCACTATCAGGGCTATTGCCGTGAAAGATGGCTATACCAACAGCGAAATTGCTGAAGCAACTTACACGATTAATAGCACCACTCCCACTACCTACAAATACGGAGTGCATGGTCAAATCACCGGCAATTCCGGCTGGGAAACCACAGCTATGACAGATGATGATGGCGACGGTATATGGAGTTTGACCCGCGGCTTCGTTAAAGGTGATTTTGGCATCAAAAAAATGAATGCCGATGGTAGTCAAGCAGGTTGGTTTGGATGGGATAAACTCGATAAGTCATCTGCTGACAACTGTGTGCAATCCGGTGACAACATCAATCTTACCGTTGCCGGCAACTATACTATTTCTTTCAATACCACTACCGAAAAAATTAGCATCAAAAAATTGGCTGACGGTACAGCCGGCGATATTCCCGTATATCCTGCAGGGGTGAACTCTGAAGCGGAATTGAACGCTTACGACTTTGAAGCTAACCCCGTTTACTATCTGCTTGCAGATGTGCTTAATGACAACCGCGTAACACCCGAATGGCAGCTGACTAAGGGTGCAGATGGCTTGTATCACCTCAATGGCTTTGCTATGCGCAACACCGGCGCTGTGAAGGTGCGTCAATACACCAGTGCCGGCACTTATGTGGACTATGCTTCGCAAGAATTCACTAATCTGAGCTCCGAAGGTCAGCTCTACAATGCTACTTTCGACCCCACCAACAATAGCAATAGCCTCACCCTCGCTAAGGCTTCCGATAGCAAGTTGCCGTTTATTTCGCTGGTGGGTTATATGATGCAACAAGACCAAGTCTACGACACACCTCGTGGCGTGGAAAAAACTCCTGAAGGCACCAAGACATCTAAGGGTTGGCAAGAAGCATGGCTCCTATATGATGCCAATGGTAAACTGCTCAAAGACCGCAAGGGCAACGTGATGTACAGCACCATGTGGCCGCCGAAGAACCCGGTTTACTTCACCGCAACCATAAGCGAGAACAACCAACGTCTGTATTCATCCGACCAAATGACCTTCGTTCCGGTGAAAGACGCTGATGGCAACAACGTGGGCAAAACCGGTGCAGAATGGAAAGCAGAGCTTAAAGCCCTCGATGCAGAGGCTTATACCAACCTCAACCTTGATGACGACAAGACCTACAACCGCTACGTGGTAAGCGATATCTGGTATGTGGGTGCAGGTAAGATTTGGACCGGCTGGGGTGGTGAAACCACATACGATAACAACAAGCAAATTGCACAGTGGTCGAAACACAAAAACTGGGGTTACAAGGACAAGAATGCCACCGACACCGAAGGCACAGCCATCGATGCCCAAACCACCTACAATGTGGTAAAAGACAAAGGTAACTTCCTGTTTGAGAATCCTACCTACTTCAAAACATTTGAATTCTTCTACGAAACCGGGAAACCTAATGAAAATTCGCAAATCTACACCACGCTGGCATACGGTTCTGCAAGTATTGCAGCACAGAATGTGAAAGTGGGCGATTCCTACACAAAGGGTAGCTATCAAGCCACAGTGAGCGTTCCCGGAGGCGTGACCATCAGCAACTGGACTATTACTCGCCACGATGCAACCACCGATGCGCTCGCTCCTATCGGCAGTGACAACGGTAAGGTGGCAACCTATACCGCCGAGAAGACTGACCCGACTTCCACTACTTTCACAGTGGATGAAGAAGGTTTGGGTGAAGGTCGTTACTACTACGAATTGACCGTAACCTTTAGCAATGGTCGCACCTCTACCGTGCGCTCCAACCCGTTCGTGATTTACTTCCCGAACCAATACAGCTTGGATGCTAACGGTTACCAATTGGTGAAACTCGACACTGATAAGGCTATCGATGGCTACAGCTATGTGACCTACAACGCTAAGGCTAACGGCGACCTCTACTTCGTGAATCTCACCACCGATAACAAAGTTGCCAACTTCCGTGTTGCCACTTCTGCAGAACGCGAAACCGTGAACGGCTACTTCGCTGCCAATAGCGGCATTAAGTGGACCGACAAGGTGTTCGTTTACGCTCCAGTGCCTGCTGAATTTAAGGTAGACGCAGAAAAGACCAATGCCACCGTAAGCCTCGAACAGATTGTGAGCTACAATGTAAACAGCACCAACGGTGTAAGCCCCGTGAACCACGAACTCGCAGTGGTGGACAACAAGGGTAACTTTGCCAACAAGGTCTACAAAGCTGTGATGAACTATAAAGAAAAAGATCCCAACACAGGTGCTTTGGGCAATGTGAAATCTTCTCTCGGTAAGGAAAACCTCACTGTGATGCAAATGCCAAACGTGAAGGGCGGCACAGCTACCGTGAATGTAACTCTTAATAGCAATAGCGACGCGCTTACCATCAGCTACAAAGACACTGAAAAGAAAGCTAAACCTGCCGCGTACTACAACGTGAGCGTAGAGCTTCCCTTCAGCGATCCTAACGTGGAAGCAACCTTTGCTCCTCAATACGAAGTGAAGGTAACCGACGCCAATGATGCCACCACCACTAAGGTGTACACCGCATCCGGCACCGGCGAGCGTGCGATTACATTCACCAATGTGAACCCGCTCGATTTCGAAGGCAAGAGCATTGAAGTGAACGCTAAGTACTACGATGGCGAAAGCTATAATTTGTACGCTAACTTGGGCGAATCCGCTAAGCTGGCATCCGGCACCGCTAAATTCACCGGTTGCACTCCGGATTTCCACACATTAAACGCCATCGCAAGCAAAGCTCCGGTACTCGATGGAAATGGCAACATGATCAAGGACGATCAAGGCTATCATAAGCAAAAAGATGTGATTGTGGTCACTAACTTAGGAGTTAGCCATTCCGGCACTAATGATAA
>SFWW01000112.1 GCA_004559845.1 bacterium
TAGGGAACATAGCGGTTGGTTTTTTTTGCACTATAAAGTTACTAAAAATTCCGCTATTTCCCTAATTTTCAATTAATTATATTTCATCGAACTCACGTTATTTAAATTTAGCACGAAGCAGGTTCTTAATTACTGCCTCGCCGCTATAAACTTACTGACATGTATGTATCAAGTAGAATTTCTTAATCGCACCGCACATTCTGATGACAATGCAATATTTGACGAAGTTCTTGCAAAATTTAGTATAAGACGAACTATTGCATTTTTTCGAATGATGGATATTTTATCTGGTGAATATGGAATAAATATATATAAACTTGATGAAATGTGTAAAAGAATAGTTCCTTCTATTCAAGATATACTTCAATTAAAAAGATTAGCAGAAATAATGGCTATCGAAATTAATAACCGTGATTGGAAAGTTAAAGATGAAAATAAACATATTTATCTGAATGAACTTAAACAAA
Source organism: bacterium (assembly GCA_004559845.1). Lineage (GTDB taxonomy): Bacteria > Bacteroidota > Bacteroidia > Bacteroidales > Muribaculaceae > Sodaliphilus. Next base: position 468 of record SFWW01000112.1, read on the forward strand.
TAGAGAAGTTATATACTAATAACTAATATTATTTAATCACAGAATGTGATAATTGTCGAATTTTGAACTGATAAATTTTTATTTTGTTGATTTTTTAATTTCCTCAGTTTCCAATTCTTGCAACTTGTTCTTCGGAAGCAAATATTGATATTCGGCAACACCAATTGGTTTGTTTACATCTTGCAGAGCCAATTCAACCTCCATATGAACAGAGGGACAGTCCCCTGTCAAAAAAAATGGTGGTTTTTTGGGGGGAATGGGCGGGGGCTGAGTTATTTTTTTGGGGTGAGGGTAATGAGGGGGACGAGCATTTCTTCCATGGAGATGCCGCCGTGCTGGAAGGTGTCGTTGTAGTATTGCACGTAGTGGTTGTAGTTGTTGGGGTAGGCGAAGGTAGCTCAGGTTTTTCCCCACCTTGTATCGCAGATTGGTGTTGGTGTTTTTGTCGCCAATCACCTTGATGGCATTGTCCACTCGGGTGGTGCCATGGTCGGTGGTGAGCACAATTTTCCAGCCCTGCTCGGCTATGCGCTTGAAGATTTCCAGCACGTAACTATTTTTAAACCAGGTGACGGTAAGCGAGCGATATGCCTCATCGGTGTAGGCGAGTTCGCGAATCATTTTGCTTTCGGTACGCGCGTGTGATAGGATGTCCACAAAGTTGAACACAATCACATTGAGGTCGAAATTTTTCAGTTGTGCAAAATGTTGCACCAATCGTTCGCCTGCCGCCGAGTCGTTGAGTTTATTGTAGGAGAATTTGCACTTGCGGCGATAGCGGTCGAGAATGGTTTGAATGAGCGGTGCCTCGTTGAGGTTTTTGCCCTCGTCTTCATCCTCGTCAACCCACAATTCGGGGAACATGCGCTCAATGTCGATAGGCATCAATCCCGAAAAAATGGCATTGCGCGCATATTGCGTGGCTGTTGGGAGAATGGTGGTATAGAGTTCCTCCTTTTCCACGTTGAAATATTCGTTGAGGAGTGGGCTGATGGTTTTCCACTGGTCGAGTCGGAAATTATCAATCACGATAAAGCACACCTTCTCACCTCGGTCGATAAATGGGAAGATTTGCGTTTTAAATATTTCATTACTCATCAGCGGGTGTTCGCCCCCGGTGACCCACGTTTCGTAGTTGCGTTTCACCATTTTGGCGAATGCATTGTTCGCCTCTTGCTTTTGCATTTTCAGCATTTCGCCCATGCCGGTGTCGGTGTTAGAGAGGGTGAGTTCCCATCGCACCAGAGTTTGGTAGAGTTCATACCAATCGTTGATGTTGCTTGCCATGGCAATTTGATTGCTGATTCGTGCAAATTCTTGCCGATAATCGTCGGTGGCTTTTTGTGCCACCAGCGCCTCGCTGTGCAAATTCTTTTTGATAGAAAGCAAAATTTGCATTGGGTTGACCGGTTTAATCAAATAGTCGGCAATTTCGCTACCGATGGCTTGATTCATGATATTTTCCTCCTCGCTTTTGGTAATCATAATCACCGGCACATTAGGCTGGCGGATTTTGATTTCGCGCAGTGCTTCCAGCCCGCTGATGCCCGGCATATTTTCGTCGAGAATAATGAGGCTGAAAGGTTGCTGTGAGAGGGCATCGATGGCGTCGCGTCCATTCGTTACGGTGGTCACTTCGTAGCCCTTATTGTTGAGAAAAAGGATATGCGGCTTGAGGAGGTCGATTTCATCGTCAGCCCAAAGAATATGTTGCCGAGTGGTCATAAGCGGGATTAAAAAAAAATGGATACTAAAGTGTGAAAAATAAGCAAATGTCTGAACTCCTGAAAAAATATTTCTTTTGCTCAAGAGCGAGAGTCACTTGGTGAGCATTTGAATCAGTTCCTTCACTCCTTCGGTGGCTTTTTTGGCAATCACGTGCACGTGAGAGGGAACAGACGCCGGATTCGGGTCGATGTAATACACTTGTGCGCTTGCCGGTGCATAGCGTAGCAGCGCGGCAGCCGGATACACCGACAGAGTGGTGCCAATCACCACAAACACGTGGGCTTGGGCAGCCAATCGGCATGCCGGTTCAAAATTGGGCACATCTTCGCCGAAAAACACGATGTGGGGCCTCACGCCATCGCCGTAGGCATCCACGGTGTGGGTTGAGGTTTCGAGTCCCTTGTCGGAAAGCAGGTTGCAGGGCAGCTCATACACGCGCTCCTCGTGGCGCAAAGAGCGCACCTTCATCAGTTCGCCATGCAAGTGCAGCACATTGGAGGAGCCTGCGCGCTCGTGCAGATTGTCCACATTTTGTGTGATGACATTCACATTGAAATATTTTTCCAGCTCCACCAGCCCCAAATGCGCGGCATTAGGCTTCGCTTTGGTGAGCTCGATACGTCGCTGATTATAGAAGCGGTGAATTAAATCAGGATTGCGTAAAAAACCCTCATGGCTCGCTACTTCCATCACATCGTAGTTTTCCCAAAGCCCTCCGGCATCACGAAAAGTGGAGATGCCACTTTCGGCGCTGATGCCGGCACCGGTAGAAATCACTAAATTTTTCATCAATATTATGCCTATAAATTCATTTATCTATGCAAATTTAAACTTTTTTACTGAAAAATATAGCGCGCAAAACTATAAATAACTTTAACTTTGCAAATATTTTGAAACAAAGTAAATAAAAGATAAATCATGATGGACAAACTAAGTTATGCATTAGGCCTGAGTATGGGTCAAAATTTTAAAGGATCGGGCGTAGACAAAATCAATGTAAGCGATTTTGCTGCCGCTCTGCAAGCAGTGTATGCCGGCGAAAAGCCCGAAATGACCTACGATGAGGCTAAGCAAGTGGTGCAAGAATATTTCACCAATCTGCAAGCTCGCGCCGGAGAAGAGAATGCCAAAGCCGGACGCGATTTCCTTGCCAACAATGCCAAGCAAGAAGGCGTGGTGGTGACAGAGAGCGGCTTGCAATACCTTGTGGTGAAAGAAGGAAGCGGCAAAAAGCCGGGTCCAAACGATGTGGTGACCGTGCACTACACCGGTCGATTAATCGACGGCACCGTGTTCGACAGCTCGGTGGAGCGCGGCGAGCCGGCCACCTTTGCCGTGGGGCAAGTGATTGCCGGATGGGTGGAAGGATTGCAACTCATGAGCGAAGGGGCAGCCTATCGTTTGTTCATTCCCAGCGAATTGGCGTATGGCGAACATGGCACCGGTCCGATTCAACCCAATTCCGCCCTCATCTTTGATGTGCAACTCATTAAAGTGGGCAAATAATAAGTAGAACAATTTTTAATTCATCAATAAACAGATTTTTTTTTCGAATACAATTATGAAAAAAGTGATTTTCATTTTGGCAGCTGTGGCGCTGATGGCAAGCTGCAACAAGAAAGGCGAAGGCTGCACTCCCATTGAAGATTCTTTGAGCAATGTGTATGGCACTTTGGCAGGATATGGCATCAAGCAACAAGTGACCAGCGAAATGCAAATGAACAACGAATCGGTCAACTTTGAAGAATTTTTGAAGGGCTTGGAAAAAGCAATCGCCACCGAAGCCGATACTTCGCTCAATGCCCGCAGCTTTGAAATGGGTGAGCAAATCGGTAAGCAAATCAGTAATGGGTTTGCTGCCATGAAGGAACAAGGTGTGAACATCAACAAAGACGTTTTCATTGCCGAACTCAAAAAGGCTTTCTCCGAAAAGAAGGCTGTAGACCAAAATAAGATGATGAATTTGCAAATGAGCCTTCAAGCACTGATGGGCAAGGTGCAAGCACAAGCCGCCAAACAGAAAGCTAAAGAAGGTGAAAAATATTACCAAGAAGCTGAAAAAAGCGGTAAGTACAAAAAAACCGCTATGGGCGTGCTCTACAAGGTGGAGAAGCAAGGCAAGGGCGCTAAATTCAAAAAAGGCGACAATGTGATGCTCAAATACAAGGGTATGCACGTGGATGGTAAGGTGTTCGACCACGCGCAGCAAGCTGTGCCGTTCCCCGTGGATGAAACCCAAATCATCAAAGGCTTTGTGGATATGCTCGTGAACATGAACCCGGGTATGAAGGTGACTTGCATCATTCCTGCTAAGGTGGCTTACGGCGATGCCGGCAGCCAAAACATTATGCCGGGCGAAACCCTCGTGTTTGAAATCGAAACCGTGGGTATGGCTCCCGCTGAAAAGGCAGCACCGGCTCCCGCACCGGCTCCTGCAGCACAAAAGTAAAGATTATTAATTTATGATTTAAATTTTCCACCGGCACTTTCTTTTGGCTGTCGCCTATAAGGAGGTGCCGATGCGAAAATAATATTAATGCGCTATGATGATGAAAAATTTGGCGTTATGGCTTTGCGTAGCGGCTCTAAGTGTGAGCTTCGCAAGCTGTGAAAAGAAATCTTCCGAAACCAAACTCGACCCACAGCTCGAAAAACAGCTCTCTTCGCTGAAAACGACTGAACAAGAGGGCGCTGAGTTTGTGGCTGCCCAAATGAAAGCCGACCCGGCACTGAAGAAAACCAAGTCGGGGCTGGTTTACAAAATTGAAAACCCCGGTGAGGGCAATCTCTTTAAGGCGTCGGATGTGGTGAAGGTGGTGTACACCGGTAAGCACATCAGTGGCGAGGTGTTTGATTCCAGCAATGGCAATGCCGTGGATTTCCCGTTGCAAGGTGTGGTGCCCGGATTTCGGGAAATGATTACAATGATGCGCCCCGG
>SFWW01000113.1 GCA_004559845.1 bacterium
CTCCAAAAAGGAAAAGACGCCGATGTGCTCATCTTGGATGCCGACCTCAAACTCCGCGCCGTGTTCGCTATGGGACAATTGGTGGAAGGCACCAACAAACTGTAAAGCCCCCATATCGCAATCCCTTCAAAAGTTTTGATAAGGCTATAGCCTGCCTCGGCTATAGCCTCATTTTTCACCGGAAAAACCCCGCTTTTCGCCTGAAAAATCAAATTTCACACTATTTTTACATCCTTTTTGAGATTATCCCCTCAAAATGTATTATATTTGTGGCATCAAATCAAACTTTTTTATACAAACGCATAAATTATTAAACTTATGAAAAAATTTTCTCTCTTATTCTCCATGTTGTTGATTGCCCTCCTCGGCAACGCAGCAACCGTGACCGACGTCCTCACAGCAGAGGCGATGGGCTTATCTGCCAGTTACGAAGATCGCACTCATGGTTTCGGTGAACGTCAATACATTAGCAATGCTTATAAGAGTGATAAAGGAGCCATCCAATTGCGCTCTAAGAATAATTCCGGTATTATTTGCACTCAAAGCAATGGCAACATTCGTACAGTAACAATTTCAGTGGAAAGTGGTACCAACCAGGTTGATGTGTATGGTTCGAACACTGCCTATAACGCTGTTTCCAATCTTTATGATACCGCAAAAAAGGGTACTCTTCTTGGCTCTTTGAAAGCATCCGGAACAATCACTGTAGAAGGTGACTATCCTTATGTAGCTATCCGTTCAAACAAAAACACTATCTATCTGAATAGCATCGAATTGGTATGGGAAACTTCTTCTGCACCCGTGAACAAGTGCGCAAAGCCCACTTTCACTCAATCGGGTATGTTGTTCACTGATTTGTCTTTCTGGGCCAATTCCGGCGAAAGCAAAGAATTCAACATTGCTTGCACCACCGAAGGCGTTACAATCCACTATTTAGTGTACGACCCCAACAATGCTCCTGACTTCGCTACTGCCAATTTCTTGGTTTACGATGAAGCCTCTCCCATCCAGCTCGCTTGCCCGGGCAACTATGGCATCGCTGCTTATGCCACCCTCGAGGGCTACGACAATAGTGATATCGCAACTGCTACCGTTACCGCTAAAGAATATCAGATATCTCTGGGTGCGCGACGATGCAGGTGATCCTCTCCTCGTGTTCGGCTCTATCGGTGACTACTACAATGGCCAACAATTTGAAGCAGGCTCTTTGGTAGGTTCGTATGCACTCTATCAAGGTATGGCTGAATTGGCCTCGCCTACCGTGATTAAACCCGTGCTCGGCACTGATTATGATGTGCCCGAAAAAACTCTCCCCGTAGAAATGACTGTAAGCCAAATCACTAAAAACGACTACAGCAAATTCGTGAAACTCAAACACGTGACTTTCAACACCACCGACAACACTATCGTGGGTGATGATGCTGCCACATTGCCTTTCTTCGCCAAAAGATTCAACTTCACTGTTCCCGAAAACATCAACGATGCTTACAATGTGACCGGTGTCATTGAACTCTACAAAGATAAAGCTCAAATCTGCCCCATCTCCGTGGAAGTGAGCACCGGTATCAACGACGTTACCGCTACTCAAGCCCTGAAGGCTCAAAAGGTTATCGAAAACGGACAAATCTACATCATCGCAGATGGTAAGAAATACAATGTGATGGGTGCAGAAGTGAAATAATCATCTTCCTCACACACATTTTTAGCTCTATAAGGAAAAGGGTGCCCAAATGGGCATCCTTTTCCCTTTGCACACATTTTTCCGGAGGAAGATAAAAAAAGCGAGACTTGCTACTGCAAATCTCGCTTGGGGTGGAATATGGGGTTCGAACCCATGACCTTCGGAACCACAATCCGACGCTCTAACCAGCTGAGCTAATCCCACCATGTGTCGGTTTAACGGGTGCAAAGGTAGCACATATTTTTCACTTATGCAACTTTTCTCCAAAAAACTTTCCCAAAATCTTCACGGCTCTTTCATTTAAAAACGGATATGATTGCCCGCTTTTGTGGCGTGCAACGAAAATAAAGCCGCCTCCGCATGTAATAGCTGCCCCCGCGCAGCCGGGGCAATGATGGCTGAGTGTGCTTTAGATGTATGGAAAAGAACAAAAAGTCGCCACGGTGGTGATGTGAGGGCTGACGCCCTTTCGTGGGTGTGATGCCAAAATCTAACGGGAAGCAAGCTCCACCGTTATCTTTTGCCTTCACGCCCACGGTGACTCGCAAAGCTCGCCACTCACATCCCTCACCGTTGCGAAAAAAAAGTCGCTTCGCGAAAAAAAAGTCGGCTTCGCCGAAAAAAAACACGCCTACCGCAAAAAACTACAGCATCGTTTGGAAGGTAGGGACATGCCACCGCCATGTAATCCCTGCGCACCTTACAATCAGACAGCACATTAAATGTAGGGGCGCAATATTTTGCGCCCGCCCCTCAATGCCCCGCCAGGTTGTATCCCACTATCAGACAGCGCATTAAATGTGCGGGCGCAAAATATTGCGCCCCTACAAGATGTTGAGTCCATTCTCGGCAGCGGCTCCACCCATTACATGCCCCAAATGCAACTGTCGACGAACACGATATATCCTGCAAGCTATAGGCGCAGTTTTTTTTCGGCGAAGCCGACTTTTTGTTCTCCTTCATCCATCCAAAGCCACCCTCGCTCCCCCCCCAAAAAGGAACTTCTCTATTGGTATTGCCCACTGCGAACGCCATCCTTAACTTTGCCACCAAGTTCTTTGATATGTTGACAAAATAGCAATCCGAAAATCCACAGAAAGTGTTTCGGGTGTTTCGGGTGTTTCAGGTGTTCCGGGTGTTTCAGGTGTTTCAGGTGTTTCAACCGTTCGCGCAGCGCGTCTACTCCTCCGTTGCGTAGTATTCTTGCAGGTAGAGGCGGGCGAGGAAGTCCCAATTTTCGTGGAGCAGGGTGCCGGTCGTGTCGCCGGGCAGTTGCGCATCAGGCAGCAGTTGGTGGCAAAAGAGGTAGCGGATAAGGTCGGCGGGACATCTGCCGCGTTCTGTCAGTAGGGTGTGGGCTTCGCGCCGGGCGGCTGTTTTATCGTAGAGCGCATTGCCGGGCATCGCCACATATTGAGCCACATTGGGCGCAATGAGGATGCCGTGAGCTTTGTTGGCGAGCACCACAAAATGCTTGTGTGGCTTCAAGTTCGGGAAAATGCCGCCGCGTTCGGCTTCCCATCCCATCCCCTCTATCAAAAATTGCTGCAAGGTTTTATAGTCGGCAAAAAAGGCGATTTCTTTGCCGGTGGCTTTCACAAAATCGGTGTAGAGCGGATGTTCGCGCGTGGCTGTTGCCGTCTTTTTCGAGTGGGGCAGATGCCCGGTTGCCATCATTTCCACCCACTGTCCGATGGGCAGTGCCAGTGGTCCGCAGGGTTGGCTGAGCATCAGTCGGTCGAGCAAATCCTGAATTTTTTCAGCGGCTTTTTCGCCCTCTTTTTGGAGTATTTCGTGGGCTTCGATTTGTGCGTTGGCAATAGCTATTTTGGCGGCGTGCTTCAGGAAATAGCAGTGGTAGAACAGCCAAGAACTCAGTTCAAAAATACTGTTCGCATCGTTCGCATCGTCGGGGTCAACCCCAATTTTCAGGTTGTAGGTGCGGGCTTCCGGTGCGTGCTCATACACCTCGTCGAGCATCTCGAAAAACCGCTCTGCCAGGCGCTCAATATCTTCGTGTAGGGGCGAAATGTTGAAATTATGGTAATGCTGCCCTTCGATGGCGTACCAAATCATGAACCGCAGGTCGTCGAGGTTGAGTTCGTCGATGGTGTAGGCATCGGTGTGAGGGTAGAAGGGGATGGATTTGCCGTAGAGGTGGCGATGCATCATGGTGAACGACCGCCAAATGCCGGCATCGGTCACGATGTCTTGAAAATAGCCTACCACGGCGAGCACCACGGCTTCGCGTTGGGCATCACTGAGGGAGGGTAGGGCGCCGATTTTGTCCCATTCCTTTGCCAATTTCCCGGCAAGGCGCAGATAGTATTCCTCCACCTCGGTCACCTTGTGGGCGTAGGGCTGCATCCGCATAAATTTTTTTGCTGATATTTCCATCGTTCTCGCTTGTTTTTTATCGATGCAAAGATAGCATTATTTGCCGTTTTTCTCCCCATCTTTGGCTGTAAAAAAAGTGTACCCACCTCCGCGGGCGGGCACACTTTCAGGAAATATGAAGTAATATAGTTGTGTTTACCGGATGATTTTTGTGGTGGTAATGCTACCGTTGGCGCGTGTTTCCATCTTGATGTTCACGCCTTTGAAGGGGGTGGTAGAACTTCTGCCAAACATGTCGAAGTAGGTTACATTCACCACCTCTGCTTCCACTTCGGTCACCACTGTGGGACCGCCATTGTAAATCACATTCACCGTGGCTTCGCTCACATACACTTTTTGTACCTCGTCGGCGCTCAGCGCCTCTATGCCGCTATCCGAACCGGGCTTGGTGGGTGTGGAGTACATGCGCACAATGTAGGTCACTTCTTTGTTGCCTCCTTCGCTGAAAGCCTTGGCTAAATAAATATCATCCACGATGGTGATAGCTGTGCTTGCAGTGGCGTCACCAATGGGGTAGTACGACTTCACATTATTGTACGAAGTGCTCCATCCTTTGCCATTTTGGTCTTTGAGCTTGTTGAGCAGCACTTCGGTGGTTTCATTTTTTGGAGCCCTCCACACGCGATAGTACACCACGTATGGTGCAATCTCCGATGCCGTGAATGGCTGAATCTTCACATTCCCGGCATAGGCATACTCGCCGGTGGGTTCGCCTTTTTGTGTATAAATGCCATAGTGGCTGGTGGCAGTGGTTTCCACTAAAGAACCTTGCACTTTGGCAGGGTTGGTGCCGTAGGTGTTGGTGCCGAATTGGGAGTTGACGGTGATTTGCCCGGTGTAGTAGGTTACATCGTTGCTCACTATGTCGGCGTTAGCGCTGATGGTACCCATATATTGCAAGTTGTTGCCTTTGTAGATGTCCCACGAGCTCACGGCATCGTATTTCTTTTCATTCGAAACGCTCATTTCCACCTTCGCCACATCGCTCAGGGCGAGGCTACGGGCGGTGTCGGCTTGCATTTCCTGCACAGTGTATTCGCGAGGGTAGCTCGACGACATGGTGCTGCAATACACCGGAATTTCCACTTGCTCAATGTGCAGTGCACGTGCGGCGTCTTCCACTTCAATGAAATAGTAGTAGGAGCCTGCTTGGTCGCCGCCATTAGCGGTGGAAGCC
>SFWW01000114.1 GCA_004559845.1 bacterium
CAATTCCCGAAGAACGGAAAGGCGACATCAACGGCGATGGCGTAGTGAATGTGAGCGATGTAACTTCGCTCATCAACCATATCCTCGGCACCGAATTGCAACCCGTCACCCGGTGTGACCTCAATGCCGATGCCGAAGTGAATGTAAGCGACGTAACCACACTAATTAATCTCATTCTCAATTAGCTATTCAATCATGAAACGACTGTTCTCGTTAGTGGCTTTGGCGCTGGTGGTGCTGATGCCGATGCAAGCCAAAACCCAATGGACCTTGGCAGGCAATGTGTATGATGTCGACACTTTGGTGTTTCCGCATTTGGTGGGACCGGGTGTAATGTTTGCCAAATACGACCTTCCTGCCATGCCTTTAAAGGTGAGTGTGATGGAAATGGACCTCACCAACCCTTACATTGATTTCGAAACCTGCAAAGGTGGCGACAAAGGTGTGGCACAAGAAAATCCGCTGAGTATGGCCACACGCAATCACCGACCGGGCCACGAGGTGGTGGGCGCCACCAATGGCGATTTCTACTTCTACACCAATGTGGTGGAAAATGGCATACCGCGAAGCGGTCAATTTAAGAAGGACGAATGTATCACCAATCCCGTGGGCCGCGCTTGCTTCGTGCTCGACGACAACCGCCGCCCCTACATCGACCGCGTGGATTTTTATGGCTCTATCTCCCACAAAGGCGAGAACTATAGGTTGCACACGGTGAATATGCAGCGACTGGAGTGGGAAAATACCCAAGGCAATCAAATCAATCTCTACACCAATGCCTACGGACCTCAAACCGAAAACTGTTCGGGAGGGGTGAAAGCGCTCATTCACCCCAAGGAAGGCGCTTTTGCTTGGCATGCCAATGCCACCGAACTGTGTGTGGTGGATTCGGTGTTTTCGGGCGAGGGCGTTACCGATATTCCCGAGGGTCACGCCATATTGTGGGCGCGCGGTACTTGTGTCGACCGCCTGAATGCCATGGCTTCGGGCGATGAGCTCTCCATTCACTTGAAGGTGGACTTGCGGTCGCAACCCGGGTTGCTCTCCAATTTCAAAGAATTGATGGGTGGAAGCAACCACATCATATTGCGCAATGGACAGATTGCCGACCCATGGGACGAACGCCATCCCCGCACATGCATCGGCTTTAATGCCGATAGCACGAAGGTGTATTTTGTGGTTATCGACGGGCGCTCCATGCAGTCGACAGGCGTTACGATGGCAGAGGCTGCCGGCGTGTTCTTGGGTTTGGGTGCCGTGCATGCCGTTAATCTTGATGGCGGCGGCTCGTCGTGTATGGTGGTGAATGGCGATGTGGTGAATAGCCCCAGCGACGGCTCGTTGCGCTCCGTGGGCAATGGCTGTTTGCTGGTGTCGAATGCCCCATCCGACGATGGTATCGGCATCATCAATTTCGAGCCGCGGTGCTGGAACATCTCTATCAGTGCCAAAATTTCGCCCAAAGTGTGGGGCTACAATCAATATGGCGTGCTCAAAGTGCGCAATTTGGAGGGATGCACCTTCTCGTGCGACCCACAAGTGGGTGCTTTCCGCAATGGCCACTTTGTGGCAGCTCCCACCCCTGCCGAGGGCTACATTTATGCCGAGTATCAAGGCGTGAGGTGCGCCCAACCCCTTCGTATCGTGAATGCCGAAAAATTGCTGCGCAACGATAGCGTGGTGATTGACCAATACCACGATTATGAAATTAAAGTGTTGGGTATCAGCGGTGCAGGTAGCGATATGGTGGACCCTTCGGTTATGGATTGGACCTCAAGCAACACGGCAGTGGCATCGGTGGATGAAATGGGTGTGGTGAAGGCATTGGCAGACGGCGAAACCATCGTTTCCGGAACCGGCGACAATTTTGAGGGCTCGCTGAAGGTGCGTGTGCAAAATCCTAAAGCGCGCGTTACCACGGTGGAACAAGTTTCCATCGACCCTACCACTTGGACCATCACACAAAGCGGTGGCAAAAACCGTGTGGTTTCCCCTCTTGATAATGGAATGAAAATTGAATTCGACGGCGCGAGTTCGCGTAATCCTTACATCAAACTCTCCAAAAAAATCGCTATGTGGGGCATCCCCGACACGCTGCGGGTGCGTTTCCGCCCGGGCAACCTGGTGGTGAATCGCCTGAGCCTCTCTACCAATGTGACCAATGGCAATCAAGTGATTACCGACTTTGAACCCGAAGCGAATGCGACCGGCGAATATGTTTGCAATCTGCCCACTAGCGCATGGTGTGATGCTGCAGATTTCGCCAACTACCCGCTGCAATTGGTGTATATCTATTTTAGCATTGCTTCACCCGCGTCAGGCACGCACTACACGCTCGAAATCCCGGGCATTGAATTGGTGTATGCTTCCCAAGAGTCTTCGGGAATGCACGTCGTGCCCATGTGCACCGAACAACTCACCGTGGCGCCCAATCCCGTGCCTGCCGGAGCCGAAATATCGGTGGGCGGCACACAGAGCATCGTGCAGTGCTTCAACATAGAAGGACGATTACTGAAATCGGTTATGCCCGTGGGCGGAAAAATCTCTACTTCCGATTTCGCCCCGGGCGTTTACTTGCTCCAATCGGAAGGAAAAACAGCCCGAATAATCGTGAAGTGATGATTAGGCAATGTGAAATTCAACTACAAGCGCGCCCCCGAGGCTGCCATCTCGTCACTGATGAGGTGGTGCGCCATTTGGGGGCGCTTCCCCAAACGGGATTGCTCCATTTGCTACTGAAGCATACCTCGGCGGGACTTTGCCTGAATGAAAACTGGGATGCCGATGTGCGGCGCGACCTCAATGCCATCCTCGACCATATCGTGCCCGAAAATCAACCCTATTTTCTCCACACTTTGGAAGGCGCCGACGATATGCCTGCTCATGCCAAAAGTGCTCTCGTGGGAGCCACCCTCACGATTCCAATCACTAACGGACGCCTGAATTTGGGCACCTGGCAAGGTATCTACCTGTGCGAATTTCGCAACCATGGCGGCACCCGCACCCTCACAGCCACCATCATCGGCTAACGCCTCACCGCCTTACCGGAATGCCCCGCTCAATAAGCATACCGCAGCCATCGGAAGCCTCGCTTTTGGCTGAGCGAGATGAGCGTATACGCTATTAAAATGCTCACAAACAAGGTGATGGCGTAGGATAGCATACCGGCGTGGAAACCCAAAAACACGCGCAGTATTTTCTCAATCGACCCATGGGTGGTGTAGAGGATAATGCTGCTATGGCGAAGCCATAACGACCGATTTTTGCCAATGCCGGGGTTCCAATTCAAAAAAGCCACAAATATCAGCACCGCAGCCAAGGGATGCGACACCACGGTGTAGGCATCTGCCACCCAACAACCCATCACTGCCACCGCCATCGCTGCCCATCGCCAAGGTGAGTGGATGGAGCGCAATCGCTTTTCCCATCCGGGTTTCGCAAAGTGGTAGCCGAGCATCATCCAAAACGTGGCATAGGGAAACGATAGCGTGGGAGATGCACCGGTGTGGTCCATATACCAACTCAAAAGCGCATGATAGTCGTCAGGAAGGATGGATGACAACCTGCAGTACACGAATAGGGCGGTGGGAATTATCCACCACACTTTATCGCTCATGATGCGGCTAAGGAAATACACCAATGCCATGCCCACAATCAGCGCACCGAAAAACCACGAATTGGCAAACACATCAGTAAAGAGGAAGTCGTTCACCAATTGCCCTATGCCGGCAAGCCCGGTGTTGAAATAATAGGTGCGATGCAGAATATAGTAGGGGGTCCACACCACAATCCACACCACGTAGAGCACCACCACGCGCTTCATAAAGTGCAAAAACACCCCCAACGGGCGAGTGGCGACGTGGATTTTGCGGAATAGAAAGAATGAGGAAATCAGAAAAAACGTGGACACGGGAATGCTATTCAGTGGATGCAGGTTGATGCCCACCATTTTTTTTAGCAAATCGTCGATGCCATGCACATGCACATTCACCACCAGCACCGCCAAAATGAATTTCAAAATGTCGATACCGGTGAAGGTGGATGATATGGATTGATGTACACGGTTTTGGCTCATGCCGTAAGTGTTTTGTAGTTTACGGTCGGGGGCATGGATTGCCTCCCGACCGATGTCTCAATGCATTTTTTTTGTCGCGCTATCGGTGTCCGCCCGACACATTCACTTTCTTTTGCGTGGCGGTAGAAGTGCTCGGCTTATTGTCTACCGTTTTTTGGGGCTCTACCTTCGTGACGGGAGCGCTTTGCGTACCGCCAAGGGTGCGCTGAGGTGTTCCGCCGTTGGTAGCAGGCTTGCTGTTGCCGGGTTTGTTTCCGCCG
>SFWW01000015.1 GCA_004559845.1 bacterium
TTCTTCTATCCCGGTGTGACTGCCAGCTGGATTTTCTCCGAAAACTTTACTCCCGAATTGAAACAAGTGATCGACTTCGGTAAGTTCCGCGCTTCTTGGGGTAAAACCGGTAACGATGCAGCTGTGTATATGACCAACTCCGTGTATGGTCAAGCCGTGTCGTCATCCACCGGTTGGGGTGAATCGGCATTCCCCTTCACCAAAGTGGGTATTGATGCCTACACCGCCGGCAACATTCTCGGTAGTGCAAACCTCAGCCCTGAAATGTCGACTGAATTTGAATTCGGTTTGAATATGGCATTCTTGAAGAACCGAGTATCGTTCGACGCTACTTACTACAACCGTAATTCCGATAAGCAAATCACCACCTTGAGCATGGATCCCGCTACCGGTTTCACTGCACAAAATGTGAACTTGGGTAAGATTCGCAACCATGGTTTCGAAGTTGCACTCTCTGTGGTGCCTGTTCGCTTGCGCGACTTCACTTGGACCGTGAATGTGAACTGGACCAAGAACTGGAACAAAGTGCTTGAATTGCCCGACGAACTCGGCGACGAAGTGGCTATCTACGGCTTCACCGGCGGTACCGGCCTCTACGCTATCGAAGGTAAAGAAATCGGTGTGTTTAAAGCCTACAAAGCACTCCGCGACGATCAAGGCCGCATCATCGTGAACAGCAACGGTATTCCTCAAAACACTGCCGAATTGGAAGAATGTGGCTCAATGAACAACCTCTATCAAATGGGCGTGGGCACCACTCTCTCTTATAAGGGCGTGAGCTTGGCAGTGGACTTCGATATCCGCAAAGGTGGTGTGTTCTACTCCAGAACCAAAAACATTGCCTACTTCACCGGTAATGCAATCCAAACTGCTTACAACGACCGCAACCCCTTCATCATTCCTAACTCTGTGAAGGTGGCAGAAGATGGCTCTTTGGTGGAAAATGATATTCCTATCACTCCCACCCAACTCTACAACTACTGGAACAACGGTGCGTGCGACATGGGCGCAAGCGACCTTCTCGACAAATCGTACGTGAAGCTCCGCTCCGTGATTCTCCGTTGGGATCTCCCGAGAAAATGGCTTGCCAAAACGTTCCTCACCGGTGCAAGTGTTTCCTTCTTCGGCAACAACTTGTTTGTGTGGACTCCTTCAAGCAACACATTCGTAGATCCTGAAGCCTCCACATTCGGCAACGACTTGGAAGGTAACTTCGGTGAATACAGCGCTACTCCAAGTTCTCGCAAGTTTGGTTTCAACGTTCAACTTAAATTCTAAAAAGGGAGGACATTACAATTATGAAAAAGATATTATATTCGGCCTTTGCCGGCCTTCTCACCTTGAGCAGCTGTAGTTTGGACATCAACGACGATCCCAACTATCCTTCAAGCGACAATATTACCCCTTCACTGCAATTTCCTGCGGCAATCAATAGTGTTGCCGATGCAGTAGGCTCCCAATTGTTTATCTATGGTGGCTTCTTCTCTCAATACTTTGAGCAAATGCCGGAAGCCAACCAATATAACGACATTGCAGAGCTCAACCTCGATGAATCGAAAGATTTGTTTACCCGCCCCTATCGCTATTTGTATGCCGGTGCACTGCAAGACTTGAAAGACATCACTACCAAAACCGACAACCCTGCCGACCTGTTTGCAGTGGCTGTGATTCGTGCGCAAGCATTCCAATTGCTCGTGGACAACACCAGCGAAACTCCTTACACCGAAGCATTGCAAGGCAATGCCAACCCTAACCCCGTGTACGACGATGGTAAGGTGGTGTTTGAAGGCATCCTTAAAGAGCTCGACGATGCTGAAGCCGCTCTCGATGGTAGTGTGATGGAAATGTCGGACCCCTTGTTTGATAAGAGTGTGAGCCAATGGAAAGGCTATGCCAATGCCCTCCGCTTGCGCATCTACATGAAATTGATTGATGGTGGCGTGAATGTGGCTGACTACACCGCAAAGGCTAAAGCCCTGGTGGCAGCCGGCGAATTTTTCACCGGCGACGTGAAGTGGGATGTGTATTCTCCGGTGGAAGGACAGTTCAACCCCTTCTATGACACCAAATTCCAATTGAATGCCAACAACTTCTGCGCTGCATATCCCATTGCCGCTTATATGAACGAAACTGCTGACCCGCGCATTGGCTACGCTATGGCTCGCCGCACTTCCGACAACACCTATGCAGGTCAATTGCCCGGTGCAAAGCAAGGCAACATCTATGATGCAGCTTCTCACAAAAACAACTCCGTGAGCGCTATCAATGTGGAAATGACCAAAGATGCACCCATCTACTTGTTCACTCAAAGCGAAGTGCAATTCCTCATCGCTGAAGTGGAATATCGCTTCAACAACAATGCCGCCGCAGCCAAGAGCGCTTACGAAGCAGCCGTGCAAGCCGACTTCGCCAGCCGTGGTGTGGCAGGTGCAAGCGATTTCCTTGCAGCAGCAGGTAGCTGGGACAGTGCTTCCAACAAGCTCCACCTCCTCTATATGCAAAAATGGGTAGCCTTCTTTATGCGCAACCACATGGAAGCATGGTCGGAGATTCGTCGCAACGATGTGCCCGCTTTGTCGCCTTACTCTGCAGCACAAATCAACTCTGCTCCTGAGTCCTACACTCCGGGCGACTTGATTGCTCCCGATGTGAACTACTATGGCAAAGGCAATATCGCCATGCGCGTGCCCTACTCCAGCGCTTCTCGCAGTTATAACAAAAACACCCCATCTGCAAAGCAAGTGTCAGACAAGGTGTTCTGGGATGTTAAATAATTAAATACAGCAGTCAATTATGAAAAAATCATTATTATATAGCTTGATGGCAGTATTGTCGGTTGGTGCGTTCACCTCTTGTAACGACGATGAAGACCAATTCACCGACACCAGAGTCACCCACTATGCCATCATTGAATTGCTCGGCGACGAAGAAGTGGTGCTTCAAGCCGGCGAAGATTGGACCGATCCGGGTGTGAAAGCCACCATTGGCGACCAAGATGTGACCGACCGCGTGGTGGTTACCGGTCATGCCGATGCCAATGAAGGCGGTATCAACTCGCTCACCTACACCGTAACCAACGACGACGGTTTCTCGGCTTCTGCCTACCGCACCGTGTATGTGTACGACAAAAACAATTTCCAATCAGCCTACGATGCTGCTTCCAAATACGGAACTCGTGCCTATAGCGGTAATCCTGTGAGCATCGTGAAAGTGAAAGGCAATGTGTACCACATTTCCGACGCATTGGGCGGCTTCTACGCCTTCGGACGCTATCCTTCATATCTGGGTGCCGATTGGTATTGGGCCGACGGATATCTGCTGGGCGCAACCTACCCCTTCTCGTTGGGCGCTTTCATTCGCCTGAATGATGACAACACTGTAGAGGTGCTGCAATACGACGACTGGTACTTTGGAACTGACCTGCCTGAGCAACTCTCCGGCTCCTACGATCCCGCCACCGGAACTATCTCGCTCGAATACGACTTCGGCGCACCATTCTCTGTTACATTAACCAAATAATATAACCAACGGTAATTATGAAAAAATTTATTTATATTCTCGCACTCAGTTTCATGGCTTCCTTCTCGCTCACTTCGTGCGACCCGGAAACCAATGAAGAACCCGGAGGTACCGCCGTTGAAAAAATGGCTGGATACTGGGATGTGAACGTGTATGGTGTGACCGATGCAGGTGAACCGGTAATTGATTTCGGTCCAGCCACCATCTACACCTACAACACCGTGGACAACAGTTCCACAAAAATGTGGCTCGATGACCAAGAATCTTTCTGGGCTTTCAAATTTAAAGTGGACGTAAACTATCCGCAACGCACTTTCTCCTGCCCCGCCACCGACTACGATGCAGCCGGAACCGGCACTGCTGTGGTGACCGATGGTAAGGTGCTTGAAGGAAAAGCTATCAACCTCCACGGACAGCCCAACGATAGTATTGTGTTCTACGTTGACTTTAGCGACGGCACCGAATACTATCAAGCCTACGGTTTCTCCAAATTCATGTTCACCGGCCAACGCCACAGCGGCTTCTATGAATAATACCGAATGTTAATGCCCGTGAGGGTTACCTCATAAGCACTATTATTTCCCAAACGAGGGTGAGATACTCCAATCTCACCCTCGTTGTAGTTAGTGCCGACCACAAACCACCATCCCCCGCCAAAATAAACGCATCCCCATAGGGGCGAATGTTTGGCTTAGGTTATATTTTTGGAATGCTTTAATCCTTTAAGCAGCCTATGGGGATGACATATACCCCATCTTTTCTTTGATAGGCATACTGTCCGACACCGATGATAACTGCCATAAATGATGGTGACGGCATTTTATCAGTGTCAATATTCCCGGCAAGTTCTATCATACTGGCTGCACCGGCATTAATATTATTTTCTCCTCCCAGTTTTATCTCAAGTAGAGCGTAGCTACCATTTCTTCTGTGAATAACGGTATCACATTCAAGTCCATTGCTGTCTCTGTAATGATAAAGCCTACCATCCAAGGCTTCTGCATACACGCGCAAATCTCGCACGGCCATGTCCTCAAAGAAAAGTCCAAATGTGTCTAAGTCATTCATCAGGTCTTTTGGACCAAGCCCCAATGCGGCAGTCCCAATGCTCGGATCAACGAAATGGCGTGTGTCGCTTGTCCTGATGGCCGCTTTACTCCGCAGATTAGGATTCCATGCGGCAAGGTCTTCAATTACAAACAGCTTCTTCAAGGCTTTGATGTAATCGGCCACAGTGTCTTCATCCAACGTGCTTGCATCATTGATAAGCATGTCTTTACGAATAGTGCCATAAGAAACTTGCTGAGAGATATTCCTTGCATACGAACGAAGGAGTAACCTTGCACGTTCAGGACTTCTTTTTACCTTATCCACGCGTTGTATGTCTCGTGTGGTCACAGAGTCCACATAGTCGAATGCCTGATCAAGGGCAATGTCCTTGGAAATCAATGTTGCCCATGGCCATCCACCTCGGCAGGTAAGGTAGGCAATGTCATCAATATTAAGAGCACATTGTTGAATTTCCGGCGTTTTGCCATCGAATAAATCCCTCAGACTAATCGTGCCCGACGATTCACCCGATTCATACAAACTCATGGGACGCATCATGATATGTGCGAATCGCCCGGTTCCACTATGAATTGTTTCATTAGCATCAGGAAGTACAGAAGAGCCGGTAAGGATAAATTGAGAAGGCTCCCCTCGCTTGTCCACTTCACTACGAATGGAATCCCAAATGGGAGGTAGCGCCTGCCATTCGTCAATCAATCGAGGAGTCTTTCCTTCCAAAAGAAACTTGGGGCTTATCTCTATCATTTCTGTGATTTGTTTCAGCACCGATGCATCCCCTAAGTCAAGTACACTTTTGGCCAATTGTTTTGCCGTTGTTGTCTTGCCACACCACTTGGGCCCTTCAATGAGAACGGCGCCTTTACCGAGAACCTTACGTGCAAGAAGTCTGTCTGCTATTCGTTGTTTGTACTTCACCATTATATTACTGTTTAGACTGCAAAGATACATCATTTTATAGCAAACCACCAAAGAAAATTTAAATTTTTCGGTGATTTGTGGCGGTTTTGTTCGGTGATTTGAGGTGGTTTTGTTCGGTGATTTGAGGCGGTTTTGTTCGGTGATTTGAGACGGTTTTCTCAATTATGTAGAGCGAAAGCTGCTCTTTGGTGGCGATTGCAAAGGGACTTTTTCAGTGCCCCTACCACAATATTGCATTTTTTTTTGGATTAATTTGTACAATTCGGGGTGTTTGTTTATCTTTGCGATGATGAAAGAAACTTGTATAGAAAATGATAGAATTTATATGAATTATTCGTCGTGAAAAATTTATTATGGTCTGCTTTTTCCCATCCGGGTTTCTTCTTTAATTTATTCATTTATTCATTTTTAATGTTTTAATTTATGAAACCTACTCTTAACTTTTTTGAAGCAATCAAGGTTTGCTTTTCAAAGTATGCCACTTTTAGTGGTCGTGCTCGTCGCTCGGAATTTTGGTGGTTTTATCTGCTGGGCGTAATTTTGAATATGGCATTTTCCGGCTTGGTGAAATGGAAGATGGCAAAGATTGCTGCCATTGAAAGTGCTATATATTCCGGCGTAGACATCAATAGTCTGCAGGCACAGGCAGAATCGGCGGATACCATTTTCTATACATGCGCCATTATTTTGTGCGTGATAGGCTTGATATTGTTTATCCCAATGCTTGCTGCTTGGGTGCGTCGCTTGCACGATGTGGGCAAAAGCGGCCATTTGTTGTGGCTCATTTTGCTGTGTGGTGTCGGTGGCTTGATTCCGCTCATTATGTGTATCAGCGATGGCCAGCCGGGCGAAAATCAATATGGTCCCAATCCTAAGGAATAAGGGGCAAATGCCGGCAAGGTGATGAATACTTGCCATTAATGAAAGCATACACACCGCGGTGTCTCAACGATGGAGGTGCCGCGGTTGTGGTTTGATGGAAGGATGTGTTGCCTCCGCTGATTTGCTACTGAGTCCACTTGCGGAGCGCAAAAAAAGATGGATTTGCGTTTTTAACGCCACTTTTTTTGTGCAAAAGTATTACCTTTGTATGAGCAAAACCATCCACCTATTCTTTAGACTGTAGGCTTTGGTAAAGTACAAACCCCGATTATTGACTTGCGAAATAGAATTTTTTATGGATAAATTGGAATTGAATATCTTGGGATGTGGTTCGGCAAAGCCGTCGTTGCGTCATTTGCCATCGTGTCAGGTGCTCAACGTGCGCGACAATCTGATGATGATAGATTGCGGCGAGGGCACTCAACTTGAGATGTGCCGCAGGCGGCTGAAATTGTCGCGGTTGACCCACATATTCATTTCGCATTTGCATGGCGACCACTGCTTCGGGCTGCCGGGATTGCTCTCCACACTGTCGCTTGTGGATAAATCGAGCAGTGTGACGGTGCACATTTTCGAAGATGGTGCCGAGCAATTCCGAAAGATGATGGACTACTTTTGCCGCGATAGGTGCTATGAACTCATCTTTGATGTCATCACGCGCGAGCCGCGCTTGGTGTATGACGACGATGCGATAAGCGTGAACACCTTTCGGCTTTATCATCGCGTGCCGGCGGTAGGCTTCCTGTTTAGGGAAAAGCCCAAAATGCGCCACATTAATCCCGATGCCACACAGCAGTGGAATGTGCCGCAATATTTCTACAATAGCCTGCGGCAGGGGATGGATTTCGTAACGGAATCGGGAGTGGTGATACCGAACCGCGAACTCACCACGGATGCCGACCCCGCTATTAGTTATGCCTACGCTTCCGACACCACTTATAACCCACGCGTGGCTGAGGCAGTGGCAGGGGTGGATTGGCTCTACCACGAGGCGACCTACGGCGACGAGAGCGCTGAATCGGCGCGAAAGCGCTATCATAGCACGGCACGCGATGCCGCTCGGGTGGCGAAGGAAGCCGGGGTGAAGCAGTTGATATTGGGTCACTATAGCAGTCGCTATTCCGATTTGTCGCCGCTTCTTACCCAAGCGCAGGAGGTGTTTCCCGCCACGCGCCTTGCCCGCGAAGGCGATTGCATCAACCTCACGAAAGAAGTGGTTTGAAGGCGGTGATTTGGGGCTTTTGGGAGGGTATTGGTCCGGAATTATAAAAAAAAGAGGGAAAATGTAAAAAAAACGGTGGAAATATTTGCATTTTCGCTATGGCATATTTACCTTTGCAATAAGTTTTTTCATAGAATTAGATTTTTAAGGTTTAAAGTTAGCGGTAGTTGTGAAACTGTCGCTAATTTTTCGTTTTGTACCGAAAGTTTGGATGGAATTTGGAAGCGTTGAATACATGCCGGAAGCATATTCCCCCTTGGGGTTTCATTATTTGGCCCGACTTTTAGCGCGGCCCATTGTCAAAGTCAGGAGACATTACGTCGGCATCGACATTCGTAAAATCTCTGATAATTGACTCCTTTATATCGGGATGAAGACCACGAACCACGTCAATAAACAATTTCACACGAGCTAATACTTCTCGTCCTCGATTGCGCCACCATGAAGTGTGTCGCCCCGGCGTCTTGGCATTGAATGCAATCGCATCAATACCAAGATGCTTTGCCAGATACAAGGCTCGTTCATTATGATATTCTTGAGAAATAATGGTTATTGAGTCCTGACAATACACATCTCGCATTTTTGCAATAGAATTAAGGGTACGTGTACCGTCGTAGTCAAGAATAATCCGTTTAGAATCAACGCCTTGTTTCATCAAGGAATCGCGCATTGCCACAGGCTCGTCATATCCATTCTCAGTGTTGCGATAATCTCCGCCACTGACTACAAGCCAATCAACCTTTCCTGCTTTATACAGATCAGCCCCGGCTTTAATCCGATGGTCAAAATAATAGTTTCTACGCCCGGTCCAAGTTGAAATTGGCGAAGTCCCAAGAATAAGTCCTACCTTGCGATGCGGAATACTATCTACATCTTCATATGTTTTTCCTGAAGCATTCCATGCAACAAAAATATCACACATCGCTATAATAGCAACGAGTCCTACTATTATTACTATGCTCCAAATGATAATTTTACGCTTTTGCATAGTTATTCAAGTTTCGCAAGTTAATAAATACGACGTAACCACCTAAAATAAAAGGGTATAGAAGCCATTCTATATGGAAAAATCTTTGTAAATTTTTAGTGAACAAAACCAATTACAAACACTTTCATACCTATGAGCAAAGGTACAAGTTTTATTTCAGAAATCGGTAAATATTTCAAAGAAAATGATGCCACGAGTCACGGCTCTTTCATTTACGGCTATTTTTGATAGCGGCTGCTTGATTTGGTGAGGTTTGGAGGGATGGGGTTGAGTGGGATGGAAGAGAACAAAAAGTCGGCTTCGCCGAAAAAAAACTTCGCCTGACGCAAATAATGGCGCATCACCAAAGGCTCACTTGAAGCTCGTCCAATTTTCCACTTCACAGAGCGCCGCATTGAGGCCCACATCTGCATCTGTTTTGTTGCCTACAAGCTCTATAAGGAACTCGAGCGTCTGCTGCGCACGCTTGGCATTCACCTCAGTGTCGACAAGGCACTCGACATCGCCAAGACCATATCAACGGTTACGGTGGCGCTCCCCGACGGCACACAACACACTCGCATCATGCTCATGACAGAGGAGCAGCGTCAATTCCAGCCCCTACTCCCCTCCAATTTCTGATTTGGGTGACCCATTGTCAAAGTCAGGACAAATAATTCGTGAAAATTTGTGCTAATTTGTGGCGTGGCTTTAAAACCACAAATTCCACGAATCACACGAATATTTTTCAAAGATTTTTCAGCCACGAATCACCACAAATTCCCACACAAATCTTCTCTTTGAATCTCGCGGAATCTGTGTGAACCTTGATGATATGCGATGATTCATGCCTGCCACAATAAGCAAGGGCACAAATCACATCACAACGTAGGGACATACCTTCGGCATGTTTCAACACAAACACCTATGTTTCAACACATTGGAAACATACCGAAAGAACCGTCCCTTTGGTATATAGCACAAGGGTGTCTTGTGTGTTGTTTTCCACATAGGCGCGACGGCGGTCAGCGTCGTCTCTGCATGAGGTGATGATGATGCTGCTCATCACCATCAGCAATGCCAATCCTAATAATTTCTTCATATTGCAAATAGCTTTTTTTTGTTTGTGCAAAAGTACGTATTACCCATTAATTTATCAAGCGATTGTAAAATAAAAGGAGAGCGTCGGCGAAGATAATATTCGTCGGCGCTCTCTGGGAAAGAATTTAAAAGAGAATTTTGGCTATGTTGCCTTGTTGGACTGTATTATTTAACGAGCACTTTGTGGGTGATGCCGTCGGCTACCACGAGGTAAACACCAGCCACCACGTCAATAGTGTCGGCACCTGCGCTAATCAATGCGCCAGTGGTGCTGAACACATTCACGCTCTTGGCTCCGCTCACCTTGATGGTGTTGCCGTTCACGCTCACCTTTGCGTTAGGGTTGATTACATCGCCAACATAAGTGCTTGCATCAACGTTGATGGTGAGGCGCACATATTGGGTCTTGCCCTTTTGTGTAGCGCTTACCACAACCACCTTCTTGGCTCCTGCTGCTGCGTTGACGCTGATTGCGTCGCCATCGATAGCGGCAGTGATGTTGCCATCGGTTGATACTTCCTCAAGTGCATATTTCACAGTTGCTCCATCGCTTTCGAGGTTGAACAGTTCGGCGAGGGTGATGTTGGAATCACCTACGCGCACGTTGCGCTCATCTTCGGTTTCGGGACGAACGCCGCCCAGGTTGTCCATACAGAAGTAGGCTGGAGTGTTCATGCCATACTTGCCAGTGTCGCTACTTGTGAAAGTGAACGACAGGCTTTGTACCTTGCCGAGTGAACGCAAGTCGAGCCATTGCCAAGTGTTGAGGATATAGTGGTCAGCCTCGTTTTCGCTTCTGAAGTCGCTGAGGTAGAAGTCGAGGGTGTTGGTGCCTGTAGCAGTCTTACCCGAAACGGTAAGTTTGAACCAGTCGCCCTTGGCAAACTTCTTGGCGAAAGAGTCGCCATTAGTCATGCTGCTGTAAGCGTAGGCATTGTTGGTGATAAATGCACCGCTGATGATGTCGCCATCTTCGTTGCTTGTCACGGTCACATCGGTGACGCTTGGGTAAGCCACGCAGTAGTTGCTTGAGCCATCTACGCCACTGCCCACAGAAGAATTGAATTGGTCATCGAGCGACTTAAATTCGGTAGAAGTGCTGTTGCTCATACCAAAGCCATACCACCAGCTGTCCATGTTGGCAACTGCGAACGAGAACGAACCGCTGTAGAACATATCGTTGTCGGTGTCGCCAGAGAAGTGGGTGTTTTCAGCGAGGTAGTTGTCGTCGAATGTGGCAGCCACGGTTTCGCCAGTCACAAGCACCTTGGTCTTGCCAGTTGCAGTCTGGCCGTCGCCGCTCTTCACGGTGAGGCGGTAGCCATAGGTGTAGGCAGGTGCCACATTGAGAGTGGCTTCGGTAGAAACCACCTGGTTCATCTGGTCGCGCCATTCGTAGGTGTAAGGAGCTTCACCACCTGCCACTGAGGCTGTGATGGTGGCTGTTGCACCACTGTTGATGCGCACGTTGTCGTTGTCGAATGCGAGGGTGAGAGGGTCGAAGTGGCGGAGAGTGGTAAACACTTCAGATGTCACCACCTCGCTCTTGGCACCGTCGATAGCGCTTTCGAGCAAGAAGTAAGCCTGATATTTGCTTCCTGGCTCGAGGTCGGTGAATGAGGTGCTCACCTCTTCATCTGCGCTCACTTCCTTAGGAGTGGCGGTGAGCAAGTCGTCGGCACTAATCACCTTCTTGGCGAGGCGTGCTGCCTTGCGTGCAGGTGCGGCTTCGCTTTGTGCCACCACCTTTTCAACCTTAGTGTAGAGCTTACCGCTCACGTTCCACTTGGTTTTAACGGTAGCTGTGGTCTCGCCGATGTTAGTCACCATTGGGTAGCCCTCGGCGATTTCAGGAGTCACCACCTCGATGTCCTTGTATTCGTAGGCACCGATAGTTGGAGTCACGGCATTGCGGGGTGCGCCCTTGATGTCGGTGGTGATGCCTTCGATTGGAGCGCCAGCGCAAAGGTTGCCTGCACTCAAGAGTTGGAGGTCGGTTTCGCTCACGAAGTTGGCGGCTTCCACGAAGTTGGTTTGGTCGCCAATGAGGGTGTTAAATGCCTCGATGTCGGCATCTTTCATAATCTTGCCTTCGCCACCAAGCATAGCGTTGTGGCTGAATTTCACACGCTTCGCATAGTCTTCGTTGTAGATAAACATTGTAGGACCGGCGGTGGTGTTTTGGAGCAAGTTGTTCTTCAGCACGATATTGGTGTATGCCTCATCGCTGCTCACGCGTGCAGTGTAGTAGCAGTAGCCGTTTGTGCCGCCGATACGCACTGTGTTGTAGTAAACGTGAATGTTCTTGTTGTCGGCAGTGAGTTGAATACCCGACGAACTTGCTGAAGGAGAGTTTGTGATATTGATGCTGTTGTTGTAAACGAGGATTGGCTGATCTTCATTACCGTAGCAAGTGGTGCGGAGATAGATACCGCCACTGTAATAGCTGTGGGTGTTGGTAATCTTATTGTTGCGAATCACCATATTGCCACGCACACGCATCAAGTCCATACCCCAGTAACTGGTGCGGGCTGATGTGCTTTGGAAGATAGTGTTGCCCTCGATGGTGCCGTCGTTTTCGTCGGCGAAGTAGATGCCCTTGCTGCCAGGCTCGTTGATGATGTTATTAATCACCTTAGCACCCTTTTCGTGAGTGAGTTTCACATAAGAGGTGCCGCCAATGCGGAGAGCCATGTAGCCACCGTAGAACTCACAGTTCGATACGGTGAGGTAGTCGTTGTTCTTGCCCTCTTCGTCCTTTGACTCGGTTTGCACCAAGTACATGCCGCTGTATCCAGAGGTCACAAGGTCGGCCTTCACATACACATTGTCGATGGTCACGTGGCGGCTTTGGTTGTAGATGTGGATAGCGCTTGGGTAAGTTTGAGTGCAAGGCACGATAGAGAGGTTTTTAACGGTCACATAAGAAGTGCTGTCGATATAGAACAAACCTTCCTTGTGGCTGCCGTAGGCAGGCTCGCTGTAACCGCCACCTACGATAGTGACATCGGCGCGGTTGCCGCTCTTGCCTTCAAATGTGATGGTGTTGGTTTCGCTTGTGCCATCAATTTTGGTGATGCGCACATTCTCGTTGTAGGTGCCGTTTTCGATTTGCATGGTCACAGCACCTTCCACACCGTTGGCCTTCAGTGCCTCGGTTGCGGCGGCGATGGTAGGATAGTTTGCACCCTCAGAAGCACCGATGGTGTAAACGCCCTTCATACCTGCCTTGATGGTGCGGGTAGTGGCGTTGCCAGTGGTTGCCACGCTGTTGGCGTCCACATTCACGCTTGTGGCTTGTGCCGCCACTTTGTTGCCTGCTTGTGCTTCAGCGGCGATGTCGTAGGCAATCCAGAAGTAGTATGTGCCGAAATCGGTGATTTCCACATCGCTTGCGGCTGTGAATACGTTGGCTTCGGTAGCCGAAACGCTGTTGAGCGTAGCAATGCAGTTGTCGGTGCTGAATGCGTTGGCAGTGCCAGTGTAGTAGAGGCGTGCGGTGGTGATGTCGGCCACGTTGGTGGTGCCATCAGCCTTAAACGAGATATTGTTGAGCTTGAGTGTGCCACGGTCGCCACCCACGTTCACAGCTATCTTCTGCATTGGAGCGTTGCTTGCGCCGCGTGTCACGTCGTCGGTGCGTGGAGCAGAAGCCTCGATGCCATCGACCACGAATGGTGTAAGCTCGTGGAGTGAAACTTGTATTTCAAAGCCATCGTACTTGGTGTAGGTGGATGTAGGACCGTCGAACTTGATGGTCAAAGCACCGTCGGCAGCCTTAGAGATGTAGGTTGGAGGTGCGCCAACATAGTTGTATGAGCCTACGAGATTGTCAGCGTCAACGCCCTCGCCATTGTAGATGTAGAATTTACCGCTACCAGTAGAGAACTTGATAGGTTCAATCTTGATAGCGCAATTTTCCTTGCCGGGTTTGAAGATGGTCACGCCCTTGAACTTCACGGTCACAGGGTTGTCCTTGCCACCATCGTCGTAGAACATGGTTGGGTTCATAACGGTGATAACGGTGGTGTCAGGAGCCATGTTCACGATGTTTTTTGCCTCGCGTGCGCCTTCAGGGTCGCCGTCGGTCACTGCCAAGGTGTTGCCGTCGGTAGTTTTGAGGCTCACGAGTTTCGCGTCGAGCAGGGTGCCCGATGTGGCATCGTTTTTCACGTCGTATCTTACCCAGAAGTAGTTAGCGCCTTCCACCAGTTCGCGTTCGCCGCTCACGGTAGCAGTGGCGGCAGGATTTTCAACAGTGCCAAATGCCACAGCGGTGGCGGCGTCGTTTTCGGTGTTGTAATACACGCTCACCTTGCTCACTGCTTGTTCGCAGCCCTTGAGGTCGAGGTTGATCTCGCTCATGGTCGATTTGGTGAGAGTGCCAGAGGTGGTCACTTCAAAGTCGATGATACCAGCGTCGGCAGAGCCCACAGGCACGATGTCTGTGCTTGTTTGGTTCACTGTCACCTTGTCGATGGTCATGTTGTGATTCTTGAAAGGAGCCACGGTGGCCTCCCAACCGGTGCCGGTGTAGCCGCTGGTCATTGTGTTGGGGTTGAACTTGATGGTGATTGATCCATCGGCTGCTGTAGAGCGGAGAGTCTTGCCAGGACCCTTGTCGGAGTTCTTGGCGTCGTCGAGTTTCCAGAGCAGGTTTTCGGCAGCAGTTCTGGTGCCGCTGTAAACCTCAAATACGGCTTTCACACCGTAACTGCTTGAACTGTAGTAAATGTCGAATTTGCTGAAATCGAGTTGAGCCACTGTGCCTTCTTCGGCAGGGGTGAAAGTCACGATGTAGTCGGCATTCTCTGCTTCGTATTTTGAAGGGTAGATGGTCGATTTGGTGTCGCTGAACTTCCAAGTGTCGTAGATGATGTGGCTGTGGCTGCCCTTAGTGGCGCGGCACACGTTAGCGATGGTGCGTTGAGCCACATTCTCAGCCACGGTTTTGCTCTCGCCAGCCACAGTTGCGCCAGCAAGGCTCAAAGCGATGGTTTCGCCATTCTTTGCGTCGGGCTTCACTTGTGCCACCACTGCAAAGTAGTTGTGGCCTTCAGTCAAGTTGAGGTTGCCGTTCACGGCAATGTTGCCGCTTTCCACTGTGGCTTCGCCAAATGGGGCAGAGGTCTTAAATTCGGTGTTGTCGCCAAGGCTGTAAACGCTCACCTTCTCAATGTTTTTCACATCGCTTGAAGTGAGGTTGAAGTTGGTTACCGATAGAGGGTTGCTTTGGTTGTCGGTCAGCACGTCAACGATAAGCATTTGCACATTCTTGTCGCCCGCAGCCACAGTTTCGGTGCTTGCGGCAGTTGCGCTCACGCTCTTGAATACCATGTTGCCTGGCAGGAATTGCGATACCACAGCTTCCCAACCGTCGGCTGGCACGCCAGTGGTGCTGCTCAGGGTGATGGTCATCGAGCCGTCGTCGGCTGAAGATTTCACCACTTTAGCCTCCTTCAAGAGGGTGGTGATGAGGTTGGTGTCGTCGGCTGTGCGGCCGTTGTAGAACTTGAATACATCGTTATAGCCCACAGATGAGGTGTTGAAGATAGCGAGTTTCGAGAAATCCACTTTAATCTTCTGTCCTGCTGTGGCAGGCACGAAAGTGATGGTGCCGTTGAACTTTTCAGAGATTTTACCGTCTTTGCCACCATCGTCGTAGAAGTTGGCATCGTCGCTAATGGTGAAAGTGGTAGGGTCTGTGGTCATCAGAATGTCGTTGCTCACAGCCACAGGTGCCGAGGTGCTGTTTTCGAGCGTTTGCGCAGCACCGTTCACTTTGATACTGGTCACGCTGATGCCGGGAATGGATCCCTTTGCATCGGGGAGAATGTCGGCTACAACCGAGAAGATGTTGTGGCCGCTCTTCAATGCCACATTAGTGGCCACGAGTTCATCGCCAAGTGCTGGGGCAGTAGCCAAAGCGCCATCGGCGGTGATTTTTGTGCCATTGTAGAGGCGCACGTTGCTCACCTGGTTGGTGCCGCTGAGTGCGCTGGTAGCAATTTTCAGTTCATCAACGTTGAACGCGTTCTTACCGCCTTCGGTAAGCACGTCGAGCGTCATGAGCATCTGGTTTTTCGCACCGCGGTACACGGCAGCCTCATTGCTTGCGAGGCTCACGCCCTTCAATTCCATGTCCTTTGAAGGGAGAGCGGTGACGGTGATGTTGAAGCCCGTGTTGGAGCTCGAACTGGTGCTGTGGAAACCAAACGAGATTTTGCCGTCTTCGGCGGTAGAGGTGTAGGTGTCGCCGTCGGTGCCGGTCACATACTTCTTCACCCAGCCGCTTGGCAGGTAACTCGATTGTTTGCCATCAGATGATGCGCCAGAGCCGATTTTCTCAATCGCGCCATCGTACATCAGCAGATAGTTCGGACCGCTGAGGTCCACACTGTTCACTGTGATTTGAATCTTGTCGCCTTCATTCTTTGGTGCGAACACCACGCCGCAGTCGCGATAGGTTGGGATGGTCTTGCCATCTGCCACTGCTTTGAAGGTGATGGTTCCGTCCACTTCGTAGGTCTCAAGACCGTCGGAAGTCCTTAGGTAGAAAGCGCCATCGGCAGCGCTCCACGCCTTCCTCTTGCCTTCAGCCTGAGCAGTGGGAGCCACAACGCCGCCAAGCAGCATCATGGTCAGAACACAAATCAGTTGAAAATTAAAAAAACGTCTCATAAAAAATTAATATTAAGAAATATATAATCCTAAATTAATGAGACCATCGGGGCATAGCCATTCATGGGGCACCAGCTTCACCGAGGTCGGTGAAAACAGAAGCCACAGCCACATCAGCGAGCGATGGGGCACAACGATAGCATTTTAGCGGAAGTGCTGATAAAAAAGCAATAAATGGTGGAAATAAGCTACACCACATCATCACATTCTATTATGTAATGTTTGCACTACGGTTCAAATGCCACGTGAACCTTGCTCTGCGCCGAATAGGGGCGTTGATGCCTCTCGGCAGCTGTAGGCTTGCAATGTGGGCAGGTCTTCTGACTCGTCCCCATCGTGCTCACGCCTTCCCGGATAATGTGATGTAGCCTTTGTAAGAGAGATACAACCAGTGGCAATGTGTGAGCCGATGCGTCGGATTTAGTGTGGGACTTACAGCAGCGGGTACTGTTCAGGATTCGCACCTGATTCCCTTTTAATTCTGCACCTTGAGGCGCAGAAACCCTATGCAAAAGTTTTCAATACCGCAAAGTTATCACTTTTTTATTAATCTCCCAAAAAATCCCCAAAAATCCACCCATCACCAACCAAAGGGACGGTTCTTTCGGTCGCTGTGCTTTTCTCGTGAAATTATTTGTGAGTTTGTGTGATGGCAATAAGTGGCTGTAAAGAATAATTCGGTTAACACTGACCAAAACAAACCAAAAGTTACTATGTTTGCAGTGGAAATGTGGTTTGGGGTTGAAGATGTCGTTGAGTGTGGACGCTCGACGGGGCTCTGCCCCTTGCCGCTG
>SFWW01000115.1 GCA_004559845.1 bacterium
TTCAGTATGTTGGAGGCCAGGTAGCCCCTCAGCCCCACGCCGCAGAACAGCCACAAGGGACGGTCTGTAGGTATCTCCTGCATCCTCTCCCGGAGGTCATCCAGGGGAATGTTCCTTGCACCGGGGAGGGTGCCCAGGGCAAACTCATCGGGCGTACGTACGTCAATAAGTATGGCATTCTCCCGCTCCGCATGCTGAATGTCGCGCCAGTAGAGGGGCTTCATTTTTCCTGAAAGAATGTTGCCTGCCACGTAACCGGCAATGGCCACGGGGTCCTTGGCCGAGGAGAATGGCGGTGCATAGGCATGTTCGAGGCGTGTGAGCTGCTCTATCGTGCCTTCCTGCTTGATGGCCAGAGCCAACTGGTCAATGCGCGTATCTACTCCATCGTAACCCACAATCTGTGCTCCGTACAGGCGGCCGTCTTCTGGTGAGAAGGTGACCTTCAGGCTCATCTGCAGGCTTCCGGGGTAGTAGCCGGCATGTGAACCCTGGTGTATGGTGGCGGAGAGGTAGGGCATGCCCATCTGCCCTCGTACCTCACGCTGTTTCCCATGACTATGTTGTCGGCCACGATGCGTGCTTGGCGGTTGGCCGGACCAGCCAGGAAGTTGAGCCAGGGCTTGCCGGTGATAGGGTGGGAAAACTCGATGGCATCGCCCACGGCATATACGTCCTCCTCGGAGGTCTGCAGGTATTCGTTGACCCATATCCCTCTCATCTCGCCCAGCCGGAGTCCAGCTTCCTGTGCCAGCCGCGTTTCTGCCCTTACGCCTATGCTCAGCAGTACCATGTCCGTTTCCAGCGAGATGCCCGACTTGAAATGAACGGTCAGCGAGCCGTTCTCCCGTGAGAAACTCTCCACGGCCTGTTCCAGATAGAGTTTCACGCCCTTCTCCTGAAGATGCTCATGGACGAGTGCGGCCATGGAGTAGTCGATGGGCCCCATGACCTGGTTGGCCATTTCCACGACAGCCACGTCCAGTCCCGCATGTTTCAGGTTCTCTGCCATCTCCAGTCCTATGAAGCCGCCTCCCACGATGACGGCCCTGTGTACCTTTCCTCCGTCCAGGAATGCCTTTATCCTGTCCGTATCGCTGACGTTGCGGAGCGTGAAGATGCCCTCGCTGTTGATGCCGGGCAGAGGTGGAACGACGGGGGAGGCTCCGGGCGAGAGCAGCAGTTTGTCGTAGGTCTCTGTATAATCCCGTCCGTCAGCCGTGCTTACCGTCACCGTCTTCTTCGTCGTGTCTATCTTTGTCACCTCGCTCTCTGTCCTCACGTCTATGTGGAACCTCCTGCCGAATGCTTCGGGGGTCTGGACGAAGAGTTTCCCACGTTCCTCTATGATGCCGCCTATGTAGTACGGAAGTCCGCAGTTGGCGTAGGAGATGTACTTTCCTTTCTCTATCAGAAGAATCTCTGCCTCTTCTGTCAGTCTTCTTATGCGTGCTGCTGCCGTAGCGCCTCCAGCCACGCCGCCAATGATGATGATTCTCATGTGCTGGTTTGTTTTTTAGGGTTATTGATTTTGATTATACCCAGCCGCCTGATGCCCTCCATCAAGAGTGCTGACTGTCCGTTTTCCGTGTTTTTCCCACTTCCAAAGCGTGTCCAGTATTTGCTGTCTTAGGGCAGTGAATATATTTGATAGGTGTAAAAATACAGCTTTTCATTGATTTATCCAAATATTTCAGCCACTTTTTGCACCAAAACACGATTATTGTAGGGACCAAAACACCACCGGGCGAATCGCAACAACCGGTAGATGCGCAGTCCCTCGGCTTTCGCTTACAGCCACCCGGCTTCTTTATACCAGGCGATGGCTTCTTCAATGCCGCTCTGGAGCGAATATTTGGGGGTGAAGCCGAGGTCGCGCTGCGTCTCGGAGGTGTCGCAGAGCCAGTTTCGCTGCTTGAGGATGCGGAATTTGTCTACGTTGAGGGTGGTGGCTTTGCCGGTGAATTTGGTGTAGATGGTGCAAAACACGCACACCATTTGCACGAGCCAAATGGGGCAGGTGATGGGGAGTACGAATTTTTTGTTCAACTCTTTGCACACGATTTTGCGGAATTCTTTTTGCGTGTAGCCTTGGGGCTCGCTGATGAAATAGGGGCGGTACTTGGGTCCGGCTTCGAGGGCTTGCATCACGGCGGTGGCAAGGTCTTTCACATAAATGAAGGTGAGCATTTGCCGGCGGAAGCCTACGCTGAAGTCGAATCCGCGTGCTATCGATTTCATCATTAAGAAGTAGTCGCGTTCGTGCGGGCCATACACGCCGGTGCATCGAAAAATGGTGTAGGGAAAGTCGGTCACCATTTTCAAATAGGTTTCGGCTTTGGCTTTCGACATGCCGTAGCGGGTGTTGGGCACAGGGTCGTCGGTGATTTTGAAGGGACGGTAGGTCTTGTCGTCGCCTTCTCCCATCACACTGAGGCTGCTCATGAGCAAAAACACCTCGGGCACGGCGTCGATGGCTTTGAGGGTGTCTACCAGCAAGCGCATATAGCCATAGTTGATGCGCTCAAAGTCGATATAGTTGGCGGCTTTGGTGGCTCCAAGGTTGTGCACCACATAGTGCCATTTGCCGCCGCTTTCTGCAATGGCTTGCTGAAGCGCTGCTTTGAGCGCTTGCCCGTCGGTAAAGTCGAGTTCTATGAAGTGGATGCGCGAATCTTGCAAAAATTCGCGGTTGGTGGTTTTGCGTACGGCGGCCCAAGTTTCGTAGCCGCGTCGCAGCGCTTCTTCCACGATAAATCCGCCGATAAATCCGCCGGCTCCTGTGATGAGTATTTTTTTAGCCATAGATGATTTTTTTAATTTGATTCACAATCGATTCGGGCGAGATGCCGGTGAGGCAGCGATAGTCGCCAAAGCGGCACGCACGATTGCCAAACACTGAGCAAGGGCGGCAGGGCAAATCCAATTGCACGGCATTAGCTTCGCTTTGACGCCAACCCATAAAGCCACAGTAGGGATGGGTGGCACCCCACACACTCACCACGGGCAAATTCACCACCGAGGCAAGGTGCATGTTGGCGGAATCCATCGATAGCATCACGTCGCATTGTTGCATCAGCGCCAGTTCGTCGGCAAAGCTGTGCGGAATTTCTGCCACGGAGATGGTGTGCTCAAATTTTTGCGTGAAGGGGTGGAGGGCTTGTTTCTCTTTTTCTCCACCGCCGAAAAGCAGCACGCCGACGCCTTCCATTTCCGTCAGTTGCGCCACCACTTTTTCCATCAGCGATAGGGGATACTCCTTGCCGCGGTGCTGCGAAAATGGCGCCACAGCCACCCATCGCTCGCCGGGCTGCTTTGCAGCCACAATGGGGGTGGCATCAATCGGTGCATAGCCGCTGAATTGGGCTTCGGCAGAAAAACCAAGCGCCTCAAACACTCGCCGATACCGCTCCATAGAGGGGGTGAGCTGCCGATGGATTTTGCCTTTCACCAATTGCCGCTTTTCTCGCCGACCTTTATCTATACGCGCCACCTTCACGCCATGCAAGCGCATAAATAAGCCAATGCACCACGTGCGCATCACACTGTGCAAATCCACCATGTGGGTGAATGCATACCGCCTACGCAATTCGCTCGCCAACCGACGCATCCCCCCAATACCTTTATATTGCGCCAAATCCACCGCCTCCACCGTGAGATTGGTAGGGCGCTGAAGCAAGGTTTGAGCAGGCCACGGGCGAGTGAGCATCACAAATTGCACATCCGGGTGAGCGAGGCACACATCGTAGACCACCGGCACACTAATCACCACATCGCCAAGGGCGGAAAACCGGGTGATGAGCACGGTGCTTTCCTTCGTCTTATTTTTTGCCATAGAGCACCGGATTGGTGGCTGGGTCGTTGTAGAGCTTCATTTGGCGATACACTTTCATATACTTCCTGCCGGCAGCAATATCATCAAGCAATTGGTCGATGGCAGCCGTAAGGTCGGCGCGCTGCTCCAGCAGCACGGCAAGTTTGCCTTGGCACCGCTCCACATGCGCCGCATCCACATCTTGGCGAGAAGCCTGCTCTTGCATATGGTAGATTTTCAGCGCCAAAATCGACAAACGGTCCACCGCCCACGCCGGACTCTCGGTGTTGATAGTAGCATCTTCGCGCACCTGCACATCAGCAAATTTTTCGCGGAAATACGTATCGATTTCCTCCACCAAATCGGTACGGTCTTGGTTCGACTTATCGATTCTACGCTTCAGTGCCAACGCATCCACGGGGTTGATATCCGGGTCGCGAATAATATCCTCAAGGTGCCATTGCACCGTATCAATCCAGTTTTTGGTAAATAAATCAGCCTCAATACTCCCCGGCTCATAGGGGTTCTCCACACGAGCATCCACATCATCGTAGCGATGATAGAGCTCCACAGTGGCATCAAATAACGAATTACATTTTTCAGCAAATTTCATAGCAAAAAAATTGAAAAAACAAAAATATAAGAGAGCGCCGCTCCAAGCCAAGCCGCCAACAAAAGCCGGCCCAAAAGCCGCCCCCAAAATCAAATTACCCACAAAGATACAAATTAAACTCCCAAACATACAAATTAAACCGCAATTCCCCACCCAAATAATCCCCCTTGTCCGTTCCTGAAAGAGGTTGACTCGGTTTGTTAGTTTAACGTATAGTGGTTGACTCTTAGTCTGAGTGGGGTTGACTAACCGGGTCCTATCCCTGGG
>SFWW01000116.1 GCA_004559845.1 bacterium
GAGCAGCGGGTATTTCCCTTGCAAGGCGGCATACGCCTCGCTGTCGGCATAGATTTCCACATTTTGTTGCGCTAAGGGCTCTACCAATGCGGGCAAATCACGCAGGCGCGATTGGTGAATGAGCAAGCAGTCGAGCGCGTTGCACACACTCACGCGCCGCGTTTTGGCATTGAGCACGATGCGTTTTCCCTTTTCCAAATCGCCTGTGGCGTGGAAATAGGTGTGACACAGTCCGGCACCCGTTTCTATCACCGGCACGGCGGAATTTTTGCGCACAAAGTCGATGAGCCCTTTGCCGCCGCGCGGGATAATCAAGTCCACTTCGTCCACTGCTTGGAGCAGCGCTGAGGTGTAGGCGCGGTCCACCGGCAGCAGTGTGGCTACCGCCTCTGCCACGCCCTCTGCGCGAAGCACGCCGTGTATCACTCGGGCTATGGCTTCGTTGCTGTGTTGCGCTTCGTGACCGCCTTTCATCACCACCGCACTGCCGGCTTTAAAGCAGAGCGAAAACACGTCGAAGGTGACGTTTGGCCGTGCCTCATACACCACACCAATCACCCCGAAGGGCACACTCACTTTGCGGATGGTCATCCCATTGGGGCGGGTCCATTGGGCAAGCGTTTTGCCTAATGGCGATGGCAGCGCCGCCACACTGCGTATGGCTTCGGCTATCTCTCGAATGCGACTCGATGTGAGGCGCAGCCGGTCGTAGGAGGGGTCGGCGGGGTCCATTTGGGCAAGGTCGTGCGCATTCGCTGCCAAAATCTCTGCCTCTGCCGCCTCTGTGGCAGCCGCTAAATGCAGCAGCACCGCATTAATTTTTTCTTCTGTGAGCAAATTGAGCTGCCGAGAAGCCTGCTTTGCCTCAATAAATATACTTTTGTTCATCATCAAAATAGATTTTTTTTAGAAAGGGGGATGGTTACAACCCAACAATCGGTTCTAAAAGATTCTACAATCGCAAGAGTTATTCGCCTGTTTTTGAATAGGGCACTTCATTATCTGCCACCAAATGATTTGCTGTTGGTTCGTCAGCAATAATGTTGATTTCCAAAGCATTTTCCAATCTACAGATAATATCGAGCGACATATTTTCCTTCCCCTTCAATATTTTTGATACATATTGTTGGGTGCAGTTCATACGGCGGGCAAGGGCTGCTTGAGTGAGTCCTTTTTCTTTCATTAAAAGTAAGACTTTCACGGCAATTCTTTGAGAATGGCGAAGCCAAGACCAATTTCTGCGCCTCCATTCTGCATCATCTCGCCAAGTAGATGGTGACTCGCTTTGATGCCCTTCAAGAAAATCAATAGTGTTGCGCTCCATAATTCAAAAAAGTAATAATAATTATGATATCTCCGTCATAAAATCTTCAAATGTCTTAACTTCTTAACTTCTTGAATAGCCTTTAGTCTTTAGCTATTTAGTGGTTGGAATCAAAAAGACATTCGTCTTAACTTCTTAACTTCTTAAATAGCCTTTAGCCATTTAGTGGTTGGAATCAAAAAGACATTCGTCTTAACTTCTTAACTTCTTAACTTCTTAACTTCTTAAAAAGACCTTCTGACTCCCCCCCCCTTCTCAAACTATAGCTTCTCAAGGATGCGCTTGAGCACCACTTGGCACGAAATTTCGCGGTTGGCGGCTTCGGGTATCACGATGGAGCGCTCGCTCTCAATCACCTCGTCGCTCACAATCATATTGCGGCGCACGGGCAAGCAGTGCATAAACCTGCCATTGCGTGTGAGCGCCATTTTTTCAGCGGTGATGGTCCAATTCATATCTTTGCTCATGATTTTGCCATAGTTGGGGTCGCGATAGCACGACCAGTTTTTGGCATACACAAAGTCGGCATCCCGGAGCGCTTCGTCTTGGTTGTGGGTGATGGTGGCGCCGTGGGTGAATTGCTCGTCGAGCTCATAGCCCTCGGGGTGAGCTATCACAAAATCGTAGTCGGTGGCGCACATCCATTCGGCAAACGAATTGGGCACCGCTTGTGGCAGCGCTTTCGGATGGGGTGCCCACGTGAGTACCACCTTGGGGCGCTTCACTTCTTTAAACTCTTCTATGGTGATGAGGTCGGCAAACGCTTGCAAAGGGTGAACAGTGGCGGTTTCCATCGCAAACACCGGGCGACCCGAATATTTCACAAACTGATTGAAAATGCGTTCTTCGTAGTCGGCGCGCTTATTTTGGAATTGGGCAAACGACCGAACGCCTATCACGTCGCAATAACTGCCCATCACCGGGATGGCTTCCAACAGGTGCTCGCTCTTGTCGCCGTCCATCACCACTCCACGCTCGGTTTCCAATTTCCATGCGCCTTGGTTCACATCAAGCACTATCACGTTCATGCCCAAATTCATAGCGGCCTTCTGTGTGCTCAATCGTGTACGCAAACTCGAATTAAAAAACACCATCAACAGCGTTTTGTTTTCGCCCAAACTTTTATAGGCAAACCTATTCCGCTTCACTTCAAGGGCCTCTGCCACAGCGGCGCGCAAATCGCCAATATCGCTCACATGCTGAAATACTTTCATATCCTCTGTAATAAATCAAATATATATTTTCAAACCGCAAATTTAAGGAAAACAAATCACAATTTCACCCTTTTTCCCTAAAAAACAGCATTTCCCCCACAACTCCATAGCCCCCATAGCCACTATAGCATCTATAGCATCTATAGCATCTATAGCGTCTATAGCGTCTATAGCGTCTATCCGCCACAAAAGCAAGCACCCACACTATCTTGCCAAAGCCGTATTTTCATCTTTAAATGAAAGAGCCGCAATACAAATGAAAAATATTTCACGAATTTATTGTTTTCCTCCCCTTTTTTTTATATTTGCATCCACATAATATGATTCTCTTATTTTAAACATTTTGGCTTTATGAAAAATCACATTAAATATTTTTTGGGCAGCTGTATGTTGACTTTTTGCTGCTTGGCTATGAGTGCAGGCGAAGTGCTGAGCGAGGGCTTACACTTCGAAACAAATGAATCGGCGGGCACAGCTTCCACCACCTTTGCTATTGAACCGTTGATTCGTACGGGTGCACCGGCCTGCGCCTCTACATATCCCTCCGAATTCTCTAAGTGCTACTACGAACGTAGCGACAACTATGTGAATTTGGGCGCCCTCTCTGTGCCTGAAGCGGTCAACCACTGCGCTGTCACTGCCATCGGACGCTACTCGTTTCACAATAGCGGCATCACTTCGCTGGTGCTGGGCAAAAATGTAACCACCATTGGCGAGGGTGCATTTATTTGGAATGATTCGCTCTCCGCTATCACCTTCCCCGAAGGATTGACCACCATTGGCGACGAGGCTTTCCGCTATTGCAAGTCGCTTACCGAGGTCAAACTGTCGGCTTCGGTGCAGGAACTGGGTTACGGAAGTTTTGCCAACTGTTCAAAACTTGAGCGTTTCACCACCTCGAGCGGACTGAAAACCATCCATTCCTCTGCATTTGAACTGTGCCAAAAATTGACCACACTGAATATCGACGAATCCGTTGATGCTATCGAAGGTGGCGCTTTCATCGCCTGCGATGCCCTCTCCAACATCAATATTGACCCGGCAAACACACATTTCACCTTTGCCAATGGCAATTTGGTGAATACCGACAGCAAAAAGCTGGTGTTTGTTGCACACAATGTGGAAAAATGCGTCATACCGGATGGAGTGAAAGAAATTGCAAACTGCGCTATCTTCTATAATCCTTCCATCACTTCTCTGGTGATTCCCGCCTCGGTTGAAAATTATGAAATCACCGCTATTGCACATTGCGATAATTTGACGGAAGTGCATTGCCGAGCCACAGAGCCCACCGTATTTTCCGAACTCAACAGCAAGATGTGGGAAGAAGTGGCAAGCCACTGCACGCTCTATGTGCCAAAAGGCTCACTGGCACGCTACCAAGCAGCCCCCATTTGGAAAAATTTCGCCGCCATCAAAGAAGAAGTGCTCAGCACAGTAGACGATATCACCGCCACACCCCGGCCCGCCGACACCAACGTGTACACCATCGACGGCCGCCTCGTAAAGCAAAATGCATCCTCCCTCTCCGACCTCCCCCCCGGCATCTACATCCACCAAGGCCAAAAAGTAACCCCATAACCCCAACCGTCGCCCGCCCCCGCCCCGGCAAAATCCCCGGCAAAGCAACACCCACCTGTAGGGGCGCAATATTTTGAAAGCACTGAAAATATACGTGTTTTTGGGGGATTTTTGAGGGCAAAGGGCGTTTTTTTGGAAAAAAATGACGGCGATAG
>SFWW01000016.1 GCA_004559845.1 bacterium
CGGTGGTGTGGTGACCCCCGTTACCTTCGACTACAAGCCCGAAGCCGCTCCCGCCGATTTGGTGTACTTTGCCGTGAAGGTGGGCAAACTGATGGGTGGCCACTCCGGCTGCGACATTCACAAAGGTTTGGCAAGCGCCACCAAGCAAATAGCACGCATCCTCTACGTGCTCGGCAGCAAGATTGAATATCGCTTGGCAAGTTTGAATGCCGGCAACCTCCACAATGCTATCGCACGCGACGCTGTGGCAGTGATAGGTGTGAAACCGGAAGATAAAGAAACTTTGGCAACCGTGGTGAATACCCTTGCCGCCGACATTAAATTTGAATACAAGCGTCCCGAGCCTCATGCCGAAATCACTATCGAAAGCGTAGACGCACCCGCAACCGTGATTGACGCCTGCACAGCTAAGCGCCTTGTGGCAGCTTGCTTTGCCGCTCAGCATCCTCCACCAACTTTGCCAGCGTGAAAACCAACGCATCCGACATTTATCTTGAATTCTTCAGCCGCTCATCCACCGAAAGCTCAAAAGACGAACTTGCATTGCAAATTGAAGCCCTCTTCACCCTTGCCGGTGCAAAGGAAGTGAAAAGCGAAGGCAGTTACCAAGGATGGGCACCCAATGCAGAAAGCGAACTGCTCAAATTGGCTGTTAGCCAATGGAAAGCGCTCTATGGCGTGGAACCCAAAGTGGAAGCCATCCATGCCGGTTTGGAATGTGGCTTGTTCTTGAAAGTGCGTCCGGATATGGAAATGATTTCCTACGGACCCACATTGAAAGACGTGCACTCACCGCGCGAACGCTGCCACATCCCCGCCGTGCAAAAGGGTTGGGACTTCACCGTGGCACTGCTCAATGCCATCGCAGCCGATAAATAAGCCTTCCCCCGAAAGGGTAGGGCACACCCCATCAAGCATCCGCCATCATCCCGGCGGATGCTTTTCTGTCTACCCCGGCCCTGAAGGGAAGGAAGAGTCTATAAGGTTGAGTAACAGCGCGGTAGGGACATGCCTTTGGCATGTGATGGGTGGATACCGGTGAATCGAGGATTTGTTTTATGGTGCCATGGTGGGATTGTAATTGGCTGCGGATTAGCGTTTTCTCACCCATTACATGCCGGAGGCATGTCCCTACCGGCGGGCGTAAAAGTGCCATCAAAAGAAGAACCGTCCCTTTGATGGCATTTTTTGATTGCTTTGCTGTGGTGGGATGGGGGATTTTTATTTGGCACGATTTGGACTGTTAACAAGTATTAAAAATATTAAACAATGGGGGGGGGTAAAGTTAAATTTGTGGTAATCAATAGGATTATTTCTTAATTTTGTTCCCAAATATTGAGGCAAATATGAGAAGTCTATTTCTATGACGAGGAAAATATGCCACACAATATTATATATGTGATTATTTATAGTGAGATGATTATTTCTTGATAAATGAGGATATAATTATTCCATTTAAAATATGAAAAAACATTGTCGGTCTACAAACGTCGACACGAATTTGGAATTTTTATTATTAATTTTTCTTACCCCGGCAAGGTGAGATAGTTAAAGGAATTGTTATGAATAAAGTTATTGAACTAACAAGCACGACAAGGAGAATGAGATTTCTTCTTGTGATGATGATGTCGTGGTTGGGGTTCTCCGCCTATTCCGCTACCTATGTGGTGGATAAGAGAGCAGCCGTCAACCCCGCTGAACTCAGCACCGGCGACATGGTGGTGATGTACCACCAAAACACAGGTGTCTATGTGGGCTACTCCGGTGGCGAAACCACCACACCAGCTGAAACCTACTCCGATGCCAACACGTATGTGTTTACCGTTACGAAGAGTAGCTCTAATGTATCGCTAAAGAATGGAAACGGCTACGGGCCGAATATTACCAAATCCGGTTCTAATTGGCGACCCTCTCTTTCTTTTTCTTGGAGTGAGTCTCCCACTTCTTTTAATGTGGATTATACAGCCGATGGAACTCGTTTGTATATCACTTACGGTATTTTTACAACTAATAAAGTTTATCTCACCCGTTCCGGCAATGCTTGCTCCTATACCGAAACGGATACGCCAGGCGACGACTGCAATTGGACATTCTACAAAGTGAACGAGGTGACCGGGCCGACTGTATCCACCGACAAATCCGCCCTCACTTTCTCCAATGCCGAAAAAGGTCAAACCTACACAGGTACCATTACGGTGAAGGGATCGCAACTTACCGAAGCTCTTTCGCTCAGCCTCGAAGGCGAGGGATTTTCTATCGATAAAACTTCTATCTCAGCCGAAGATGCCAACAATGGTGCCACCGTGACCATCACATTCAATCCCGCAGCCTTAG
Organism: bacterium; assembly: GCA_004559845.1. GTDB lineage: Bacteria > Bacteroidota > Bacteroidia > Bacteroidales > Muribaculaceae > Sodaliphilus. The sequence goes on from SFWW01000016.1 coordinate 2,335, forward strand.
GCACCTATAGCGGCACGCTCACCATCACCGGTCAAGACGGTTTGAGCCGCACTGTAGCCCTTTCCGCTACAGTGATTGACCCCTACGATGATAGCGGCGATGCCACCAAGCATGGGCAGCTCACCTCGTGGACCGTGAACCAAGTGGAACAAAACGCAGAATATGCCGGTTTGGGCAATTCTAACGAACTGCTCGCCACTGCCACCGTGCGCCTCACCTCCGGCACGGCACCGCAGCTCATCTACAAACTCTACGCCAACGATAAGTTCGGCGCCACGTCGAAGTTTATCAAGCGCATCAAAGTGTATGCCCGTGAGCGCGACAAAGGCCAAGACTACACCCCCGACGGCTCGTATGCCTCCTACGAAAATACTTTTGCCCATGTGTATGACTACCGCGACCCCATCAACAACCTCGGCGCCATACTTTTGGGTTCCACAGAAGATATTCCCGCAGCAGGCGAAACGGCTACGTTCACTTCTAATCTTGCCCTCGATGCAGGCGACTATCTGCTCTATTTGGTGGCAGATATGAAGATGGAAAGCGAACTGACGAACGGACTCGCCGACCTGCCCGCCATTGGCGGATCGCGGCGCAACTTCACCCGCTTTGGCGGCACCATTTATCGTGTGATGGATGGCGACGCCACCTACACCATGACCAAGGTGAACAATTATTCGAGCGAAGGCGGTGGCCGCGTGCTCATACCCAAGCACAAAATTCTGTATGCGCCGCAATACACCAAATATGCCTCCTCAATCGACTACTCCAAATATTACCGCATTCCCGCCATTGCCAAGGCTGCCAACGGATCGCTCGTGGCACTGAGCGATGCGCGCAAGGAACACATCCACGATATCACCAACAATATCGACGTGGTGTTCCGCCGCTCCACCGACAACGGTCGCACTTGGGGCGATTATGTGGTGATTTTCCAAGGTTCGAGCGAAGGTTCTACCAACTGCGCCGACTATGTGGGCTATGGCGATGCTGCCATTGCGGCATTCCCCAACGGCACCCTCATTGCCACCGCCATCCATGGCTACGGCTTGAGTGGTGACGCCTCCACCAGCACGCCCACCGATGTGGTGTGGAAATGCAGTTACGACAACGGTAAAACCTGGACGGTGCAGTACACCCTCGACCACAGTCTCTTCGGCAACCTTCGCGGGTGCATCTCACCGGGTTCCATCTGTGTGGCAGAAGGCGGCGCCCTCGGAGGCAAAGCCATCGCAGCATTGCGCACCTCCACCGGCGTGAATACCGGCGCCAAGGCATCGGCAAGCCGAAACCGCGTGTATTTGTTGACCTACAACCCCGCTACCAACACGTGGACCAACCTCAAAGACGCCAAAGGTAATATCCTCTATGTGGAGCATACCTCCGGCAACTACGACGAAGCACACCTCGCCCAAGTGGCTGACAACACTTTCGTGCTATCCATTCGCAGTTATCTCTACTCCGACAGCTATCGTGCCTTTAAATATGTGACCCTTTCCGACGACGGCACCACCGCCACCGTGAGCGATGCTCCCAAATCGGGCATGACCTTGGCAAATGGCTGTAATGGCGATATGATGACTTACAGCGCCAAGAATGGCGACTATTTGATGCACACCGTGCCCAAGGATATGGTGTACAACGGCGACAACTGCCGCACCAGCCTCGCATTCTACTATGCCAACAAGGCTGCGTCGGGCACCATCGCATGGACACGTTCGCTCACCCTTTCCGACCCCCACGACAATACCAACGGCGGCACTGCCGATACCGGTATCGGTGCCGTCAACGAGTCGGCTCAGTACAGCTCCATCACCGAGCAAAAAGACCACACCATCGGTATGCTCTATGAAGGCTATCCATTGGCAGTGCGCCATAAAGATAATGTAACCACCACATACGGAAGCCACTGGGGCGACTGGGTGATGGCACAATACTATCTCAACTTCCGCGTGGAAGACTTGATTCCGAATGCCGTAACGCCCGAAGAACAAGAAATCAACGCACCGGTGATTACGCCCGACACGCGTCTGTTCGACAACAGCGACGCCACTTCGCGCCCCGAAATCACCATCTCGCACGACAACTACGAAGCCCTTGCCGACATCTACGCAAAAGATGCCGACAATTCGGTGACCACCTACTATGGTTTCCAATTGTTTAAGGGCAACGAACTGCTCAGCGTCACCGCGGCGCACAACTTCGTGCCCGCTGAAAGCGCCACATTCACATGGGCACAGGTGCTCTCCGCTCTCGGCTACGATGCCGACCCTATTGAAGCATCCACCGAATATGTGCTACGCGTGAATTCTTACTGTATGGCCACCGCCGATGCCAATGTGGTGTCGTCGACCACCACCGCTGTGTATCGCTTCACTTCACCCGTTCGCAGCGTGAAAGTGGTGGGTGTGCCCACCAGCGGTGCGGGTAATATCACTTTGCTCTCCACCGGTATTTCAGTGGGTCCGGATGAATGGGCTCTCGTGAAAGAAGGTCTCCAAGTCACCATCAATGCGCCTGCCAATGCGCTCTACACCTTCAAAGGCTGGTATTATGCTTACACCAATGCGTCGAGCAACCAGCCATTGAGCGAAAAGCTCACCTACAGCCCCGTGTCGGGCATCGCACACCAAATCCAATTCAAGATGCCCTCGGTTCGTGTTACCCCCGACAACGATGCCGGCGGCTTGATTATCTACGCCGTGTACGACGTGAAAGCCGGTATGGCAACTCGCGTGAGCACCCAATACAATGCCGGCAACCCAACTGTTGTGGGTGATGAAGAAGATTGGTCGAATGTGGGACCGTATTATTCTTTCTACACACCCACCGAAGACTTTAGAGCATCGATTGCCACCGCTGTGAGTGGACAAACCTTTGCTCCCGATTTGGAATTCCCCAATCCCGAGCAGCAAAACAATCTGCCCACTTTCTGCAACCAAAAGAGCGATGTGAATCTCTACTACCCGCAGAAACTCAACTACGGGCTCGATTCTTTCGTGACCGTGGTGCCCGATGTGCATGCCGCCACCAATTTCAATGCTATTGTGGCAGTGAAAAAGGGCGACACCTATCTCTCCGACTTCTATGTGCTCCAAGGCTACAACCACCCCATGCCCGCCAGCGTAACGAACAGAGCCAAAGCCGTGTATGATTGGTACTCCTTCGTTGACGGTCACCTCGTGCCCAAGGCAGTGGGCTTCAAGTCCTATGAAGTGGGCTACAGCCAGTCAGCCACCTCCAAGCGCAAAGGCAAAGCGTGGTATAAGGCAGAAGGCGACCTCAATTTCGCCGGCATTTGCGCCGAAGGTGAAGCCTTCGATGGCGAAGTGGATGTGGACATCTTCCTCGTGTACGAAAATCAAAAAGCGCTCAACGCCGGTGAATACATCTACAAGATGACCCACCCCATTTTGAGAGATCCCTATGTGCAGACCGAAGTGAGCGACGTGGATGCCGCCAAAACCGTGGCAAAGGTGGTGTACTACAACGTGCTCGGCGTGCCCGCAGCCACCGCCCACAAAGGCGTGAATGTGGTGGTGACCACCTACACCGACGGCACAACAGCCACCCGAAAAGTGCTGAAATAACACGTACGTCGGGAAACGAAAGATAAGAAATAGACCCGGAAGTGATCTGTAATACTAAATAATTATTATTTTCCAAATTTGAGTTGAATGAGCTTGGGCTGTGAAATCCAAGCTCATTTTTTGCGAACAGCCCCTTGAATTTGCCGCTAATGGGTGATAAAAACTGTTAATCAATATTAACGGGGGGGGGGGTAAATGTAAAATCCTATTTTTCAGTAAGATAAAAGTTTGTAATTTTGCAACAAACAATTGTTTTCTCACACCGTTGTTGAAGAATAGAAAAGATTCACATAGAATAAGATGAGGTATTTCTCTTTAATATATTAGTCAAGTGATATTATACCAACTTACTCCGCTCAATGCTGCTGCATTGGGCAGAGAGCGATAGTAGTATTCATTGAATTGAAGGCTTTAAACTAATACTAAATAATTTATATTTCCAAAAACGATGTGCGCCCGGATTGTGAAATCCAGGCGCATTTTCTCCTCCCCGCTCTTTCAACAATCGTTTGTATTGACCGGCAAATGGGTTGAGTGGAATGGTGGTTTGAGTGAGATGGAAGAGAACAAAAAGTCGGGGGCGGGGATGTGAGGACTGAAGCCCTTTCGTGAGCCGGCGAATGGGGATAAAGCCGAAAACGAGTTTTCGCCATTGTATCCCCATTCGTTGCTCACGGTGGGTTGCTTCGCACCCCACTCACATCCCTCGCCTCCCGAAGAAAAAGCCGCTTCGCGGAAAAAAAGTCGGCTTCGCCGAAAAAAAACTGGGTGCTCTTATCTTTTTTTTGCTTTTTTTATTTTTCACTACAAGCAATTTGGCGTAACTTTGTAATCTTTAAGCAAAGCCTCCTGCCGAGGCCGAAATTGGCACATTGGCACGCTTTTTGCTCATTATATAAATATTTGAAAATTATTCATTGATCAATGACAGATAACAAAGCATTAATTCAAGCCATCATAGAAGGCGCCCAAGAGAAAAAAGCACATCAAATTGTGCACGTGGATATGAGCGAAATAGAAAGCGCTTCAACAGAAGATTTTGTGATTTGCACCGGCAATAGCACCATGCAGGTGGATGCTGTGGCGGATAGTGTGCGTGAATATGTGGAGCAAAAATTGGGCATACGCCCCTTCAACTACGACGGCTATCAAAATTCGCAGTGGATAGTGATTGACTACGGCGATGTGTATGTGCACGTGTTTTTGCCCGAATTCCGCGAGCGCTATCGTTTGGAAGAACTTTGGGCAGATGCTGTGGTTCACGAAATAGAAGACATCTATTAATCAATTAATTCCTCACCTGAATGAGTTTATTAGGCAAAAACGATAAAGGGAAGGGCAGTGGATTTTCCTTTAATATCTACTGGCTCTACGCCATAGTGATAGTGGTGCTGCTGGCGGTGTATTACACCGGCGACAATTCCGCAAAAAAAGAAGTGGGATGGACCGAATTTGATGGTTGGGTGCAGAAAAAAGCCATCAGCCGGATTGTGGTTCATTCCAATCAGAATGAAGCCGAGGCTGAAGTGCTGAAGGCATTTGCCTCACAAGTGGCGGGTCCGAATTATCAGCCCACAGAAGGCGGTAAGGTGGTGATTACCACCACCATTCCAAATGTGGACAAATTTGAAGAACGTGTGGAGCAATGGCGCAAGGCAGGCGTGTTTGACGGCAAAGTGGAATACGACAACCATAGTTCGTTTTCCACCATGTTTTGGTCGTTTGCCCCATTTTTGCTGTTAGTGTTTTTCTTCATCTTCATGATGCGCCGAATGGGCGGTGGTGGCGGCGGCGGCGTGTTTAGCGTAGGCAAAGCACGCGCCAAACTCTACAACAAAAACAAAGACAAAGACATCACCTTTGCCGATGTGGCAGGAATGGAACGCGAAAAGAAAGAAGTGAGCGAAGTGGTGGAATTTCTCAAGCACCCCAATCGCTACACCGACTTAGGCGGCACCATCCCCAAAGGCGTGCTATTGGTGGGTCCTCCGGGAACGGGTAAGACCCTGCTTGCCAAGGCAGTGGCAGGCGAAGCCAATGTGCCGTTTTTCTCCATGTCGGGAAGCGACTTTGTGGAGATGTTTGTGGGCGTGGGCGCCTCACGCGTGCGCGACCTTTTTGAAAAAGCAAAAGAAAAATCGCCCTGCATCATCTTTATCGACGAAATAGATGCCATTGGCAAGGCACGGAGTTTGAAAAACGAATTTTCTCACAACGACGAGCGCGAAAACACGCTCAATCAGCTGCTTACCGAGATGGACGGCTTCGACAACAATAGCGGCATCATCGTGCTTGCAGCCACCAACCGCGCCGATGTGCTCGACAAAGCATTGCTGCGTGCAGGACGCTTCGACCGTCAGATTTATATGGGCAATCCTTCGCTGTCGGACCGCATAGGCATCTTCCAAGTGCATCTGAAGAAAGTAAAGATTGACGGCAGTGTAGACTTAGACAAATTGGCACGTATGACAGCCGGATTGTCGGGCGCCGACATCGCCAATATTTGCAACGAAGCCTCGCTTCATGCAGCGCGAAAAGGCAAGAAAGCGGTGCAGCACCCCGACTTTGTGGAAGCGATAGACCGCGTGACACGCCAGCTTGACAAACCCACGCGCATGACCGACACGGTAACCTTTGAAGATGTGGCAGGCATGCAGCGCCCCAAGCGCGAAATGCGCGAGATTATCCAATTTTTGCATAATCCCGAGCAATTCACCCGCCTTGGCGGTGTGATACCGCGCGGCGTGCTATTGGTGGGTCCTCCGGGATCGGGTAAAACCATGCTCGCCAAAGCCGTGGCAGGCGAAGCCAATGTGCCGTTTTTCTCCACCAGTGCTTCGGAATTTCAGGGCGAATTTATGGGTTCAGGCGTGAGTCGCGTGCGCGAACTCTTCCGCAATGCGAAAGAAAAGGCACCGTGCATTATCTTTATCGATGAAATAGATGCTATCGGTAGCCGTCAGAATCGCAATGGCGAGCGCGAAATCACGCTCAACCAACTGCTTGTGGAAATGGACGGCTACAGCACCAACAACGGCGTGATAGTGATGGCTGCCACCAACCGAGTGGAACTCATCGACAAGGCACTCATACGTCCGGGTCGCTTCGACCGCCAGATATACGTAGGTTTCCCCGAAAGGGAAGACCGCGTGGAGCTCTTCAACCTCTACCTCAATCGCGTGGCCCACGACGATACGAACGTGGATGTGCAAGAATTGGCACGCTGTTCGTCGGGCTTTAGCGCAGCCGAGATAGCCAATGTGTGTAATGATGCCGCTATTTTGGCGGCTACAAAGGGAGAGGATGTGGTGAAACAAGAACATCTGCTCCAAGGGATAGAAAAGGTGCGCCAAGGATTGGATTTCGGCACCAAACTCGCCAATAATGTGACATTCGACGATGTGGCAGGCGTGAAAAAATCGAAAGGCAAAATTTTGCAAATCGTAGATTTCTTAAAGCGCCCCGACTACTACACCCGCTTGGGTGCAAAAATACCCCGCGGTGTGTTGCTCTCCGGACCGTCGGGCACGGGAAAGACGCTCATTGCCAAGGCTATGGCAAATAGCGCCGATGTGCCATTTATCTCCGTCACCGGACCGGATTTGGCAAACATATACAACAACCCCGTGGAGCGTATGCACGCCCTCTTTAAAGAAGCGCGCGAAAAATCGCCCTGCATCATCTTTATCGACGAAATTGAGGCCATCGGAGCTGTAGACAACAGATATGGTGCCACCAATCAAAGCCGCACCCCCGCGCTCTCGCAGTTGCTCCTCGAAATGGACGGTATGGGCAACAATAGCGGCGTGATAGTGTTGGCAGTGTGCAACCACCAAGACCGCCTCGACAAGTCGCTGCTACGCGCCGGACGCCTCGACCGCCATATCTATGTGGCTCAACCCGATACGGAAGAAAGAGCGGAAATATTCCAACTCTATCTGAAAGACGTGAAGCTCGCCGACGACGTGGACTTAAGCAAATTGGCGGAAATCACATCCGGCTTAAGTGGTGCCGACATCTCGAAAGTGTGCAACGATGCCGCCTTCACTGCCACAGTGGCAGACGAAGAAACCGTGAAATTCTCCTACTTTGAGCAGGCCGTTGTGAATGTGCGAAAAGGATTGGAAGACAAGAGTATGGAAATGGGCACCATCAAGTTTGCCGACGTGGCAGGCATGGAAGAAGCCAAGCGGGAGGTGACAGAAATAGTTGACTTCTTGAAGCATCCCGAAAAATATAGCCATTTGGGCGGTAGAATCCCGAAAGGCGCGCTGCTGGTGGGTCCTCCGGGAACGGGTAAAACGATGCTCGCCAAGGCAGTGGCAGGCGAAGCACATGTGCCATTTTTCTCGCGCTCCGGTTCCGAATTTGTGGAAATGTATGTGGGCGTGGGCGCATCGCGCGTGCGCGAACTCTTTGCCGAGGCAAAAGAAAAGGCGCCGTGTGTGGTGTTTATCGACGAAATCGACGCCGTGGGCACCAAGCGCTCCAATTTAGGCTATAACAGCGAACACGACCAAACGCTCAATCAATTGCTTACCGAAATGGACGGCATCGACGGCGCATCCGGCGTGGTGGTGCTTGCTGCCACCAACCGTGAAGACATCCTCGACGATGCCTTAAAGCGTCCGGGTCGCTTCGACCGCCATATCCACGTCAGCCTGCCGTCGCTCTTCGACCGCGAAGCCATCTTTAAGGTGCACTTGAAGAAAGTGAAGGTAGACGAAACGGTGAATTTGGCAGATTTGGCACGACAAACCACCGGTATGAGCGGTGCCGAAATTGCCAATGTGTGCAACGAGGCCGCCATCATAGCCGCACGCGCCGGTAAATCCACCGTCACCATTGAAGACTTCAACGAAGCCATCGATAAAGTGACGATGGGATTGGAAAACAAATCGCTACTCATGACACGCGAAGACGTGTATGAAACCGCGGTGCACGAAGCGGGTCACACCACCACTATCTGGCTATTGGAGCATGTGGAACCCTTGGTGAAGATTTCCATCGTGCCGCGCGGTCAAGCCTTAGGTGTGAATATGCTGCTGCCCGAAGATAGGGTGGGCATGAAGAAAGAAGCGTTTCTCGACAAGATATGCACCTTTATGGGTGGGCGCGCCGCTGAAGAACTCTTCCTCGGCACCATCGGCACCGGTGCCCTCAACGATATGCAACAAGCCACACGCATAGCCCGCAGCATGGTGATGTATTATGGAATGAGCGAAAAGATGCCCAATGTGTCGTACTACGACCCGCAAGGCACCCTTGGCGAGCGACCCTATAGCGACGAACGCGCGCGCCTCATCGATGAAGAAATTTCTCGCATCGTGAATGAGCAATACGCCCGCGCCAAAAAACTCATTTCCGAACACGCCGAGCAGCACCACAAAGTGGTGGATGCATTGATGGAAAAAGAAGTTATCTTCCCGGCTGATGTGGAAGCCATCTTCGGCAAGCGCCCCTGGAAGAGCCGCTCCGAAAAACTTGAAGAAATAGCCGAAAAACGCCGTCAAGCCGCTGCCACCGCAGCTGCGAGCGATAGCTGTGCGAAAGCCGAGAGCGATTCTGCCGAGAGCGATTCCACCGATGCGGAAACTCCGCCTCCTTTCGAAGGCGATATCCCAAAAGAATAATCACTGCTCGGCACACAAAGGGTGCATAAAGAAATGGCAAATGCGTGGTTCAAAATGCGCGTATGGCACACCGGAAGGTGATATCCCGACACACGAAGAAAAAGCCGCTTCGCCGAAATAAGTCGTGGAGCTTTCTCCAAGCTGCGCTTCAGGCTTTGCCTTCGCTTGTATGGAGTTGTCTGCGATGCGCCATCTCCGATGGCGGGTTGATGGAGGTTTTTTGGTGGTGGGTTAGTATTCGCCGCCGATGGTGGGGATGGATTCGGTGGGGAGTTTTTCGGCTATGCGCCATTTTGTCTTTTACCACCCATAATCCGTTCACCCAAGGCGTTTTATGTTCGCTCACCACGATGGTGTCGCCGAATGCGAAGCCTGCACGGTAGAGGTCGAGCGAGAGTGCTACCCATCTCACTTCGCCTGATAGCACTTTATGGGGATGGATACGGTCGCCGCTTGCGGTGTGGGTGCCATATTTGCCCCCGGCATAATACATGGTGGATTTTACTTGAAATTCGTTGGTTTGTGCCCACGATATCATTATCACACAAAATAGTGAGATGAGAGTAATGAAAAGTTTGTTCATGTTTTTTGTCGTTTTGTGGGGGCTGTTGTTTGCCCCGGATACATTTTCTATCGTTCCAGCTTTTCTTCGAGTAGTATCGTTTTTTTTGGAGTAAAAGTTGGGTTTTAATTATTATGTTTTTTGCAAAGATAGGTTATCTTGCTGAATATTAATCTGCTTGGTGATTTTTTAACCTTTGCGTTAAAATCGGTTAACGCTTGATAATTGCACAAAAATTACAAAAGTGTGTCGCACTCATCCCTTTCATTCTCAATTTTTTCAAATCTTTGAGGTTCAATCCTTTCCCTATATTTGGCACGATGATGGCTCTTGTAATGTTAAATTGTTTAACAAAGTAGGTGGTGGTAAGTGACGCCGCATCTATTTGTGTGTGTGAATAGATGGTTCTTGCCACAACCGACCCTCCGAGGCTCGCTGCTCTGGCTTGCGCTATCTCTGACGGCGGTATTTTTGAGGAATTTTTTTGAATGGGAAAAAAAGTGCTCGGCACAAATGCCGAGCACTTGGTATTGGATTACCTTATCTGATGTGGATTAATTCTTTTTTCTGCGGAAAAATCCTTTTTTGGAAGGTTCTCCTTGTTCGCTTTCGTTGCCCTCACTGCCATATCCGTAGCCATAGCCATATCCATAACCATAACCGTAGCCGTAGCCGTAGCCGTAGCCATAACCGTATACCGAGTGGTTGTTTTTTACATCGTTGAGCAAGATGGCGAGATTCTTGACCTTCTTGTTGTCGTTCATTTTTTGGAGTTCTTCGAGGTATCTGACATCGATGTATCCTTCTCGAATTACGTAGAGTGTTACGTCGACATATCGATTAATCAGTGCTGCATCGGCAATGAGTCCGAAGGGCACGGAGTCGAGAATCACGTAATCGTATTGTTGCTTCAGCGTATTCACCAATGTTTCCAATCGTTCGTTCATCAGCAGGCTGGTGGGGTTGGGCGGTATTGCACCCACGCTGATAAAGTGCAGGTTTTTGCTCAGCGAACTGGGTATGATGATATCTTGAATGTTTTCGATTTTTTCAGCAAGGTATGCGCTCACCCCCACGCCCACATTCTTAATGTTGACGTATTCCGAGAATCTACCTTTTCTCAAGTCAAGGTCCACACAGATCACTTTTTTTCCGGCATGTGCCGATGCGAGCGCCAGGTTGAGTGCAATAAAACTCTTACCTTCTGAAGCGATTGTGGAGGTGGTTTGAAGCACCGCACCCACCCCGGTGTGCTTAGGCAGGATGAAGTCGAGATTGCTTCTCACGATGCGCAGTGCTTCGCTGATTCGGTCGCGTCCGGTTTCGGTAACGACCACTTCTTTGTCTTTTTGGTCGGCGCGTTTTGCCGGCACATCTCCGATGACGGGTATGTTGCAATTGTCTTCAATATCTCGGCGTGTGTGGATCCGCGTGTCGAACGAGCGAATCCAGAAAATGAGGTAAATCACTCCGAAAGGAATGCCGATGCCCAGCAAAATGCCGATGCCCATGATTTTGATTTGCACGGGTGCCACTTGTCCCATGCTACCGGCTTTTTCAATCACTTTCGCATTGGGTTCAGTGATGGCAAGGCTGAGTGCATTTTCTTCGCGTTTATTGAGCAAATAGAGGTAGAGTTGCTCTTTAATTTGCTGTTGTCGAGCCACTTCTGTGATGGCTTTTTCTTGCGAAGGAATTGCCGACATGCCACCCACTGCACGTCCTTCTTGTGCTCGTGCATTGCTTTGCTTCATGCGCAACGAATTGGTGTAGGTGCCAAGCGATTGCAGAATAGAGCTCCGCATAGAGTTGAGCGAGTTGGTGATTTCAATCATCACAGGGTTGTCTTTACCGGAAGTGGATTTAATTTTTTGGTATTGGAGCATTTTTTCGTTGTAGGCAGAAATTTGTCCTTGAATCCCCATATCATTTAATCCGGTGTTGCTTGGAATGAGCTCATCTCCGGTCATTCGGCGCACGTAGTCCACAATTTGGTTGGCGAGCGACACTTGCAAGTCGGCATCGTTGGCTGATTTCACGAATTGCAAACTGGTAGAGGGGTCGCTAAACATTTGCGAATTCATGTTGCTCACTTTGAGTTGTGCAATTTGGCTATCCACGCCGCTAAGGTCTTTCGATAGCGATTCAATGCGTTCAGCGATAAATGCTTCAGTGTTACGCGCCACCGAGTTTTTATCGTTGATGGCTTCTTGGTTGTAGAGTGCGATGAGTGCGTTGAGCACATCGATACACAGTTGGTTGTTGTCGGCGGTGAAGGTCAGGTTCACCACATCGCTGAATTTGTCGGCACTTTCCGCTTTGAAGTTAGCTTCGAGAGCCTTAGCCACTTGTGCCACCGGTGCCACTCGTGCAATGGTTTTGAAATCCACATAAGTTTCGTCGTAGTGCGATGTTTTGGTAATGGCAATGGGTCCCACGTCAGTGTTCACCTTATTGCCGAATCGTGCTTTTTTCCATTCTCCATCGTTGATTCTAAATTCCAGGTTGTTGCCGCCTTTAGGCACCACAGTCATAGAGAACGGTTCTTTCACATCTTGCAGGGGAGTGATTTGCACGGGCGAGGTTTTGTAGATGTTCACATCGCGTAAATACACGTGTCCGTAGTAACGTATGTTCAGTCCCAACTGATTCACCACAGTTTCCATCAGCGAGGTGGATTTGAGTTTGTAGATTTCGTTGGAAATGATATTGTTGGAGCCGGTCACCCCCAAATCGCTAAACACGGCAGCCTGGCTACCAGCGGTTTTGGTATCTTTGGTGGTGATGATAATCTTTGCGGATGCGCTGTAGAGTTTGGTTTGCGCTTTAGAATAGAGGTAGGCAAGACTTCCGCATACGATGATGGAAAGTACAAACCAATACCAATTGTGAAGGCAAGCCGTTAGGACCGCTTGAAGTTGTAATCCTGAATTTTCTTGTTTTTTTCCGGCTTTTTCTTTGTTACCGGTTTCTTCAATAATGTTTTGCATATTCAGTGTATTTATTGAAAATCTCTTGTTTGAAATTGAATGTGTTGACGTTCAGAATCTATTGGTATGCAAATTTAATTATATTTTTTGAATTATATAAATTATTAATGTGTAAATTCTGTGTCAAATTTCGCATTTTGTTCAAAACTTCCGATTTATTTTCTCAGTGCTGCAATGCTTTCTTCCAGTGTCTTGATTTTGGCGCGTGCGTCGGCTTGCTTTTTTCGTTCCAAAGCCACCACCGCTTCAGGCGCATTTGCCACAAAGCGTTCGTTGCTGAGTTTCTTTTCCACCCCTTGCAAGAAGCCTTTGGCGTGCTGCAATTGTGCTTCCAATTTTTGGATTTCTTCATCCACATTGATAGCGCCTTCAAGGGGCACGCAATATTCTGTGGTGCCCACCATGAAACTTGCTGCAGCGGGGTCCTTGGCATCGGCTTCGGTGATGCTTTCCAGTCCGGCGAGTTTGGTCACCACGCTCTTAAATGCATTGGTCCATTTGCCCACAATCACCAAGCGCATGGGTTGTCTTTGTGGAATATTTTTGGTGAGTCGCACATTGCGCACGCCCGAAATAATGCTCTTGGCATCGTCCATGGCTTTGAGCACAGCCTCATCGGCAGCTTCCGGTTCTTTAGCCACGGGCGCATACATAATACTTTCTCCATCTTTGCGTTCGGAAATGTGTTGCCACAATTCTTCGGTGATGAAAGGCATAAAGGGATGCAGCAAGCGCAGCAGGCGGTCGAAGAAGTGGAGGGTGGCGTCGAGGGTGGTGCGGTCGATTGGCTTCAGGTAAGCCGGCTTGATGGCCTCCAAATACCAAGCCGAAAATTCTTCCCAGAAGAGGCGGTAGATAGCCATCAGGGCTTCATTGAGGCGGAATTTAGAGAAGAGGTCTTTCACCTCGGCTTCGGTGTGTCGCAGCACATTTTCAAACCATTCAATTGCCAAACGGCTATGTTCGGGTTGCTCGATATCAGCCACTTCCAAACCTTTCACCAAGCGGAACGCATTCCAAATTTTGTTGTTGAAATTTCGTCCTTGCTCACACAGTGCATCATCGTAGAGGATATCGTTGCCTGCCGGGGCTGCGAGCATCAAACCCATACGCACGCCATCGGCACCATATTTTTCAATCAGTTCAATCGGGTCGGGCGAGTTGCCAAGGCTCTTGCTCATTTTGCGGCCCAGCTTGTCGCGCACAATGCCGGTGAAATACACGTGGCGGAAAGGCATATCGCCCATGTATTCATATCCGGCCATAATCATGCGTGCCACCCAGAAGAAGATGATGTCGGGTCCGGTCACCAAGTCGGCGGTGGGGTAGTAGTAGCGAATTTCCTCGTTGTCGGGGTTGTTAATGCCATCGAACAGCGAAATAGGCCACAGCCAGCTTGAGAACCAAGTGTCGAGTGCGTCTTCATCGTGACGCAGTTGGTCGGCGGTAATTTGTTCGAAGCCGGCCATTTTGCGTGCCTTTTCGAGGGCTTCCGCTTCAGAGGGAGCAACCACAAATTTTTCTTCTTCCCCTTCAGCTGTGGGCAAGAAATAAGCCGGTATGCGGTGTCCCCACCAAAGTTGGCGGCTGATGCACCAGTCTTGTATGTTTTCGAGCCAGTTGCGATAGGTGTTTTTGTATTTTTCGGGATAAAACTTCAGTGCATCTTCCATCACCGGCGGCAAGGCAATGTCGGCAAAGTGTTGCATTTTCAAGAACCACTGCATACACAAGCGCGGCTCCACAGCGGTGTCGCTATTGCGTTCGGAATAGCCCACCTTATTTTCGTAGTCTTCCACGTGGTGTAGTAATCCGGCATCTTTCAAGTCGTTGGCAATCACCTTGCGGCACTCCATGCGGTCCATGCCCACGTAGAGAGGCGACTGCTCCGAGATAGTGCCGTCGGCATTGAAGATGTCGATGGTTTCCAAATTGTGTGTTTTGCCGAGCATGTAGTCGTTGGTGTCGTGTGCCGGAGTCACTTTCAAGCATCCCGTACCGAATTCAATGTCCACATATCGGTCTTCAATCACCTTGATCACTCTGCCCACCAACGGCACAATCACCTTGTGTCCCTTCAGCCACTGATTTTTCGGGTCTTTCGGGTTGATACACATAGCGGTGTCGCCCATAATGGTTTCGGGGCGCGTGGTAGCCACCACGGCGTAGTAGCCTTTTTCGTCTTTGTGCACCACATTGCCTTCAGCAGAAGTGTCCACGTTTTCTTGGTCGGCAAGGTAGTATTTCAGGTGATAAAGTTTTGATTTTTCATCGCGATAAATCACCTCTTCGTTGCTCAAAGCAGTTTGCGCCTTGGGGTCCCAGTTCACCATGCGCAATCCGCGGTAAATGAGCCCTTTGTCGTAGAGGTCGCAGAACACCTTAATTACCGATTCGCTCCGCTTTTCGTCCATTGTGAAAGCCGTGCGGCTCCAGTCGCAACTCGCTCCTAAGCGTCGCAATTGCTTCAGGATGATGCCACCGTGCTCATGGGTCCAGTCCCACGCATGCTTGAGAAATTCTTCTCGCGATAGGTCGCTTTTGCGAATACCCTGCTGTGCCAAGCGATTCACCACCTTGGCTTCAGTGGCAATCGACGCATGGTCGGTGCCCGGCACCCAGCACGCATTTTTGCCTTCCATGCGTGCGCGGCGCACCAAAATGTCTTGAATCGTTTCGTTGAGCATGTGTCCCATGTGGAGCACACCGGTCACATTGGGTGGTGGAATCACCACGGTGTAAGGTTCGCGTTCGTCGGGAACCGATTTAAATAAATCGTGGTCCATCCAATACTTATACCATTTGTCTTCCACCGCTTTCGGGTCGTACTTTGTAGCTAAAGTGTTCATATTTTGTATGTAGTAATGTTGCTGCTCAAGTGAGGCAAGAGGGGTCACTCGGATTTTAAAAATTGTGGTCACCGCATTGCTCTTTGCCTATAGGCTATCTACTCTCACCATTTGAGCGATTGTTATTATTTTCGTTTCAACCCACAAAGTTACGAAAAATCTTTTTAACCGCCACGCTCCATTCCACACATTATTAATATAAATGCAAAGCTCTTTCATTTTAAGGTGAAAAACGCGGCTTTTTTTGATAGCGACGGTTTGATTTTCTGCGATGGAAAAGAAGTCGGCTTCGCCGAAAAAGGTGCTGCGCCTGTGTAAATCGTGAAGGGGGCGCGAGTGTGTGTAGAGCGCTTATAGCCGTTTTGGGTAAAAGATCCCCATTTTTATATTGAGATGATGATACCGCTTTGGAGGGCAGGCGGCATCAAGTGGTGGGGAAAAAGGGAAACATAATAGTGTTGCGAGACAGTGATGGCAGGTTGATTGTTGCACCCTAATTTTTTTTATTTAACAAATTAAGTGGTTTTGCCTGCGAAATTAACAAATATTTTATATCAAACCTATTCGTTAACAATGTTTCACTATATTTTCGTGTTAATATCTTTTATAGTTCGGAAAAAGGCAGTACTTTTGTGCGATTTTCCTTTTTGAAACAAGGAAAATATCAAAACGGAATATAAACTTATTAAAAAATAACACTATTTATGGCAACAGCTAAAGCAAAACCCGCTACCGGCAAACTCGGTATTATGGTAGTTGGTTTGGGTGCAGTGAGCACCACTTTTATCACCGGCGTGATGATGACTCGCAAAGGACTTGCAAAGCCGGTAGGTTCTATGACCCAATACGATAAGATTCGTGTTGGTCGTGGCGCAGATAAAAAATATTTGAAATACAACGAAATCGTTTCGATGCCCAGCCTCAACGACATCGTGTTTGCTGCATGGGATGTGTATCCCGCTAACGCCTACGAAAGCGCTATCAATGCAGCCGTGCTCAAAGAGAAAGACATCGAGCCGGTGAAAGACGAGCTCCTCGCCATTAAGCCCATCAAAGCCGCTTTCGACCACAATTATGCAAAGCGCTTGGATGGCGACAACGTGAAGGACTGCAAAGACCGCTGGGATATGGCAGAACAAATTCGCGAAGACATCCGCAACTTCAAGGCAGAAACCGGTGTAGACCGCGTGGTGGTTCTTTGGGCAGCTTCTACCGAAATTTTCGTGGCTCCCGATATGAAGTATCACGGTTCTGTGGCAGCCCTCGAAGCCGCTATGAAAGCCAACGATGTGGACCACATTGCTCCATCTATGTGCTACGCCTATGCAGCACTTATGGAAGGTTGCCCCTTCGTGATGGGCGCTCCCAACACCACCGTCGACATCCCTGCTATGTGGGAACTCGCAGAAGCCAAGAAATTGCCTATCGCAGGTAAGGACTTCAAAACCGGTCAAACACTCGTGAAGAGCGGTTTCGCTCCCATCATCGGCACTCGTATGCTCGGCTTGAACGGATGGTTCTCCACCAACATCCTCGGCAACCGCGACGGTCTCGTGCTTGACGAACCCGCTAACTTCCGCACCAAAGAAGTATCGAAACTTTCCACGCTGGAATCTATCCTCGTGCCCGAACAACAACCCGACCTCTATAGCGACTACTATCACAAGGTGCGTATCAACTACTACCCACCTCGCGATGACAACAAAGAAGGTTGGGACAACATCGACATCTTTGGCTGGATGGGCTATCCTATGCAGATTAAGATTAACTTCTTGTGCCGCGACTCTATCCTCGCAGCACCTCTCTGCCTCGACCTGTGCTTGCTCATCGACCTTGCTCACCGCGCAGGCCGCTGGGGCACTCAACGCTTCTTGAGCTTCTTCTTGAAGAGCCCGCAACACGACTACCTCAACGATGAGGTGCCCGTGAACCACCTCTTCCAGCAATACGTGATGCTCAAAAACGCTATCCGCGAAATGGGTGGCTACGAAGCCGACGAAGAAATCGATTAATCACACTCTTCGCACAATTTTTTCATAACAACGATAAGCATCGGGCGTGTACTATCGCAGCACGCTCGATGCTGCTTTTTTGCCCCAATTTCTTTGCTAAAACCTCAAAAACGTGTAAAATCGGGATGTTGGAAGTCTCGAAAACGTGAGAAATTAGGGTGTAGGAAGTCTTGAAAACGTGAGAAATGGCTGGTAAATTATTGATTACCATTTGTTTGATTATTTTTGCGATAGCTATGGTGGCAGTATGTATGAAATAATTAAAGAACTATCGCTGTTCGTTAATTTTTTTTAGCGAATATGAACGCAGGTAATAAAAAAATTTATATCTTTGTATATCTTTGCATTGTTGGAATGGTTTTGGTGGTTTATATTTATTTTTTTTCAAAAATACCAAAAATTTCATTCCAACATTTTTTTTATTATGAATAACACACCGGGGAACGCCCAGCGGCAAGGGGCAGAGCCCCGTCGAGCGTCCACACTCAACGCCATCTTCAACCCCAAACCACATTTCCACTGCAAACATAGTAACTTTTGTAACCAAAATTGGACTAAGCGGTTGTTTTACAGTGTGTTGATGGATGGATGGTTCTGATTGCAAAAGAACCGTCCCTTTGCAATCAAAATTGGACTAAGCGGTTGTTTTACAGTTCGTTGATGGATGGTTCTGGTTGCAAAAGAACCGTCCCTTTGCAACCACAAACCAAAAGAACCGTCCCTTTGTAACCAAATTTGGGTTAGTTGGTTGTTTGACTGTGTGTTGGTGGGTGATTTTTGGGGGGGGGAGATGAAACAAAGGCTTCGGATTGGTTGTCCGGAGCCTTTGCCACTGTAAAGAAAATTGTGTTTTATTGTTTTTTTTAAAGCAGTGTATCACTGCTGCAAAAGAGTAAGCTATGGGTTGTTTTCCACCAGGTGTGGGATTTATTTTGCAATAATTAAATCGATTCCGAGGTCTTCCACCGCCACTCGGTCTTTTTGTGAGATGCCGGCATCGGTGATGATGATGTCGATATCTTCGGTGTTTCCGATTTTGGCAAAGCCGCGTTTACCGAATTTGCTTGAGTCGGCGAGCACGATGGTTTTTTGTGCGGTTTGCATCATTTTTTGATTGAGGGTAGCCTCTCTCATATCGGTGGTAGAGAATCCAAATTCAAAGTCGATGCCGTCTACTCCGAGATACAATTTGCTAAAGGCGCAATTTTTCAGAATGAGTTCGCTGTATTCGCCCACCACGGAGAGAGAGCTGTGGCGCACCATTCCGCCGAGCTGCATGATGTCGATATTTTCGTGTTCGGTAAGAATTTCGCTCACTTGCAGTGATGCCGACACCACGGTGAGTCGTCCCATCGGCACGATGTTGCGTGCCAAGGCGTGGACTGTGGTTCCGGAAGCCAAGATGATGGAATCGTTGGTGGTGATGAGTTTAGCCGCTTCCCGCCCAATCAGTGTTTTTTGTTCGGTAAAGAGTTTTTCTTTCTCGTTCACCGACCGATTGTTGGTGAAAGGGTTAAGCATAATGGCACGTCCGTGGCTACGGTAGAGCTTGTTGTCTTTTTCGAGTTCTGTTAAATCTTTTCGTATGGTAACCGACGACACCTGCAAGATGTCGGCAAGTTCCGTAACTTGTGCCGATCCCTTTTTTAAGAGGGAGTTCATAATTATTTGATGTCGTTCTTCTTTCGTCATAAAAAGTGATTAGTTACGATAAAATCCTACGCAGAGGAGAACCGAAATCCTCGTGCCATTTAAAATTCACCACAAATATAGTGCTTTGTTTCGAAATAATGAAATATTTGTCAAGAATAATTTGTTTTGTATTGAAAAAGTTACTACATTTGTTGCGAAAAAAAACCTTCAAGGTTGCGAATCAAAATCAAATCCTTCGAATTGAGTTTCGCTAATTCTTTTAATGATTTTTATAAATGAACTGCTTCCGAACAATAAAAATTAATACTATAATATTGATAACCGTAAATTTAGGGTAATGGATGTGAAATTGAAAGACAAATACGATGTGATTGTTATTGGTGGCGGCATTACCGGAGCGGGCACCGCTCGCGACTGCGCTATGCGCGGGCTGAGTGTGCTACTCATAGAGCGCTTCGATTTTGCTCATGGTGCCACCGGTCGCAATCACGGTTTGCTGCATAGTGGCGCTCGCTATGCAGTCACCGACCAAGAATCAGCTACAGAGTGCATTCAAGAGAACACCATTTTGCGCAAAATCGCCGCTCACTGTGTGGAGCCCACCGATGGCTTATTTATCACACTTCCCGACGACGATTTAGCCTATCAATCCACCTTTGTGGAATCGTGTAAGCGCGCCGGGATACGAGCCGACATCATCGACCCCGAGCAAGCAAAAATTCTTGAACCATCTGTCAACCCCACGCTTATAGGCGCGGTTCGCGTGCCCGACGCTTCAGTTGATCCCTTCCGGCTTACTGTGGCAAATGTGACTGACGCCCGTCTTCACGGAGCCGACACTGTTACATATCACGAAGTGACCGACTTAATCATCGACCAAAACCGCGTGGTGGGTGTGAAGATGCGCGACCAGCGCACCGGTGAAATTCGCCAAGCCTACGCCTCGCTCACCATCAATGCCGCCGGCATTTGGGGGATGCTCGTGGCGAAAAAGGCAGGCATCACCGTGAATATGTTTCCCGCCAAAGGAGCTTTGCTCATTTTCGGTCACCGCGTGAATAATATGGTGATTAACCGCTGCCGCAAACCCGCCAATGCCGACATCCTCGTTCCCGACGATGCCGTGTGTGTGATAGGCACCACCAGCGACCGCGTGCCCATTGAGCAGTGCGACGATATGCGCGTTACCGATGAAGAAGTGAAAGTGCTTCTGCAAGAAGGTGCCCGCTTGGCACCCGCCCTTGCTTCCACCCGCATCTTGCGCGCCTACGCCGGAGTTCGCCCCTTGGTGGCAAGCGACAACGACCCCTCAGGCCGCAGCATCAGCCGCGGAATCGTGGTTCTCGACCACGCCACCCGCGATGGCATGGAAGGCTTTGTGACCATCACCGGAGGCAAAATGATGACCTACCGCTTGATGGCAGAAATGGTGACCGATTTGGCTTGCAAGAAATTAAACGTGAGCAAGTCCTGCGCCACCGCCACCACACCGCTTCCCGGCTCCGAAGCCAAAACCGCGCCGGAAGCCATGCGCACCTATAGTTTTGCCCAAAAGAGCGCCGACGGAAGGCACGGCACCTACACCAAAGACATCCACACCCCCGACAGCTTGCATAGCGCCCTGGTGTGTGAATGTGAAGGAGTGTCGGTGGCAGAAGTGGACTACGCCGTAGCCCATCAAAATGTAACCAACCTCATTGACCTGCGCCGCCGCACCCGTATGGGCATGGGCACCTGCCAAGGTCATCTTTGCTCTTGCCGCGCAGCCGGTGAGCTATGCCAAGGCAATCACGCCCAAGAAGCGGCAGAAGATTTGGCATCGTTTGTGAACGAACGCTGGAAAGGCATCAAACCCGTGGCATGGGGAGCCGCCCTGTGTGAAGCCCAACTCACCGCCACGGTGTATGAAGGAATGTGCGGATTGAATCAATTTGTAAAGGAAGGAGGAGAAAAATGAAATTCAACACCATTATTATAGGTGGCGGCTTAAGCGGCTTAACAGCCGGCTTGGCATTGCAAAAAGCCGGACAACGCGTAGCCATCGTGAGCAAAGGACAAAGCACCTTGCACTTCAACCCCGCTTCGTTCGACCTATTGGGCTACGACGCCACCGGAGCAGCAGTGGAGCATCCCTTGCAAGCCATTGCAGCGCTGCCCGCCACACACCCCTATAGCAAATGCACCAACGTGGAAGCCCTGGCTCAAGAAGCGCAAGCCCTGCTTGAAGAAAGCGGCATCAGCCTCATCGGCACCGCCGCTGCCAACCATTACCGCATCACCCCTATGGGCGTGCTCAAACCCGCATGGCTCACCCTCGCCGACTATGCCACCACCGAGCAAGGCACCGCCCTGCCGTGGAAAAAAGTGGCACTGATCAATGCGATAGGCTGTCTCGACTTCCCCACCAAATTCATTGCTGCAGGTTTGAGAAAAGCCGGCACAGAAGTGGATGTGAAAGCCTTCACCCTTCCCGAATTGGAGAAGCAGCGCCAAAGCCCCAGCGAAATGCGCGCCACCAACATCGCCAAAGTGCTCTCCACTGCTAATGTGGTGGCACGTATGGCACAAGCCATCAATGCGCAAATAGCCGGCACCACCTACGATGCAGTGCTCCTGCCCGGCGTGCTCCAGAACCCCGACTTAGTGGCTCAACTCAAATCGCAAGTGAGCACCCCCGTGCACTTCATCGCCACCTTGCCCCCATCGGCAGCAGGCGTGCATGTGCAAACCCTCCTGCGCCAACGCTTCATTGCGGCCGGCGGCGTGCACCTCACCGGCGACAAAGTGGTAGGCGGCACCATAGAATCCGGCATCCTCAAAAGCGTTACCACAGAAAATTTGATAGACACCCGCCTCGAAGCCAATCACTTTATTCTTGCCACCGGCTCATTCATGAGTGGCGGTATGGATAGCAACTACGAATCGGTGTTTGAAACCGTGTTCGGATTGGATGTAGACGCCTTGCAAGTTCCCTCCGAGCGCGTGAAATTCAATGTGTTTGAAGCCCAACCCTATATGGAATTCGGCGTAAGCACCAACGAAAAGCTCCAAGTGAAAAAAGATGGTCAAGAGATAAGCAACTGTTATGCAGTGGGCTCAGTGCTCAGTGGCGCCAACCGAGTGAAGCAATCCTGTGGCACCGGCATTTCCATGCTCACAGCCCTTCAAGTAGTGAAACATATATTAAATAAATAAACCGATATGGCAGACTTACAAATCAATAGCGAAAGCGTTTTCAATTTTGAGCAATGTTTGAAATGCTCAGTTTGTACGGTATACTGCCCGGTTTCGGCAGTAAATCCGGCATATCCCGGTCCGAAGCAGGCCGGTCCGGATGGCGAGCGTTATCGCCTGAAAAGTCCGGTGTTTTTCGACGAAAATCTCAAAAAGTGCTTAAATTGCAAGCGTTGCGAAGTGTCGTGTCCGCAAAATGTGAAAGTGGGCGACATCATTCAAAAAGCGCGCATGAAATATAGCACCCACAAGCCCGGTTTGCGCGACAGAATGCTCGCCAGCACCGATTTTGTGGGCACCATGGCCAACCGATTTGCACCCATCGTGAATATTATGTTGGCGATGAAGCTCACCAAAACCGTGATGCATGGCACCATAGGTGTGGACAAGCATCGCCAATTCCCCGCCTATAGCGCTCAGCGCTTCGAAACGTGGTTTAAGCGCCATGCCCAAGCAGAGCAAAGCCAATATTCAAAGCAAGTGAGCTATTTCCACGGCTGCTACGTGAACTACAATTTCCCCAAGCTCGGTCAGGATTTGGTGAAAATCATGAATGCGGTGGGCTATGGCGTGCAATTGCTCGACAAAGAGAAATGCTGCGGTGTGGCAAAGATAGCCAACGGGCTCTACGACCAAGCCAAAAAGCATGGAAAAATCAATATTGATTCCATCCGCAAGGCGAAAGAAGCGGGTAGGGTAACGCTTACCACCAGTTCCACCTGCTGCTTCACCATCCGCGACGAATATGAGCACATTTTGGAATTGCCGCAAGAAGACGTGCGCGAAAGTGTGAACCTCGCCACTCGCTTCCTTTTCCAATTGCTCGATGAAGGAAAGATTAAACTCGCCTTCCGCTCCGACTATAAAAAGCATGTGGCTTACCACAGCGCCTGCCACATGGAGCGCATGGGATGGGTGGTGTATAGCACCGAATTGCTTAAACTCATTCCGGGTGTGCAGCTCACGATGCTCGATTCTCAATGCTGTGGCATTTCGGGCACCTATGGCTTCAAGCGCGAAAACTACGAAGTGTCGCAAACCATCGGCGCTCCGCTCTTTGCGCAAATCAAAGCCCTTGCACCCGATTGCGTGTCGACCGATTGTGAAACCTGCAAATGGCAGATAGAAATGTCGACCGGTGTACCGGTAGAGAATCCTATCAGCATCATAGCCGATGCACTTGATGTGGAACTCACCAAACAACTGAATGCAAATTAGTTAATTTTGTAATACGGGGTCGGCATCGCGCGGGATGCTGTGGTGTCGACCATTTTTTTAAGAGAAACCGTGTTGCAAAATGCAGAAAAAGCATCCACTTTGTAAAAAAATTTTACAGATTGCGAAATTTTTTGTAATTTCAACCATTAAACAAAACTTAATACAAACCTTTTTATAAAAAACGGAAAAATTATGGCAAGTTTTTTAGCTCCTCCTGCTCATAAACCGGTATTGAAAACCGGACCCGAGGCAGATGCACGCTACCGCGCATTGCGTTGGCAAGTGTTTTTAGGCATTTTCATCGGCTATGCCGGCTTTTATATCGTGAGAAAGAACTTTTCGATGGCAATCCCCATGCTCGAGCCACTTGGCTTTGGCAAGGGCGAATTGGGACTCGTGTTATCGATGAACGCCATTGCCTACGGTTTCTCGAAATTTGTGATGGCGAGTATTTCCGACCGCAGTAATGCTCAGCGCTTTTTACCCTTAGGCTTGATATGTGCAGCCGTGTCGATGCTCTTCATGATTGTGCCTGTGCAGTGGTTTGGTGCAGAGCAAAAGAATTTGGCAATTTTGCTCATGGCAGTGCTCAACTTCCTTGTGGGATGGTTCAATGGCATGGGTTGGCCTCCATGCGGTCGAGTGATGACCCACTGGTTCTCCATCAAAGAACGCGGCACATGGATGAGTTTTTGGAATTGTGCTCACAATGTGGGCGGCGCCTTGGTAGGACCGATGGCAGTGTATGGCGCTTTGTGGTTTGGCTCATGGTTTTACGGTGCCGACGAAAAGATGTACTTCCTGATTGGTACCTATGCTTTCCCCGCTGCAGTGGCAGTGCTGGTGGCAATCGTGGCTTACTTATTGATACGCGACACCCCACAATCGTGCGGCCTTCCATCCATTGAAGAATGGAGTGGTCATGCCTCCAAGAATTATAGCAAAAATGAAGAAAAGGCGCTCTCCGTGCGTCAAATTTTCCTCACCGTGCTCAGCAACAAGCTCCTTTGGTACATTGCATTTGCCAATGCATTCGTGTATATGGTGCGCTATGGCTGTTTGGACTGGGCACCCACCATTCTCAAAGACCAAGGCGTAGACCTCAAAAATGCCGGTTGGGCATACTTTGCCTACGAAATAGCCGCCATTCCGGGCACCATATTCTGTGGTTGGCTCAGCGACAAAGTGTTCCAGGGGCGTAGGGCATTGCCCACCATCATATTTATGGCACTGGTGGCAGTGGTGATAGTGATTTACTGGCAATTCTTCAGCAATTTCACTGTGGTGATATCTTGCTTAATTGCTATCGGCTTCCTTATCTATGGTCCGGTGATGCTCATTGGCGTGCAAGCCCTCGACCTCGCACCCAAGAATGCCGCCGGCACCGCAGCCGGGCTCACGGGCTTCATGGGCTATGTGCTCGGCACGGCAGTGCTCGCCAATGTGGTGATTGGTTATGTGGCAGAACACGCCGGTTGGGATTGGACCTTCATTCTCTTGCTCATCGCTTGTGCCCTCTCAGTGTTCTTCATGGCACTCACTTATAAAGAAGAGAAGTATCTTGCAGAGCAAAAAAGCGAATAACCATTTCCTTTTTAAAAAAAATAAGCAAAACTCAATAAACTATTTACTATGACAAAAGAAGATGTTTACGCCTCGTTAGGCGGACAGCGAAAAAAATTTTTGCATTGGCAATGGCGCATCATTGTCATAACGATGATAGGCTATGCAGTGTTTTATTTCGTGAGAAAAAACATGTCGGTGGCGATGCCGGGCATCACCGCAGAATATGGCGTGACCAATAAGAGTTTCGGTTGGATTATTTTTGCCGGATCGCTGGTGTATGGATTTTCACGCTTTATCAATGGTTATGTGGTGGACCGACTGAAAGGTCGTGTGGTGATGGCAGGCGGTTTGCTCCTGTGTGCCCTTTCCAACTTCCTCTTTGGCTACGGAGCCAATTTGAGCGCACTCTTCACCGGTGTGAACGAAGGTCCCGACTTTGTGAATATGTTTATCATGGTGATGGGTGTAACCATCATTCTCAACCAATATTTCCAAGGCATGGGCTATCCTCCATGCGCGCGTATTCTGCCACACTGGATTCATCCCAGCCAGCTTGCTACCAAGATGAGTATTTGGAACTGCTCACACTCCATTGGTGCAGCCCTCGCTGTGGTGGCATGCGGCTACATCATGGGTACCATGGGTACGGATATGTCGCAAACCGACGGCGTGGTGAACACCATCATCAAAAACCTTACCACCAATGGTGTGGACCAAGCTAAAGCCGTGGAACAAGCAGCCACCTATGCCGCCCACATCGGCGCATGGAAATGGTGCTTTTATGCTCCCGCTTGCTTGGCAGTGGTGACCGCCGTGTTTGTGTTTATCGGATTGCGCGACGAGCCGAAAGAAGTGGGTCTTCCCGACCTCCCCGACACCGGACTCGGCGGCTTGAACGAGAACAAAAAGAGCGCTAAGGCACGCAAAAAATTCGAAATGGAAATGGTGTGGAAAAACCGTTGGGTTTGGACCTTCTGCATCGCCAACCTCTTGGGACCTAAATTCCTGACCGAAGCTCGTGGCCTCGACATTAAGAGCGCCACCTGGACCACCGCTGCATTTGAAATAGCCGGTATCGTGGGCACCCTGTTTGCCGGCTGGGCCACCGACCACATTTTTAAAGGAAAAGGTCACCGCATGTGTGTGTGCTGCATGGCAGGCGCAGCCTTGTTTATGACCATTTTCCGCTTCTTGCCCGCCGATGCCGGTATCACCCAATGGCATTGCCGGCATCCTCGGCTACCTCGGCTCCGGTTTGAGCGGTTTGCTCGTGGGTTATGTGGCAGATGCATTTGGATGGACACGCGTGTTTGAAACCATCATTGTGGTAGCCATCATCGGAATGATTGTGCTCATCACCATGTGGGCAGCCCCGCGCGACGGTTATGAACGTGCCGCCAACATTAAATACGACGACGAAGATGTAGAAGAAGCAAAACTTTAATATAAATTCTTGAAAGGTGATGCGGCACTTGCCGCTATCACCTTTCTTTCTTAGAAAGCCTTACACACATTAATATATATGGAATTTAATAAATACATATCTCCATTAGGCGAAGAAAAATTGATGGAAGCCCTTGCAAAAATCAAGCACGTGGCTTTGGATATGGATGGCACCATTTATATGGGCTCCACCCTGTTTCCCTACACCTTTGCTGAAACTCGAAAAACTGGGCATCCATGCCACCGACGAACAAATGTACACCTCCTCGTTGGCAACCATCGACTACATTCGTCAGCATCATCCCGAAGCCAAGCGCCTCTTCACCCTCGGCACGCCGAGTATGCAAGAAGAATTTGTGAAAGCCGGCTTCCAACTTTGTGCCGATGACCCCGCCGACCGCCCCGACTTGTTGGTGGTGGCGTTCGACACCACGCTCGAATATTCGCGCTTGTGTCGTGCCACATGGTGGGCTTCCAAACCCGACATTCCCTACATCGCCACCAACCCCGACTGGGTGTGCCCCACCGACCAAGAGGTGATTTTGGTGGACTGTGGCTCCATTTGCAAAGCCATTGAAGGTGCCTGCAAGCGCAAGCCCGATGTGGTGATTGGCAAGCCCAATCCCAATATGCTCTACTGCATTCGCGACAAATACGGCTACCAGAGCGATGAACTCGCCATGGTGGGCGACCGCATCTACACCGATGTGGCAACTGCGCAAAATGCCGGTTCGCTCGGTGTGCTCGTGCTCAGTGGCGAAACCACCCTCGAAACGGCGCTTGCCAACGACCCCAACCCCGACCTTAC
>SFWW01000117.1 GCA_004559845.1 bacterium
TACTTGCGCTTGGGCACCGGTAGCGGCACCGGTTCTGCCACCAGCCCGGCATTAGACCTCACTTCATCGAGGGGCGTGCTCACCGCACTGGTCACTTGCAAATCCTACGGCACCGACTCCAATGTGGAGATGAAAGTGGAAGTGCTCGATAAAGACGGCAATGCCATAGCTGATGCTTCACAGGTGATTACATCCGACGAAGTGACCTATGCTTTCTTGCTTAGCGGTGAAGCTGACACCACATCGACACTCCGACTGCAGAACACGGCAAGCAGCAAGCGCGTGATGCTGAAAAACGTGAAAATCTACGCCGGCGATGCCCGTAGTGTGATTGAAGCTGCTCCGATGAAAGCGCCTGTGGAAACCGGCGACTCGCTCACTCGCGAAATCTCCGGCATCACCACCAACTCCTACACCGTGACCGGATTGGCTCGCCAAGGCACCTTCTCCTATCAAGTGAAAGCCATCTACAACGATGGCACCGAGTCGGCATTAACCGAACCGGTGGAGGTGGTTCTTTCCGGCGAAGAATTCAGTAAGGGCGACGTGAACAGTGACGGCAAGGTGGATGTGAGCGATGTAACTGCGCTTGTGAACGTCATTCTCTCCCTGAGCGATTCACCTAAAGAGGTGTGCGACATTAATGCCGACGGCAAAGTGGACGTGACCGACGTGACTGCTCTCGTGAATATCGTTCTCGACTGATTTCCAATCGATAACTTACTCTCTCAAACGGCTCGCTTTCCGTGGCACTCCCGGCAAGCGAGCCGCTTTTGCGTTATCCAAACAGCACTCAATAGACAGCCGCCAACGGCGAAGGGATCCTGTTTTTGTTGAACAGAGGGACAGTCGCCTGTCAAAAAATTGATGGTTTGAGGGACGCCTTGGTGGTTTGGGGGGATTTGTTGGCTCTATCCATTTTGTGCTGTGCTAAAAATAGTGCGTAGCGGGGGGTGATGTTTGGTGGATTGCCGAAATTGTTGTATCTTTGGAGCTTGTAAATGTGGCGTGCGGCACACTTTTCTTACAGTGCTAATTGCCAAATAATTAATGATTATCAATGACAAACGAAAGAAAAATACGAATTGGCATCACCCAAGGCGATACAAACGGAATCGGCTATGAGGTGATTTTAAAAACATTTTCCGATCCCGCCATGCTCGAGCTCTGCACCCCGGTGATTTATGGTTCGTCGAAAATTATGAGTTATCACCGCAAGGCAGTTGGTGTTCAGGCTTTTCAAACGAATAATGTGAAGTCGGTGGACTACTTGAAGGAAAATCTGCCCAATGTGGTGGAGGTGTGTTCGGATGAGGTGAAGGTGGAATTGGGCAAAGCTGATAAGCAAGCCGGAAAGGCTGCTTTTCAGGCTCTCGAGGCAGCCATCACCGACCTGAAAAAAGGCAAAATCGACGCCATCGTTACGGCACCCATCAGCAAAGAAAATATTCAGAGTGCCGAATTCAATTTCCCCGGTCACACTGAGTATCTCGAAGCCAGCGTGGGTGAGGGTAGCAAGGCGCTGATGGTGCTTTTTAGCGAGAAAATTCGTGTGGCTTTGGTCACCATTCATTTGCCCATAGCCGAAGTGCCGAAAGCCATCACCAAGGACTTGATTAAAGAAAAATTGCGAATTTTCAACGATTCGCTCAAGCGCGATTTCAATATTCAGGGTCCGCGCATTGCCGTGCTTGCGCTCAATCCGCATGCCGGCGAAAACGGTTTGCTGGGCAAAGAAGAAAGCGAAATCATAGCTCCAGCCATTCAGGAGGCTTACGAAGAAAAAATACTGTGCTTTGGTCCGTATGCTGCCGATGGATTTTTCGGCAATGAAAAATACCGCCACTTTGATGGCGTGTTGGCGATGTATCACGACCAGGGTTTGGCGCCTTTCAAAACACTATCGATGGGCGAAGGCGTGAATTTCACTGCCGGATTGCCGATAGTTCGCACCAGCCCCGACCATGGCACGGGCTACGACATTGCCGGGCAAGGCATCGCACAGCCCGATTCCATGCGTCAAGCCATATATGCCGCAATCGATATTGTGAGAAATCGTCAACGCTTCGACCAAGCCGTGGCAAATCCGTTGCGCAAGCACTATTTCGACCACAGCAAGGATAATGTGGTGCTCGACCTCACTAAAGATGAATAGCAAGTAGGCATTGTGGGGAAGTTGATCACGAGCGATGCTCCCCGGCTTGATGCTCATTTGCAAACAAAATTGAAATAAAGAACAAAAATAACTGATTCGTTATGAATTATGCAATTATTGCCGCCGGCGAAGGGTCGCGACTCGCACAAGAAGGAGTGGCGAAGCCCAAGCCTTTGGTAGAACTCAATGGCGAACCCATGGTGCTCCGCTTGATGAACATATTTTGTAGGTGTAATGCCGAGAGCATCAGCATTATCGTGAACGAGCACATGAGCGAAGTGCGCGAATTTCTCTCCACGCTTCAATTGCCCGTGCCGCTGAATGTGGTGGTGAAAACCACCCCCAGCTCGATGCATAGTTTTTGGGAATTGAGCAAGGTGATGAAAAAGGGCAAATTCTGCCTCACCACGGTGGATACCATTTTTCGCGAAGCGGATTTTGCTCGTTATATCAGCGCATTTGAGGCGGATGACACCCACGATGGCATGTGGGCGGTGACTCCATATATCGAAGATGAAAAGCCGCTCTATGTGGAAGTGGACGAGGCGTCGATGCGCATCAAGGCATTCCGCGATGCAGCTTTCGATGGCGCCAAATATGTGTCGGGCGGCATCTATGCCATCACCGATAAGGCGTTTCCGGTGCTTGATAGCTGCATCAGCCAAGGCATATCGCGTATGCGCAATTTTCAGCGCGCTTTGGTGGAGCAAGGCTTCAACCTACAGGCGTATAGCATCGACAAAATCATAGATGTGGACCATGCCTCCGACATTGCCGTGGCTCAGCAATTCATCAACGAATAATCCCAACGCAAACTCAAAACTTTCCCATTTATGGCTGAAATTAAAATAGCAGCAATTATGCGCGCCGGCGCATATTCACCCAACCACATCGGCAACGACGCCGCCATCTTGAATGCAGCGGCAGAACAGTTGCGCAAGCGTGGCTGCTTGGTAAACATCTACAGTGAAGAGCAATTCAACACCTCCGGGGTGGAAGAGCAGGTGATACTCAATATGTGCCGCGAGCAGCGCTCTATTGCCAATTTGCAAAAGGCGGAAGATGCCGGAAAAATCGTGATTAATTCGGGTTTTGGCATCGAAAATTGCACACGCGAACGCATGACGCGAATCCTTTTAGGCAACGGCATACCGTATCCCGACAGCCTGATTGTGGACACCGACGAAGCCGTGAAACCCAAGCTCAAGAAAAAGGGATTCCAGAGTTGCTGGATTAAGCGAGGCGATTTCCATGCCATGCACAAAGAAGATGTGTCGTTTGTGCGCCATGCCGAAGAGGCGCAAGAAGTGCTTCAAGAGTATTTTCTGCGCGGCATTAAGCGCGCCGTGATAAATGTGCATTTGGAAGGCGACTTGGTGAAATTTTATGGTGTGAACGGCACACCGTTTTTCTATTGGTTTTATCCCTTCGACCTCGGCCACAGCAAATATGGTTGGGAAGAAGTGAACGGAAAGAGCCGCGGCATCAAATTTGATGAAGAAGAATTTCAGCGCATTTGCCAAAAAGCCGCCCACGAACTCAATGTGGAAGTGTATGGTGGCGACTGCATCGTTTCGCCTGATGGCGAAATTCGCATCATCGACTTCAACGATTGGCCCAGCTTTGCCCCTTGCCGCACCGAGGCCGCACCCCACATTGCCAAACGCGTGCTCGCCATCATTAAAGCCGCAAATAAAGGTTAGAGGTTAGAAGTTAGATGAATTAAGCATTGATAATTAAGCATTATGCATTATGAATTAAGCATTATGCATTAAATTAAAAGCTTCATAGGAAATGAATTTTAACGAAATAAAAACATTATACAAGCAGTCGCTCAAGTCGATGGACACCGAAGAACATATCGATTTATTCTTCTATCGACCCATGGGTTTCGCTTGGGCTTATTTGTTTTCAAAACTTGGTGTCACGCCCAATGTGGTGACTATCGCA
>SFWW01000118.1 GCA_004559845.1 bacterium
GTGCGTGCAAAGTCGCCCTTGTATTCGTCGTCGGGTTCCCACACCTTGCCACTGTAGCCCGGAGCGGTGCAATTGCCCAAGCGGCCTTTGCCATAGTAGCTGCCGTTGGTGAGGCGTGTGCCGCCTTCACATTCGCCATAGGGGTAGCTGCTGCGCTGATTATTCACGTAGCCATCGGTGGGATACACGTGGAAGAGGTCGCTCTTCATGGGCGATGCTTCCTTAAACCAGCTCTGCGGGAACGAGTGCTCGCGGTTCACGGATTGACCCACACTGCTGTAGCTTTTATTGATACGGCTATCGTTCACCTTATATTGCACATTGCTATACATATCAATGAGATAGCCATTTTCGGCATCGGTGTAGGGGTAAGCCCGCTCAAAAAGGTTGTCGTAGGTAATCACCTTCGTGTTGGCAGAAACGATGGAGCACAACTTTGAAAGAAGATCTTTCTGCTTGTATCCTTCCGCACTCTTATAATAGTTGGCAGGTTGTTCGGCTGCAATCATCGCCGAAACGGCCATCAGCCACAGTCCCAACAAAAGACGTAAGCGTTTCATTGTCAGTAGTTATTTTGGGGATTTAGGGATTTTAGTTGTTTTTAGAAGTATCGGGATTTTTTACTTTTCCGGCGAGCATACCACAGGCTGCCGAAATGTCTTCGCCACGGCTACGGCGAATGGTGCACGTAATGCCCTTGCCATTGAGATAGTCGCGGAATTGCGCCATGCGTTCATCGCTACTGGTGCGCAATTTCGGGATTTCGGGAATGAGATGATAGCGTATCAAATTCACGCGCACGTGTTCGTTGGGGATGATTTCGCGCAGCGCCTCAGCATGCTTGATGTCGTCGTTGAGCCATTGCCACATAATGTATTCCACCGAGAGGCGGCGCTGGTGGGCAAAATCGTATTCACCGAGCATCTCCATCACATCGCGAATGCCATACACCTTTTCGAGCGGCATCATCGACTGGCGCTCTTCGCTCACGGCATTGTGCACGCTCACGGCAATATGCACTTGGGTGTTTTCCACCAATTCGCGCAATGCGGGTTTCACACCCACGGTAGACACGGTGATGCGCTTCGGACTCCACGCAAAACCCCATTCGGCGGTGAGAATTTCAATCACTTTCAGCACGGGGTCGATGTTGTCGAGGGGCTCGCCCATGCCCATAAACACGATGTTGGTGAGCGAATGGGTTTGCGGTATGCTCAGCACTTGGTTGATGATTTGGTTGGCTGTGAGATTGCCGTGAAAGCCTTGACGACCGGTCATACAAAAATAGCAGTTCATGCGGCATCCCTTTTGCGAGGAGATGCACAGTGTGGCGCGGTCGGCTTCGGGAATGTAAACGCTCTCCACCTTTCTGCCCTCGCCCACGTCGAAGAGGTATTTCACTGTGCCGTCGGCGCTTTCCACGGCATTTTCGGGAGCCACCAGCCCCACGCAATATTCCGCTTCCAAGCGCTGGCGATTGGCTTTGGAGATGTTGAGCATTTGGTCGAAATCAGTCACTCGCTTGCCATATATCCATTGAGCCAACTGGGTGGCAGTGAATTTGGGCATTCCCAACGACGACGTAACGCGGCGCAATTCGTCGAGCGTCATACCTGCCAATGGCTTCAATTTTTTCGTTTTCTTGTTCTCCATATCGTTAATCATCATATAGTTTGCAAAGATAACGATTTTCCCCCAATTAGAAGGCAGTTGACAACGCCTTTTTTCCACAAACCAAACAAAAAAGCAGGCATTTTCAATTGCCTTTGAGTAGCTGTTGGAGCAGTTCGGGTTCGTTGGTGGTGATAAAATCAATGCCTTGGTCAATGCACCAACGAAGGTCGTCGGCTTTATTCACGGTCCAAGCATTGGTCTTCAAGCCGAGCTTCTTGCACTCCTGAATCCATTCCGGGTGGGCTTGAAACACGCTAAAATGATAGTCCATACCTGCCGCGCCCATATCTTTGAGTTGTTGCGGTGACATTTCGCCGTTGAGGTAATACACCTCTGTGCCTTTTGGGGCATACTTGATGAGTTCGCACATGGCATTGGGCGAGAAGGTGATGTAGGTGATGCGATTTTCCAAGCCGTAGCGATTCACTAAAGCAAGGGTTTTCATCACGCAAAGCGATTCGTGAATCAAATCGGCGTGGGGCTTCACTTCGAGCACCACCTGAATGTTGGGGTGCTTGGTGAATTCTTGCAAATACTGGTCGAGTGTGCTGATATATTCGCCGTTGGGAAGGCGTTGCGCTGCCACATCTTTGGCGAGTGATTTTTGGATTTCCACGCCATTGATAGTGGCATCGTGGTTGATGAATAGCACACCATCTGCCGACATCCACAGGTCGAATTCAGAGCCCCAACAGTGAATGGAATCTGCCTTGCAGAGGCTGCGAATTGAATTTTGTGCCGATTCGGTGGCGGTGGTGGCAGAGGTGGCGCCCGACGTTTTCCAATAGCCGCGATGAGCCACCACAAGCGACTTTTGCGCCGATGCCGCTATGCTGGAGATGGCGGCAAACAGGATGATGAGGAATTTGAAAGTTTTCATTGTTGTAGATAATTGTTTTACCAAACAAAGATAAACAAATTTTTGAACTCAACGATAACAAAACGATAAATTCGACTGCCACTACGGCTCTTTCATTTAAAACACACCCACACACAATGCCCGCCCACAGGTGGGGACATGCCTTCTCTATGGGTGAGGAGTTATTTTGAGGTAAGAATGATGGGGCGCCAGAATTTCAACATTCGCTTTTTGCTCCATCCGTGGCAGCCAAAAGGCAATTGATTGCCGTTTTTCTTGTAGCAATAGGCAGGGTGCTTGTCGAAACTGAATCGGAGGGCTTCGGCGCAAGTGGGATAACGGAATGCCATGCCGTGGCGATTGGGCTCAAGGGCAAAAAACACGTCTTCGTTGAAAAGGTGATGCCGGCGGTGGCTAAGGTATTGAGCTATGATGTGGCGCAACTGCCGGGTGACGCGCAGGTTCGATTCCACCTTGCGTAGCGATAGGCCGCCATTGCCCACCTTATTGCCGGTGACTTGCGAATTGGGCTTCCCGGTGGCTTCGCAATACCATTTTTTGATGGCAGAGCATAGGCGCATGAGGGGATGGCGGTAGAAATCGCGCACAATCCACGGGGCACCCACATAGTCATAGCCCCGGGCACACCACGCTTGCAGTTCATCGCGAAAAATATAGGTGTCGAGCTGAGCGATAAGCATGTAGCGATAGGCGGTGAAGCGCTCGTAGAATTCGGGCGAAAGCATCAGGGTGTTGTAGGCATGGATATCGGTGAAGAAGGCGTCGTCAAAATTTTCCTCCTTCAATTGGGGAAACATCTTCCCTACCCTTTCTAACCGGAGCGAAGCCGGCTTCACCCACACCAAGGGATAGCTGCCGAGCACTTCCACAATGCTCTGCAGCGAAATTTGCTCCTCGTCGCTAAGATAGTCGCGATAGATGGGCACCACTACTGCCACTTCCCGAATATTCATCACAAAAAAAGTTATTTTTTCAACCCACAAAGGTAATCAAAAAATCCGGAATCCTTTGATAGGACTCCGGATTTCTTGAAGATTTGCCGATGGAGAGTGGTTTTCTCCACGAATCAAACGAATCGGTGAGGAACGATTGCGCACCCGCCACCATAGGTGGGGAGAGGGTGTTGCAGTTCCGCCGATGTGGTGCTATTTTACGAGCATCTTAATGGTCTTCTTGGCCTTGCATCCGGCATGGTCGGTGCCACTCAAACTTGCGATATACAGTCCTTTGGGCAGTGTCACAGCCACTTGGTTGGCATAGCCGTCAGCGGCAAGACCGTTGTAGTGGGCTACACAATTTCCGGTAGGGCTGAAGATGCTGATATCGAGGCCGTTGAAGTTGGATGTTGCCGAGTAAGTAAGATATCCGGCGCCATAAGAGAGGGTAAGTGCCGAAGTAGCGGTCACGTTGTCCACTCCGGTGATGGTGCCGTTGCTGCTCACCACGAAGGAGTCTTCGGCATCGGGGCTCAATTGCGGCATATGCACATAGAGCTTATTCCCTACGATGGCGTAGCTAT
>SFWW01000017.1 GCA_004559845.1 bacterium
TATCGACCACAATACCCTTCCTCCTTATTTTCGCTTTTGCTTTTTCTTTTGCTGCGGATGCAAAATTTTATCGTATTCGCCCGGTGTGGAAAGCACCCTTACCGCTTCAGCCATGCATTTGCAGGTTTTGATCAGATTTTCCGTAACGCCGGCATCATAATAGTATCGGCTCAAAATTTCGCCTGCCAAATAGGTGCTGATTTGTGCTCGATTGCGGTCGAGATCGCGATTTAAATCGTGCTTCAGGAGCTGCTCCAACCGGTCGAATTCCGTTTTCACCGAATCGGTCATATAGCCTTCCGATTCCGCAGTTTTGCGCAAGAGCGACACGCCGATTTCGCACACTTTATCGTATTCAAACTTCTCCGGATGGAGAAATTGCTTAAATTCTTCGAATATTTCGTCGGTAATCTCGAAATCTGCCGGCGAAGGAATCGTGGGATGCTCGGCAGCATATTTGGTGGCAAAATCAGAATCCCATTTGTCTTGCACGATTTTATACACCAAGCGGTTGATGGAATCTTCTTTGATTTTAATGTCGGGCGTGATACCGCCGCCATCGCGCACTTCCCTGCCGCCGGCGGTGTGAAACACTTGGCACAGGCTATCGGGCTTACGGCTATTGCCATCGGCATTGTGTTTGCTATAGTCGATTTCCTGAATCAATCGTCCGCTGGGGATGTAGTATTTGGCAATGGTGAGTTTGAGCAAATTGTTGAAGCCGATAGGTCGTGTGGTTTGCACCAGCCCCTTGCCAAAAGAGCGTTGACCGATCACCACGGCTCGATCGAGGTCTTGCAGTGCGCCCACCGTGATTTCGCTTGCCGAAGCCGAGCCATCGTTGATGAGCACCACCAACGGCATATCAGGCATAATGGGCGCTTCGGAGGTTTTGTACACCTTCAATTGCTGGGTGGTGCGCCCCTTAGTGGTGAGCACCTCAGTGCCTTTAGGCAAGAAAAAGCCCAATATTTTGATGGCTTCATCCACCAAACCGCCGCCATTGCTGCGCAAATCGAGCACCACCCCTTTCAGTTTGGGATGTGATTTAAATTCCAGCAGCGCTTTCTTCACCCCCGACGCCGAGTGTTCGTTGTAGGTGTTGAGTGCAATGTAGCCCACACTGTCGGGCGTAATGCCATAATAGGTGATAGGGTTGAGTTTGATTTTCTCTCGAATCAGGTTGAAAGTGAGGATGCTGTCGGCGACGTAGGGGCGCTTCACCGTAATGGAGAGATGGGTGCTGGCTTGCCCCTTCAAGCGCTTGCTCACCTCATCGGTGGTGCATTTGTCCACACTATCGTTGTCGATCATCAAAATCTTATCGCCACACTTCAAACCGGCGCGCGCAGCGGGGCTATCTGCGTAGGGTCCCGAAATCTCCACCCCGCCGCTCTTGTGCTGCGTGATATACGAGCCGATACCGCCGTATTCACCGGTGGAAAGCGCCAAAAAATCGTTTTGCTCCTCTTCGGAAATAAATTCCGTGTAGGGGTCAATGTCTTCCAGCATCGCTTTGATGGCGGTGTGAATGTGTTTTTTTGCGTCGAGGGTGTCGACGTAGAAAGTGGTTAATTCTTTCACCACTGAATTGAGCACATCGAGTTGCTGAATCACCTCAGCCTCGGTGCTACCTTTTCTTGCTTGCGAATCTCCCAAAGCCATAGGCGCTGCAAACACAGCCCCAATGATGGCGATTGCCCAAAATCTCAAATATTTCATCATTCTGTTGTGATTAATCATCAAATTTTTTTCGCATCGCTTCCCGAAGCGTTGCGGCGATGCAGGGAATTATTCTGCGAAAGTACTATTAATTGCCGATATAAAGGTGAAGAAAAACCCGAAAAATGGCGAAAGTGTGATTTTTTTGACAAGTTTTTTCAAAAAATATTGCATAATTCAAAAAATGAAACTACTTTTGCATCGCAATTCTCGAAAAGACCGATTTTTCGGGGGTGTGCAACTGCTTCAATAGCTCAGTTGGTTAGAGCACCTGACTGTTAATCAGGGGGTCGTTGGTTCAAGTCCATCTTGAAGCGCCATAGTCCGGGGATATGGACTCTAAACCTGATATCCCATTTGCTTCAATAGCTCAGTTGGTTAGAGCACCTGACTGTTAATCAGGGGGTCGTTGGTTCAAGTCCATCTTGAAGCGCATCAGGAGTCACGATTAGAAAGTGGCTCCTTTTTTTGGGTTTATGGAGTGAGCCAAGAGATTTATCACTTCGTTTGGATAAAAATGGCTGTTGGTTTTTTAATAAGTAGAAAATTCTTTGTAAATTTGCACGATTATAGGCACTTGATGGTGCCAAGAGGGGCAATTTGCGGTGTGCAAAGCCCGAAACACGACTTGAAAACTACAAATTTATATATATCAGGTTATGAATATTTCATACAAATGGCTTAAAGAATACATCGATTTTGATTTGACCCCACAGCAGGTGAGCGAAGCCCTCACTTCGCTTGGCTTGGAAGTGGGCGCTCTCGAAGAAGTGGAAACGATTAAAGGCGGCTTGAAAGGCTTGGTGGTGGGCGAAGTGCTCACGTGCGAAATGCACCCCAATAGCGACCACCTTCACGTTACGACCGTGGACCTTGGCAATGGCGAGGCACCGTCGCAAATCGTGTGTGGCGCGCCCAATGTGGCTGCCGGGCAGAAAGTGATTGTTGCCACCATCGGCACCAAACTCTACGACGGCGACCAAGAGTTTACCATCAAGCGCTCCAAACTGCGTGGTGTGGAATCGTGCGGTATGATTTGTGCCGAAGACGAAATCGGTGTGGGCACCAGCCACGACGGCATCATCGTGCTCCCTGCCGATGCCGTGACGGGCACCCCGGCTGCCGACTACTATGGCGTGGAGAGCGATTGGCTCATAGAAGTGGACCTCACGCCCAACCGTGTGGACGGCGCATCGCATTACGGTGTGGCACGCGATTTGTATGCTTGGATGAAGCGCAACGGCTATCCCACCGCATTGCATCGCCCCTCGGTGGATGCCTTCAAGAGCGACCGCCCCGACGGCGCCATTCCCGTGGAGGTGGAAAATGTGGAGGCTTGCCCGCGCTACAGCGGACTCACCATTCGCGGCGTGCAGGTGAAAGAAAGCCCGAAATGGCTGAAAGACTACCTCAGCGCCATCGGTCAGCGCCCTATCAACAATATTGTGGATATCACCAACTACATTCTTTTGGGCACCGGTCAGCCTATGCACTGCTTCGACCTCGCTAAAGTGAAAGGCGATAAAGTGGTGGTGAAAACCGTGGCACCGGGCACCAAATTCACCACACTCGATGGCGTGGAACGCACCCTCACCGACCGCGACCTCATGATTTGCAACGCCGAAGAACCAATGTGCATCGGCGGTGTGTTTGGCGGATTGGATTCCGGTGTGACCGAAGCCACCACCGACGTGTTTTTGGAAAGTGCCTACTTCCACCCCACTTGGGTGAGAAAAAGCGCACACCGCTTTGGGTTGAACACCGACGCCTCGTTCCGCTTTGAGCGCGGCATCGACCCCAACGACACCGTCTACAACCTCCGCCTTGCCGCACTCTTGGTGAAAGAACTCGCCGGCGGCGAAATTTGCGGCGACATCATCGATGTGAAAAGCAAAGATTTCCCCGGATTCCCCGTGGAATTGAAATATGATTACGTGACCGGACTCATCGGCAAAAACATCGACAAAGACACCATTAAAGGCATTGTGGAAAGCCTTGAAATGAAAATCGTGAGCGAAGACGATGAGAAAATCAACATTGTGGTGCCCACCTACCGCGTGGATGTGCAGCGCCCCTGCGACGTGGTGGAAGACATTCTTCGCGTGTATGGCTACAACAATGTGGAATTTACCACCGAAGTGAAAGGCTCGCTGAGCAACAAAACCGACGTGGACTTCCGCGACGATATGCAAAACCTCATCTCCGAACAACTCACCGCTGCCGGATATCACGAAATGATGAACAATTCGCTCACTTCGTCGAACTACTACGAAGGGCTGGAAAGTGTGCCGGTGGACCATTGCGTGCGCCTGATGAACCCCTTGAGCGGCGACCTTAATGTGATGCGCCAAACCCTGCTGTTTGGCGGATTGGAAAGCCTGGCTCGCAACATCAACCGCAAAAACGCCAATCTGCGCATGTATGAATTCGGCGACCTCTACCACTTCAATGCCGACACCGACAACTCCGAGGTGGCACTCGCACCCTACACCGAACACCAAGCCCTGGGCATTTGGCTCACCGGCAATAATCACGGCGACAACTGGGCAGATGCCGTGCGCCCGCTGTCGGTGTATGACTTGAAAGCCGCAGTGGAAAACATATTCCGCCGACTGGGCATCAGCGAAAAAGAATTGGTGGTGGAACAAACCGAAAGCGATTTGCTCGCGCCTGCCCTCTCATACAAAAACCGCGGTGGCAAATTGGTTGGCGAACTCGGTGTGGTGAACGCCGAAGTGGCAAAAAAATTCGATGTGGAGCAAGAAGTGTATTTCGCACAATTCAATTGGAATGTGCTCTGCCGCATCGCTGCTAAAAAAGACGTGAAATATCACGACTTGCCCAAAACGCTGCCCGTGCGACGCGACTTGGCACTGCTCGTAGACACCGCCGTGAGCTACGAACAAATCAAGCGCGTGGTGGAACAAAGCGAACGCAAACTGCTCAAGAGCGTAACCCTTTTCGACGTGTATGAAGGCAAGCATCTCGAAGCCGGCAAAAAGAGTTATGCCATTGCCATCTTCTTGCAAGACGACCAAAAAACGCTGCAAGACAAGCAAATTGAAGCAGTGATGAAAAAAGTTGTGACCAACCTCCAAAAAGAAGTGGGCGCACAATTGCGCTAAACATTATAAATAAAAAAAAGAAAAAAAGCGAAGAAAAAAGAAGCAAAGAACCAAAAGCAAGACATTCGTCTTAACTCCTTTACTTCTTAAACTTCTTAACTTCTAAAAAAACAACCGCACTATGATTATCGATTTTCCGAATATGCCTGCCACTGTGGTGGAACATTTTAAAGGCGGTGAAAAAGAATATGTGGTGAAAACTTTCTTGGATGAGCAAAACCGCATTATGCACGGCACTTTGCACCCCGGAGCATCAATAGGTATGCACATGCACGAACGCAATAGCGAAACCTACTACATTCTCAGCGGCACCGGACACATCGTGATGAACGATGGCACGGAAGAAGATTTTACCGTGGGTCAAATGCACTATTGCCCGATGGGAAAAGGCCACACACTTATCAATAAGGGTGAAACCGACTTGGTGTTTATCGCCATCGTGAGCGAGCATCACGACTAAAACAACGATTAAAACATAACTACAAACTATATCAACATTCAATCACATGGGAAGAGCTTTTGAATATCGCAAAGCAAGAAAATTGAAAAGATGGGGAAATATGTCGCGCACATTTACCCGCATCGGTAAAGAAATCACAATGGCAGTGAAAGCCGGAGGCCCCGACCCCACAGCCAACTCGCGCCTACGCGCACTGATGAGCAACGCTAAGGCTGCCAACATGCCCAAAGACACTGTGGAGCGCGCCATCAAAAAAGCCACCGATAAAGACGCGAAAGACTACAAGGAGGTAATCTACGAAGGTTACGCACCCGGCGGCGTGGCTGTGCTGGTGGAAACCGCTACCGACAACACTACACGCACAGTGGCAAACCTCCGCACCTACTTTAACAAAAACGGCGGTTCACTCGGCAATAGCGGCTCCGTGGCATTTATGTTTACCCACAAATGCTACTTCCATATCAAACCCAAAGATGGCGTAACATTAGACGATCTTGAACTTGAGCTCATCGACTTCGGTGCAGAAGACTTCGACCAAGATGAAGAAGAAATCATCATCTCGGGCGCTTTTGAAGCCAATGGCGACATTCAAAAGTATCTCGAAGACAACGGCTTTGAAATCACCAGCACCGAATTTGTGTACGACCCCACCGACACCAAAGAACTCGATGCCGAAGGCCGTGCCGCAGTGGAAAAACTCATTGAAGTGGTGGAAGAAGACGACGATGTGCAAAACGTGTTCACCACCATGAAAGAAGTGGAAGAATAAAGCATATCTCCCTAAAAATGAACTCCTCTACACCGGGCACTCCGCCCGGTGTTTTTTGTATGCCCCATTGACAAAACTTTTTGAAAAATCCGAGGCTATTGGCGGCGCAGTGGGGACGGCAGTGGCGGCACAGTGGGGTCAACAAATCAGCCCCCACACCCAATGTCAGCCGCCAAACCGCCGATTTTGGTTTTTGATTTTGGCGATAACTCGGTTTTTTTCCTATTTTGTGAGCAGGGATGTGATAATGGTGGTGACGTCGGTCACATTAATTTCGGCGTCGGGGTAGGCGTTGGCTTCGTTGTGGTTGAAGGGATACGTGTCGGAGCCGAGAATGTGGTTCACAAGTGTGGTGATGTCCGACACATTGGCTTCGCCATCCACATTCACATCGAATGCCACCGGAGCCGACAGCGTGAACGACACCCCGGCTTTCCAAATATTGTAGGAGGTGGAGTATTTCGGGTTGCGCAAATATGCCCAATAGGCTTGCCCCACCTCGCCACGCGTGAAGCTCCCCGCAAAGCGCACCTCTTTCGATTCGCCGGTTTTGATGGTCACGAAATCGCTGTAGATGAAGCCCAAAATTGAATTCGAAGTTTTGGGCACAATCATCAATTCCAATCGCCCGGCAAATGCGCCCCCACGATTATGGAGGGTGACTTTGCCCTCAAGATGGGTGGTGGGCATCACTTCTTTGGCAAGGGAGAAAGGAGTGGTAATTTCCATATCGAAGGCTGTGGGAGAATTGCCAATGGAGAGGGAGGGTTGCTGACCTGCCACCACGGTGCTATCGGAAGCGTAGATAATGGCTAAGGTGTAGGTGCCCGACGCCGTGGGTTTTACGGTGCTTTCCAGCACTGCTTCGCCTCCGGTGAGCACGTCGATGCGCTTAGGCACGCCGGTGGCAGCCACTGAGCCGTCGGCTTTGAGCAGTGCCACACACAAATTATCCACAAATTCGCCGCCGCTATTGCTGATGGTGGCTTTCACATTGATGTCGCGATTGGCAACCAGCACATCGGAATAGGAGAGGGCGGCAACTTTCAATTTTTCGGGTTGGCTATAGCCGGAAAAATAGGCGTAATTGCCTTGGAGTGTCATTTTGATGTGGCTATTGGAGCTGCGGTCCACGCCCAGGGTTTGAAAATCGGAAGTGCCTATGGGGGCAATGAGCGGCACCACATAGTAGTCGCCATCGGCAAGGTCGGTGGGAATGGTCATTTTCCACGAAGTTGAATAATTATAGTAAGGCACAAATCCGGTGTAGTTTTGTCTGGTAGCCACACGGAGCAAATTGCCTGCTGCATCGGTAATGCCTAATGCCAAAGTGGCTTGTGCCTCGCCGTCGGCAGAACTCAGCACGTAGTAACTTTTAAAGCGCAGGCCGGCAGTGGCACCACGACTTACTTGCTCATTGTCGTATAGAAATTGCCCGATATGCCCCACCACATTAGCCGAACTGCCTCTGTTGGGCATAATGTTGCAAATCATGCCTTGTCGCAGATTATAGCCTCCTTCGCTCGAACCGATGCCTTGGTCGGTGGGCGTCAGGTCGGTGAGCAGGAAGTAGCCGTTCGACTTGCCGTTCCAACCCCAATTCACGTGGTAGTAGCCCGATGCATTACAGCCGTCAATCACGAAAGCGTGTCCGCCATTCACACTGGCGCCGGAATGAATCACCGGGCGAGCATTATCTAATTCGCCATTCAAGATGGCGAGCCATTTATCAAAGGGATAGGCATCGCGAGTGAGGAATTTGATGCTACGGTCGTAGCCGAAATGCTGTGGCATGCGGTTCATCGCTATTCGCGTAACGGCGCCACTCGACGCGCCATAGCCCATATTCATTGCCACACCGCAATCGCTCATTAGGCGTGCCACGGCATTGTTTTGCGCAGTGGTTTCGCTGCCGGAATAGTAGGGGAGCATATTGCTCCAATCGTAGCGGCTTTGGCTGAAATCGGTGGAGAGCGTCACGGTTTGCGCCTCATCGCCATTGAGTTTGCAACTGTAAGAATTGCTTCCCGAGCCCACTTTAGGCCATTGGTGATAATACATTACTTGCGCCATAGCGGTCGCCACACAGCCGGTAACGGCACGCTTGGTTTCGCCATTGCTGTCTGTATAGGTGGGACACAGATTATTGTAAGGCGCGCTTTGATTCCACTTGGTGTTGCCCAATAGCGGATACACATTCCCCACAGTGTGGTTGGCAGAAGCCGAAACCTTTATAGAGGGGTGCGATTGCACATAGCGCACCTGCTCGGCATATTGTTCGAGCCAACTGCGCATATTTTCGGGCATATTCAGTTCGCTGAATTCGCCCTCTTCGCTATAGCCAATCACCGAGGGAAAACGGTCGTCGCCCGCCACCACCACATAGCCTTCGCCCGGCAGTGCATTGAAGGCATACCATTCTTGAGCCGGTGCCGTGCAAGCCAATTGCAAATCGGTGGCTGAGCGCAACAGATGCTGACTCCCACTATTTGCATTCAAAAACTGCAGCGCCATTTCGCGCGCCCGAGTGGCATCGATGCCGGCTGCCCAAGCCGCGTGGCAGGCAAGCACAGCCATCGCCACAGCCATTATGTTTTGAGTAGGTTTCATCATATCATTATGCTGTTGATTACCAAATGTTTTGCAAAAAAATCGTCATCCTCCCACAAAGATACTACAAATTCAGAAAACCACCAACACCACCCCAAACCACCAAACCATATCCCAAATTT
Organism: bacterium; assembly: GCA_004559845.1. GTDB lineage: Bacteria > Bacteroidota > Bacteroidia > Bacteroidales > Muribaculaceae > Sodaliphilus. The sequence goes on from SFWW01000017.1 coordinate 8,809, forward strand.
TTGAACAGGGGGACAGTCCCCTGTCAAAAAAATTGGGCTATTGGAGGTGGTGGCTCTTGGGGTCCATTAAAAATTGTAGCAGTGAGATGGTGAGGATGCCGTTTTCGTCGCGCCACGGTTTGATATTTCCTTTCACGACAATTATTTTTTGGAAAGCATCCTTGATGCGCATCAGCGAGTTGGTTTCTTGTTGTCGCTTCTCAGCGTCGGGCATCTCGAGCGCCGATTGTATGTAGCACATCCGATTGCCATCATTCACCACAAAATCCACTTCCAACTGTTTGCGCATCCACTTCCCGTTAGCATCCACTTCCCGATGCGACACCATCCCCACATCCACCTTGCATCCACGTCGGCGCAGCTCATTATATATGATATTTTCCATGATATGGGATTCTTCTTGTTGTCGCAATCCCAAAATGGCATTCCTCAGTCCCAAATCGCTGAAATAATATTTGGCAAGACTTCCGATGTGCTTTTTGCCCTTCACATCATACCTAACCGCCTTCTCCACGATGAAAGCATCTTGCATATAGCCGATATATTTGTTGATGGTAGAGGAATCAATGTTCACTCTTTTTACGCTTTTAAACGTGTTTTCCAGCCTTGTAGGGTTTAGCGGTGCTCCGATTGCGGATGCCATCACCCTCACCAATTCTTCCAATTCCGCCGTTTGCTTCACCCTATGTCGCTCCACAATATCCTTCAGATACACGCTTTCAAACAAATGCGAGAGATAATCGAGTTTCTTTTGGTCGGTTTTAAGCGAGAGCACTTGTGGAAGTCCGCCGAAGGTGTAATAATCGGGCCAGGCATCTTCCGGCTTTTGTTGCGTACCCTCACAAAATTCCGCTAAAGAAAGCGGAAAAAGGTGGATTTGGTCGCCGCGTCCACGAAATTCCGTCACGATGTCGCTTGAAAGAAATTTCGAATTGCTACCGGTAACATACACATCAGCATTAGCGAGATGGAGCAGGCTGTTGAGCACCTCCTCGAAGTGAGGCACAAGTTGCACCTCATCGAGCAAAATATAGTACAAATCCTTATCCGCTATCCTCTGCTTGATGTGATGATATAGGGCAAGTGGTTCACGTAAAGTTCTGTTTTCGATATCGTCGAGTGCAATTTCAATGATATGGTCGAACTCAACCCCCGATTGGAGCAAATGCTGCTTAAACAATTTGAAGAGCAAATACGACTTGCCACAGCGGCGAATGCCGGTCACAATCTTAATCAGCCCATTTTGTTTGCCATCAATCAACTGTTGCAGATAGAAATCTCTTTTGATGAGCATAAATATTCAAGTTTTGCGCGGAATTTTTGGCAATATTGCCACTTTTTCCGTGCAAAAATAGTGATTTAAGAAAAGAAATGCAAATTCTACGCGGAATTTTTGGCAATATTGCCATTTTTTCCGTGCAAAAGAAGCATCGCGATGGGAGGCGCTCACATGTGAAAGAGATGTTGAGAAATTTGAGGTGATGGTTGGGAGAGGCGCGGAATTTTGTTATCTTTGCAGTGAGTAAACCCAAATATGCATTTTAAATCAGATGACAAATAGTGATATGAGAAAAATTGTGATTATCTTTGCGCTCTGCCTGTTTTGCGCATCGGCAGCGCTGGCCCAGAAAGCCAAATATGTGTTTTATTTCATCGGCGACGGTATGGGGCTGAATCCGCTTCACACCACAGAACTCTACCTTGCCTCCCTTGAGGGCAACGTAGGCATCAAGCATTTGCCCTTTATGGATTTTCCGTATTCCACTTTTGCCACTTCGTATTCGGCAAATAGCGACGTTACCGACTCTGCTGCTGCCGGCACGGCATTAGCCACCGGGCATAAAACCAAAAACGCGATGCTGGGCATGAATGCCGATTCGGTGGCGGTGAACAGTATCGCGGTATGGGCAAAGAATAGCGGCAAAAAGGTGGGCGTGTGCACCAATGTGTGTATCGACGACGCCACCCCGGCGGCTTTTTATGCGCATCAAGTGAATCGCAAATACTACCACGCCATCGGCGAGCAGTTGGCGGCATCCGGTTTCCACTACTTTGCCGGAAGCGATTTCCGCAAACCGGACGAGAACGGTGTGGAACTGCACGCGCTGTGCGCCCAAAACGGCTATACGTGGGCTTACGGCTACCAAGATGCAGTGGAGAAAATGAAAACAGCGGAAAAACTGATGATGGTGCAGCGCAAAGACCGCCCCGCTCACATTCCCTATTCCATCGACCGCACAGCCGACGACCTTACGCTGGGTCAAATTGTGGAAACAGGCATTAAAATGCTCACCAAAAACAATAAAAACGGGTTCTTCTTGATGGTGGAAGGAGGTGCCATCGACCACGCCCTCCACGGCAAAGATGCCCGCACTGCCATCGACGATATTCTCGACTTTGATGCCGCCATTCAAGTGGCGATCGACTTCTACAAACAGCACCCCAACGAAACCCTTATTGTGGTGACAGCCGACCACGACACGGGCGGTATGGTGCCGGGCAACGGTCGCTATATGCTCAATTTGGAATGGCTACAATATCAATCATGTAGCACCGATGCTGTGACGGAACGCCTGAATGCACTCAAGAAAAACAAAATGAAGAAATCGTGGGACGACGTGAAGCAAGTGTTGAGCGAATGCTATGGCTTATTTACGAAAGTGAAGGTGAATTGGCGCGAAGAATATGAGCTCCGCGAAGCCTATGAGGCGGCTTTTGAAGGCAATGCCTCGGAAGAAAACCTCTACAGCAAAAACTCCGCACTTGCTGCCAAGGCACGCGACATCCTCAATCGCGCCGTGGGCATTTCGTGGGCAAGCCGTTCGCACTCCGGCAGCTATGTGCCGGTGTTTGCCATAGGCGTGGGTGCCAACCAATTCCACGGACGGCTCAACAACACCGATCTCCCGCTCATCACGGCAAAGATTGCAGGTTATCGCCGATAAAGAAATTTCTTCACTCGCCTATGTAGTAAATCGGTATGGGCGTGCGTCTATAGAGTAGCAAATGCCTCGAAAAGCAGCACATTTGCTACTTATTTTTTACCAACATATATAAAAAATTATTCTCCAAAACAATGGCATTTATTGAAATCAACGATGTGGTGAAGCAGTATAAAGGGCACATGGCGCTCAACCATGTGAGCTTGAGCGTGCCGCAAGGGTGCATCTATGGCTTGCTCGGACCCAACGGCGCCGGCAAAACCACGCTCATCCGCATCATCAACATGATTACCGCGCCCGATAGCGGCACGGTGATGCTTGATGGCAAACCCATCACCGCTGAAGATGTGGCAAAAATCGGGTACCTGCCCGAAGAACGCGGACTCTATAAGAAAATGAAAGTGGGCGAAGAAATTGTGTATTTGGCTCGCCTGAAAGGGATGACCAAAGCCGATGCCACCGAAAAGATGAAATTTTGGCTCAATCGCTTCAACCTCACCGATTGGCGCGACAAAAAAGTGGAAACCCTCTCGAAGGGTATGCAGCAAAAGGTGCAATTCATTGCCACCGTAATCCACGATCCCAAATTGCTCATTTTCGATGAACCGTTTTCGGGTTTCGACCCCGTGAATGCCGAGCAATTAAAGCAGGAAATTTTGGAATTGCAAAAGCAAGGCGCCACCATCCTATTCTCTACCCACAATATGGAAAGTGTGGAGGAAGTGTGTCAGCAAATTTCGCTCATCAATCATTCGCAAGTGGTGCTCCAAGGCAATGTGGCAGACATTAAACAGCGCTACAAAAAGCATCTCTACGAAATTAATCTCGCCCGCGGCGAAATGCTGAAGCCCTGCCCCGAACTCTACACCATTGAGCAGGCACAAGGCGCCGGCACCCTCATTCGCTTGGCACCGGAAGTGGCCATTCGAGAGGTGATTACTCATTTGAATCAGCAATACAGCCTTCAAGGCTTCCACGAACTATTGCCCGGTATGCACGAAATATTTATTGAAACGGTAAAAACATCTTCTCACAATGAATAAATTATTGCTCATCATACAGCGCGAATACACCACCTTGGTGGCGCGCAAATCGTTTATCGTCATCACATTGCTCATCCCCTTTCTGTTTGTAGCCATTGGCGCCGTGCCGGTGCTCATTTCGGAGTGGAACAATTCCGGCTCGGCGGAAGCCGTGACCGTAATCGACGAAACCGGACGCTTAGCCGGCGTGATACCCGACACCGAATCGTTTCGTTTTATTCCGCTCAAAGGAGAAGCCGGTAGCACCGATGTGAAAGGTTTTTTCGACCAAGCCGGCGATAGCATGAGTGCGCTGGTGGTGATTCCTGCCAATGTGCTCGATTCGGCAAAAGTGAACATCTATAGCAAAAGCACCGTGAATATGGCACTGGTGAGCCACGTAACCGAGAGCCTTAACGACACGCTCACGGCAGTGAAAATTGCCTCGATGGGCGTGCCCAACCTCGACAAAATGGTGAAAGAAGCGCAGGTCGACATTGATGTGAACAGTGTGAAACTCAGCGACGACGGCACCGAATCGGAGGCTTCCACCACTGCCGCTATGGTGCTGGGCATGGTGCTCGCTTTCATCACCTATATGTTTGTGCTCACTTATGGCGCTATGATTATGAATAGCGTGATTGAGGAAAAAACCAACCGCATCGTGGAGGTGATTGTGAGCAGTTGCAAGCCCTTCCAATTGATGATGGGTAAAATTATAGGCGTGGCATTGGTGGGACTCACCCAATTCTTGATTTGGGCGATACTGATATCGGTGGCAGTGGGCGGCTTGGGCATCAGCCTTGCCAACGACCCGATGTCGGACCTCGCGGTGGTGTTTAATGCCATTCAGAGTGTGAATTTGGTGAGCATTTTCACCTGCTTCGTGGTGTATTTCTTGGGCGGCTATCTGCTCTATGCTTCGCTCTTTGCCGGCTTTGGCTCGGCAGTGGACCAAGCCAGCGACGCCTCTCAATTCACCTCACCCATCATCATCGTGATGGTGGTGGCGCTCTATGCCGGCATCGGCTGTATGGAAAACCCCAACGGCTCGATGGCGATGTGGTGCTCCATGATACCCTTCACCTCGCCCATCGTGATGATGGTGCGCCTGCCCTACGACGTGCCCTTCTGGCAAATCGCCGTGAGTGTGGCATTGCTCTACGGCACCGCCTTCGGTTTGGTGTGGGTGAGCAGCCGCATTTATCGCATCGGCATCTTGCGCTACGGCAAGAAATTTACCTTCAAAGAAATTATGGGTTGGGTGAAAATGTAAGCCACCCAATCGATATCAGTTGTTTCCCTCGGAATCGATGGCGCATTCACCTACCGACTCCGAGGTTTTTTTTCGCTCGCCGATTTTACTTTTCAGTCTTTGGGCGGTCGTAGATAATGAACAGAGAAAGCAATACGAATGATTCACGACGAAAACATCCTCCAAGCAATGCGCCTACAGCCGGAAACAGGTTTCCGGATGCTATTGGCTAAATACAAAGAGCCGATATATTGGCACATTCGCCGCATGGTGGTGAATCACGACGATGCGCAAGATGCCACACAAGAAGCCTTTGTGCGCGTGTTTCGCCACTTTCGCCAATGCAAAAGCAGCAACACCCTGCGAGGCTGGCTCTTCACTATTGCCACACGCGAAGCGCTGCGAATGCTCGACCAACGCAAAACCGACACGCTCTCGCTCAACGATAGCATCGCCCTTTTTGCCGACGATTATTTCAACCACGCCGACCAAGTGGCGGTGCAGCTGCAAAAAGCCATCTTGGCGCTGCCACACAAACAGCAATTGGCTTTCAATTTGCGCTACTACGACGAATTGACTTATGCCGAAATTGCTACCGTGGCGGGCTGCTCGGAGGCTGCAGCCAAGGCTAACTATCATATCGCTAAAGAAAAAATTGTGAAATACATCCAATCCAATGATTGATAACACGATGAATAAAGAATTTGATTTCAGCCAAGTGGGCAAACGAATGCCTTACAGCGTGCCGGATGACTTTTTCGGCGAATTGGAAGAAAATGTGATGCGCCAAGCCTCTGCCATTGCGGCAGAGCCCAAACCGTCGGCTTGGCGTAAACGCATCGCTTGGGGCACTTGCATCAGCGCAGCCGCTGCCGTTGCGCTCTTGCTAACGGTGAACGTGAATTCAACGAAGGCGGCTGATGATGTGTCGGAAGAAGCCGTGAATGTGGCATTCGCCCAACTCGCCCCGGAAGATCAAGCATTTCTGCTGGAGGTGTGGGAAGATAGCGAGATGATGGATGAACAAACTGAATGGTATTAACAATTAATTGATATTGAACATGATGAAACACTTAATGAAAATTGTGCTGGTGGCGATATTGAGCATCGCATCAAGCACCATGGCAATGGCACAAAAGCAAGATGGCGACAAAAAACGCCTCTCGCGCGAACAATTAGCAGAAAAAATGGCACGGCACATTGCCAAAAAATTGGCATTTACCGATGAGCAAACCCAAAAATTTGTGGATGCTTACAGCCGTCAACAAAAAGAGATTTGGGCATTGGGCGAAAACAAGCATCCGCAGAATGTGCAAGAACGGTTCGACAGAAGCGAAAAAATTCTCTCCATCCGTAAAAAATATTATAAAGAATACGCTTCTTTCCTCTCTGAAGAGCAAGTCAATCGCGTGTACGACATCGACCGCCGCCAAATGAAGCAAATGGTGGACAAAAACAAAAAGGATGCTAAATCAAGGCGCAAAAATGCCCAAAAAGAAAAAGCGAAAGCCAAAAAACAGCGAGCCAAAGCGCAGAAAGAAAGGGCTAAGAAGAACAAAAAGTCGCAAAATTATTCTGATTAATCATCATCCCACCATCTTGCCTCTCTGCAGGCATCGTGGTGGGATAATTTGATGGTGGGTGCTGGATTTGACGGTATGGAAATAAACAAAAAGCCGACTTTTTGTTCATTTCCATCCATCCCAACACCCATCCCTCCAAACCTCACCAAATCAAGCAGCCGCTATCAAAAATGGCTGTAAATGAAAGAGCCGTAACGCATTGATGCGATTGGGTGGCAGAAAAGGCGAAAATATGCAGAAAAATTGTTACTTTTGCGGGAGTAAGCAATTTTTGAAAGCAAATGAAGACCGGATTGCAACGCGAAGCATGGCTCGATTATGTGCGCTTTTTTAGCATTTTCTTGGTGATTGTGTTTCACACGCCGCCACGGTTGGCGCTATTTGATGATGCGGTGATTTTAAATCTTCGCGTGCCGGTGTTTTTTTGCATTTCGGGTTTTCTTTACAGTTTCGACCGTAGACCTCGTTTCTTCGATTATGTAAAGCATCGCGCCAAGCAAATTTTGGTACCTTATTGCACCTTTTTCGTGGCATTTTATGCGCTGTGGCTGATGGTGGGTCGCAGCATGGTGGGTGCTGAAGAAGAAGCCATCAGTGTGTGGGCGCCCGTGGTGGAATTCATTAGTGGCAATCCGCAAACGGTGGTAGCGCCATTTTGGTATATAGCTTGCCTTTTCACCATTCAAATGCTGTATCGCGGCATTGAGTGCTTGGTGAAGCGCACTTGGGTGCTTCCCACCTGTGTGATCGGCAAGATTTGGAACATTGGCAATGCGCTGCTGTTTTTGCCCTTTTATGCCTTAGGCAATTGCTGTAAGGGGCTGCTTTCGCGCCTTGAATTTCGCACGCCGCCGGGTGCTGCCATTTGGGTGGCGATGGCGGCGGCATCCATCGTGGTGATGGTGCAGGCGGAGAACCACAGAGAGAGCGACCCCCAAATGTATCACATCGTGCGCATTGGTGCCGGACTGATGGTCATCCCTTGCTATTTTTGTTTGGCAAAATGGATAGCCGGCAGGTGCGGGCATCGGCGCGTGATAGAATTTGTGGTGGTGAGCGGCACGGTGTATTTAGGTTTGCAAAACTACTGCATCGGCATCGCCAAAATGGTGCTCAACCGCGTGTTTTACGACGGCGTGCTTCTCGACCACATTTGGCTCAAATTCGTGATTGCCGTGGCAGTGATGATAGCCATCTATCCCATAGCATGGGCTATCGACCGCTATGCCCCCTGGTTCATCGGCAAAGGCAAATATTTTGAAAATTGAGTCCTGAATTGCTTGAAAGCATCGCCGCCAGTGCAGTTGTATTCACAGCGAAGGGGTGGAGGATTAGTCGTCTTCGCCCACGAGGTCGCGCAGGATGCGCAGTTCGCTGTAGGCGAGTTTCAGGATATCATTGTCGATGCTGATGTATTCTTCCACGGGTCGCCCTTCATCGTTGAGGGTGTGTGCAAAGAGCCAGTCGTAGGTGTCTTTCAAATAAAAAGCGCGCGCCAGAGCTCCGTGCGAAGCGCCCGGAAGCCAATCGAAACGAAGTCGTGAGGTGAGGTTCTGCTCTTGCAGCCCTGCCACCACCTTTTTCGATTCGCTGATGCCCACTGCTCGGTCGGCAGTGCCGTGAATAATCCAGAATGGGAGTTCGCCCAATCCGGTTTGGTCTTTCAAGTAGCAACCGCCGCATAATGCGATGCCGGCGGCAATTTTATTGGGATAAGTGCCGGCGAAATCCATAGTGCCGTATCCCCCCAAACTCATGCCCAGCACATAGATGCGCGATGCATCAATGCTATAGTTTTGCTCCATCCATTCAATGATGTCCATCAGTTTCGACGGCTTCCACGCCTCGCCCGGATTTTGTGGAGCCACCACAAAGGCAGGCATATTCATTCCCTTTTTTATGGCGTCGAGCGTGCCATAGCGGAGCACTTGGTTGAGGTTATGGCCGCAGAGCGAGCGTCCGTGTAGAAACATCACGATGGCTTGCGGTTGCGCATCGGAGTAGCCTTCCGGGGTGTAAATCCAGAAAGGATAGCCATTTGGAGCGATGCGTTCGTGGGTTTTCATCACGCCCTGGGCGTGGGCGCTCATAGCGAGCGTGAGAGCGGCAATTATGGTAAGAATCAATCGAGTCATAGTGTTTTCTTCTTGGGTTTCCAACCGCAAAGGTAGTAATAAAACTCAAAATCGAGCACGCTAATTAGTGAATTTCAACAAATTTGACAATATTTATTGCAGAGCAATACCCAAACTGTAACGAAACAATTTTGCATCCCCCTGTAGGGGCGCAAGCAAAATCTCATCAGCGCGTAGCGGAAAAGATGTGGTTTTTGGGCTATAGATTTCGCTGTTAGGATTATTTTGATTACCTTTGCAGCCGCAAACAAAAAATAGATATTAACCAAGGTGGAAAAATTTGGCTGCTTGCAACCACTTTAAAAAATGCTAAAACTGCGAATTATCCCTCTCACATTCACAGCATGATTAGCATTTTTCCGCCATTAAAAATGATGGAAAAATGAATTATTTATTCACGTCAGAATCCGTTTCTGAAGGGCATCCCGATAAGGTTGCCGATCAAATTAGCGATGCTATTCTCGACCAATTTCTCGCTTTCGACCCACAGTCGAAAGTGGCGTGCGAAACCCTCGTTACCACCGGACAAGTGGTGCTTGCCGGCGAAGTGAAATCGTCGGCTTACATCGATTTGCCCGAAGTGGCACGGAAGGTGATTGATGGCATTGGCTACAACAAAAGCGAATACCAATTCGATGCCAGTTCGTGCGGCGTGCTCACAGCCATCCATGAGCAATCGGGCGACATTAACCGCGGTGTGGACCGCGAACAGCGTGCCCTGCAAGGTGCCGGCGACCAAGGCATGATGTTTGGCTACGCGTGCACCGAAACGGCAAGTTATTTGCCGCTCACCCTCGATTTGGCTCACCTTTTGCTCATTAAATTGGCAAAACTCCGCAAGGGGCACGTGCTTCCCTATCTGCGCCCCGACGCCAAGAGCCAAGTGACGGTGGAATACGATAGCACCACCCACCGCCCGGTGCGCGTGCACACCATCGTAATCAGCACACAGCACGACGAATTTGTGAATGCAAAGAAAGAGGGCATCTCGCAAGAAGAAGCCGACGCACGAATGCAAGAGCGCATCTACCACGATGTGAAAACGGTGCTCTTGCCCATGCTTGTAGAATCGCTTCCGCCTGCCACACAAGCGCTTTTCGACAATGAATTAAATTTGCTCGTGAATCCTACCGGCAAATTCGTGATTGGCGGACCTCACGGCGACACCGGGCTCACCGGCAGGAAAATTATTGTGGACACCTATGGCGGACGCGGCGCACACGGCGGCGGCGCTTTCTCGGGCAAGGACCCCAGCAAGGTGGACCGCAGCGCTGCCTATGCCGCACGCCACATTGCTAAAAATGCCGTGGCTGCCGGCATTGCCGAGGAAATGCTGGTGCAAATCAGTTATGCTATCGGCAAGGCGGAACCGGTGAACTTTTTCGTGAACACCTATGGCACAAGCAAGGTGAAAGAAAGCGATGTCGAAATCGCGGAAAAGTTGCTCAATCTGTTCCCGCTCACGCCATTTGCTATTGAGGAACGCTTGAAATTGCGCCAACCCATCTACACCGAAACAGCCGCCTACGGACACATGGGCAGAACGCCTAAGGTGGTGACCAAACACTTCGCGTCGAAATACGAACACAAGGAGTTTGACCTTGAAGTGGAACTCTTCACGTGGGAAAAACTCGACCAGGTGGAAGCCATCAAAGCCGCTTTCAAATTGTAGAACCACCACATTGCGCCCCTACAATTAATTTGCTGTCCTACAGTGAGTTTTGCGCCCATTAATGGGCGCAAATTCAGGGGTTTTGCATAAATGAGAGCGTGAAACCGCGCTCGGTACAGCCTCAAAAGTTAATTTTTGATTTTCAGGTGGCGCCAAAGGGCTTTGGGGATGCGGCGCCAAAGCGCGGTGAGCAGGCGGTAGCGCCAATCAATCACCACGGTGTGTTTGCGGCATTTTATGGCTTTAACGATGCTTTTTGCCACTCGCTTCGGGTCCATCAGCATCGGGTAAGTGTGTTGGTCGGAGAGCAGGGCAGTTGCCACAAAGCCCGGGCGAACGTCGGTGAATCGGATGGGCAGCCGGCGTATGTTTGCCAATTGTTCAAGCGCTTGCAGATACACATTTTGATACGCCTTCGAAGCGCTGTAGGCAGCCGCCACGCCCAAACCTTTGGTGCCCGCTATCGATGTGAGCGCGGCAATGTGTCCGCCACCGTGTGCTGCCATATAGGCAAAGGCGGCATCAATCATTCGGGTAAATCCGTCCACATTGGTGACGGCGGTACGCAGGTTGATTTCGGGCGAAAGATTCGGATTTTGCTTGCCGATACCCGAAGCATGGAAATAGAGGTCCATTCCGCCCATTTCATCGGCTAAATTCGCCAATTTTTCACCTGCGGAACAATCACAGATATCCAGCACTGCCATAGAGGCTTGGAGGGGATATTGGTCGCAAATTTCCTGCAGCAAATCGGCACGCCTCGCCGCCACTCCCACTTGCCAGCCATCGGCAAGCAGCAAGAGCGCCACTTCGCGCCCCATGCCCGAGGAGGCCCCCACCACTATGGCTTTACGCTTACTCATCTACTTGGGGTTGGGGAGAGGGCTTAGGGGCTTCGGCTTCTTCGCCGGTGTATGCCACGCCATTCACCACAATGGCTGTGGCAAACCGATTCGATTCGCCGCGCCACGGAAGCATTCCCTTAAATTCTTCATATTTCACGGTAAGACGGCGTCCGGTGGACTGAAATTGCGAAATTTTTGCTGCCAACGAATCGTTGCGCACGGTGAATTGAAAATCCGCCTTAAAGGCGCGCGTGGTGTCGGTGATAAATTTTTCGCTAATCATCGTCACCTCGTAGGTTTTGATAAAAGTGCCTTCGCTTTTCACCTTCAAAATCACGCCCGATTCTTCGCTCACGATGTAGGGATGGAAATAGCGAAGCCACAGCGCCGTGACCACTCCCACCACCAGCAGCGATATGCCGCCAATAATGAACCAGCGTTTTTTATTAGTGGAGCGCTCATAGGTGAGTTCACGCATTTCGCGTTCTTCGCGTTCTTCCGGCGTTTCCACCTCTTCCTGCTTCTCCGGCTTTTGGGACTCGGATTCCTTGGAGGAGTAGAAATGGTCGTCGTATTCTTCGCTAAACAGACTTTTCATATTTCATTTTCTTTTCAAAATTCAAACTTACACCGTCATGCCCTCTGCATCGCTAACGGTGCGCACGATGGTTTTGCCCTCTTTGATGCGCTTGCGGTCGATAGCCATCGCCACAAAAGCATAGATGCCCAGCACCACCAACAGCGCTTGTTGCACCAGCCACACGGTCCAAGCAAAGGCGCTGGCTTGCGGATTGTAGGGGTCGCCTAAGGGCAATTCGCCCACGCCGTAGATGGCGAGGCCAAACATGATGGCATACTGCCAAGCGCCCACGCCGCCATTGGTGGGCACCGCCATGCCCAAACTGCTAAACACAAACAGCACCAAGATGGGCACGATGCCAAAATCTTTGGTGTAGGAAAATGCCATCGAGGCGATGTAGAGTTGGAAAAAGTAGCAACCCCAAATCAAGAAAGTGTAGAGCAAAAACCACCATTTGCCTTTCATTTTGGCAATCGATAGCAGGCCTTCCCACAGGTTGGTGAGCATGAGTCGCACCTTGGCAATCAGGGCATTATCGCTCGTGGTTTTGAATATCCACACAATGAGCGCCACCATTGCCACGCCAATAGCCACTAATGCCCAAAACCACCAGGTGGTGAACATACTTTCGCTTTGGGCGGCACCTTTTTGTGCCAAAAATTTCATAAACGCACCTTGCGCCAAGAAGAAGGTTACCACCGTGAGCAAGAGCACCGTGAGGGTGTCGCTCAAGCGGTCGCCCACCATCGAACCCACCACCTTCGAAAATGAGGTGCGTTCGCGCGAAGCAATGTAGCCACTGCGCCACACTTCGCCCAAGCGAGGCACCAACAAATTCACAAAGTAGGTGCCGAAAATGCTGTTGACCAGCGCACTGAGCGGGGCTTCAATGCCCAAAGCACGCAATTGCAACCGCCAGCGGCAAGCCCGGAAAATGTGGCTAAACACGCTCACTATCACCACCGGCACAAACCACCAGAAGTTGACATCCTCACGCAGACACTGCCGGATGGCGTCCATATCCATATTTTTATAAAAAAACCACACCAGCAGCACACTCAAAGCCACCGGTATGCCATATTTCAGCAAAGGAGAAATAATTTTTTTCACTGTAATAAATGTTTTGTTATCCTAAACGGGCTATCAGCCTCAAAAATTGCAGCCCAACCACAAAGTTACAAAAAAAACCGAATACACCTACATCTATCCACGTGGATTTCGGTGGTGTGGAAAAAAATTGTATCTTTGTGCGTAGAAATTTGATTTAGCGCAAACGAATATGCAACAAGTGAAAGCGAAAAAGGCTTTGGGCCAGCATTTTCTTACCGATTTAACTGTGGCACAACGCATTGCCGACACGGTGAGCGAATACCGGGGTACACCGGTGCTGGAGGTGGGACCGGGTATGGGTGTGCTCACCCAATTTTTGCTCCAATTCCACCACGACCTTACCGTGGTGGAATTGGACTCGGAGAGTGTGGACTACCTGAAAGCCGCATATACCGATGAGCTGCACAACCGAATTGTGGCTGCCGATTTCCTTAAACTCGACCTGAAGCAAACCCTCGGCGATGGCAAAATGGTGATTATCGGTAATTATCCCTACAATATTTCGTCGCAAATTTTCTTTAAGGTGCTCGAACATAAAGACCAAGTGGTGTGCTGCAGCGGTATGCTTCAGCGCGAGGTGGCACAACGCATTGCCGCCGGGCCGGGTAGCAAAACCTACGGTATCCTGTCGGTGTTGCTCCAGGCATGGTATGATATTGAATACCTTTTCACGGTGGATGAAAATGTGTTTAACCCACCGCCTAAGGTGAAGTCGGGCGTGATAAAACTGGTGCGCAACAATGTGACCGACCTGGGCTGCGATGAACGCTTGTTTAAAACCGTGGTGAAAACCGCCTTTGGCATGCGCCGAAAAATGCTGCGCAGTTCGCTCAAGAGTATGTTCCCGCCCGGTAGCCCCACCCTCAGCACCGAACTCTTTACCAAGCGCCCCGAGCAACTGAGTGTGCAGCAGTTCGTGGATATCACCAATATGGTGGCAGCGGAAAGAGAGATTAGAAATTAGAGGGTTAGATAGTTTGATGTTAGAGTTTATGGGTCTGAAAATAATTTTCTTCTAAATATATGGCAATGAACAAAAACAAAGTATTGATTATTGGATGCGGGGGCGTGGGCACCGTGGCAGCAGTGAAGTGCGCACAGCACCCTGAAGTGTTTCACGAAATAGTGATTGCGTCACGCCGCAAAGAAAAGTGCGATGAGGTGGCTAAGGCTATCGGTGCACCGAATATCACCACCGACCAAGTGGATGCCGATGATGTGCAACAACTCGTGGCTTTGCTCAAAAAACACCAACCACAATTGGTGGTGAACTTGGCTTTGCCCTACCAAGACTTGACCATTATGGACGCTTGCTTGGAATGCGGGGTCAACTACTTAGATACCGCCAACTATGAGCCGCGCGATGAGGCACACTTTGAATATAGTTGGCAATGGGCGTATCGCGAGCGCTTTGAGAAAGCCGGGCTGTGCGCCATTCTGGGATGCGGTTTCGACCCAGGCGTGAGCGGTGTGTACACGGCTTATGCCGCTAAGCATTACTTCAAAGAAATGCACACCCTCGACATTGTGGACTGCAATGCCGGTAACCACGGCAAGGCGTTTGCCACGAATTTCAACCCGGAAATCAATATCCGCGAAATCACCCAAAAAGGTCGCTACTACGAAAACGGCAAATGGGTGCAAACCGGTGCGCTCGAAATCCACAAACCTCTCACTTATCCCGAAATCGGACCGCGAGAGAGCTATTTGATGTATCACGAAGAATTGGAATCACTGGTGATTAATTTCCCCACCATTAAGCGCGCTCGATTCTGGATGACCTTCGGCGAAGAATACCTCACCCACTTGCGCGTGATTCAAAACATTGGTATGGCACGCATCGACCCGGTGATGTATAATGGCATGGAAATTATTCCGCTTCAGTTCCTCAAAGCCGTGTTGCCTAACCCCAAAGAATTGGGCGAAAACTACACCGGCAAAACGTCAATCGGGTGCCGCATCAGCGGTATTGACCACGATGGCAAACCCCTCACTTGCTACATCTACAACAATTGCGACCACCATCAAGCATACGTGGAAACCGGTATGCAAGCCGTGAGTTATACCACCGGTGTGCCTGCCATGACCGGCGCCATGATGTTCTTCAAAGGACTGTGGAACAAGCCCGGCGTGCACAATGTGGAAGAATTCGACCCGGATCCATTCCTTGAACAAGTGGCAGTCTCAGGCCTCCCCTGGCACGTAATCCTCAACTCCGACCTGGAACTGTAAGAACAAAATAAGAGGCTGTGAAGCCTCTTTTTTTTATTCTCTATTCTCTTACTTTGTCGTAGTCAACGTGGTCGTAGAGGATGCGGGGGCGGGGACGGAAAGAGGGTGAAATGAGGTCGCGCTCGGGGCGGTAGTAGCCGGTGCGGATGGCACCGAGGTGGAATAGGAGTTGGCCCACATTGTCGGTCATAAAGGGTCGATGGAGTGCGGCTTTGATGTTTCGGATGGTGGCGGGATGGAGCTGCTTGTAGCGGTCGGAGCACCAAATGATGAACGGCACCTCGTTTTGGTGGCGGAGCATATTGCGCGATGGCGTGTACGACACGTGGCGTCCGCGTTCGTCGCGATAATCGTAAACTTCCTCACCGTGGTCGCTGAAATACACCACCACGGCATTTTTATTGCGGTATAGGTCGAAGATGTGCCCCATCACGGCATCGTTGTAGAGGGTGGCATTATCGTAGGTGGCGATGCACCATTTTTTGGTTTTGTTCATCCATTTCTCCGTTCGCTTAATGTCGGAGGAATGGTATTTTTCGTAGATGCTCTTGCGCGGATAGCGTTTGCTAAACGACACATGCTGTCCCATCAAGTGAAACACCACCAAATTGTGCTTCTTCTTGATTTTTGCCTTCCGCTGAAAGTCGTCGATGAGCTGCATATCGTAGGTAAAGGTGGTGTCGTTACACGCTGTGTAGGAAAACCGCTCTATTTCCGGGTTGTAGATATAGGCGTTCACGGTGATGGTGTAGAGGCGCTTACTCATGTAGGTGCGCTGCATATCCCACATCCACACATCGTAGCCGCTTCGCTTGAAGATGGTGGTGAAATTGGGGTGGTCGAACCAGTTTTCGCCATCGCTCACACTATTGATGCTGAAGGTGTTTTTCTCCACCACCGAGGTTACGTTTTCTTGCGACACCACATCGGTGAATGCAAACAAATTTCCCTTGGCTTGCTCGCGCTCCATACACGG
>SFWW01000119.1 GCA_004559845.1 bacterium
GTCTGCCACAAGCACGAAGATGGTGTTGCGATACCACGGCTGCTTTTGTGCCGCTTCAAAGAATTTTCGCAGCGCCATATCGGTGTAGCGCACGCATTTATGGATGGGTTCGCCCTCCTCAGGGAAGGTGGCTGCATACTGCTCCGGAATTTTGTAGGGATGGTGCGACGATGCCGTAAACACGGTGGCGAGGAAGGGCTGACGGAAGGTGTTGATTTGGTCGAGTGAAAATTTCAAAAATGGTTCGTCCCAAATCGCCCATTTGCCGTCGAAATCGCGCATACCGCCATACTTCGGGGCATCACAATATTCATCGAGTCCAAAGTATTTGTCGTAGCCTATGGCGTGGGCAAATGCGCTAAATCCCATCGATATATTGTGCCCGCCGTGCAGAAATGCGCTGAAATAACCCTTCGGCGCAAGCATCTTGGGCAGTCCGCCCACCTCATTGAGCGATGCCGGTGTGAGGAAGAAGGGCTCCACCATCATGGGAATGCCGGAAAGGATGCTCGGCATGGCGTCCATTGAAATTCTGCCGTTGGCAAAGGAATATTGGAAGGTGAGGCTCCGGGTGAGCAGGGAGTCGATGAAGGGGGTGTAGCCTTTGTAGCCGGCGCCAATGAATTCGCGGTTTAGGCTCCCCACATATTCCTTTCCCATGCTCTCCACTATCAGAACCACCACATTCTTTTTGGCGCCTGCCATGGTGCCCGCCGAGGGTTGCACCACGGGTTGGAACGTGCGGTTCATCTCTGCCATCGACATATAGGAGGGGGTGACAAACACTTTTTTCCCTACACTGCGAATGATGGAAAATGGGGTGTTGAGCACCAATGTGCCTTCTATGGGGCGATTCACATATTCGTTGGCGTTGCTAATGGTGATGGGGCGGGTGCCTGCGGTGACACTGCCTCGAATGCCCACAATCGCCAATGGCGCCATCACCACCAAAGCGAGCGTTTGCGTGAGATAATAGCGCCATGGCTTGCCCCACACACTTTTCTTGGGCGTGCGGTAGCAAAATGCCATCAGTAGCACGAGCACCACCACCAGCAGCACCAAATACCAATGGTTCCCAAATTCGGTAAGGAAAATGGAGGCGATATTGTTTTCGTTAACAAACTCGGTGAACACGGTCACGGTGGAACGCCTGCCGGTGTAAGCCACATACACGGCATCACCTAAATTAAACGCCAATGCCACGGCATTGAGCGTAACATAGAGCCATTTGAGCATGCGGTGAAACCCCGACACTTCTTTCCTACCGAGGGGCAGGAGCATGAGCACTAAGTAGAGGCTATTCACATAGAGGATGGCTGAGGTGTCGAACACCAAACCGCCTTTCACCACATTCCAAGCCAAATCGGCAGTCATATAGGGCGCAAAGGTGGCATAGTTTTCAAAAAAGAAAACCAAGCGCGAAACCATCCACACCACATAAGCCAGCAGCATATTCGCTACCGCCGCCCCAACATTCGTATATAAAATTTTCTTCATCAAATCAATTCACAATCAGCGGGCTTACCGCATAGGATAGCCACAGCACCACTATCAAAATCCATCCCACTTCGGGGCGCTCTTTATAGGCATAATTCGCCAAATAGCCACACGCTATGGCATACACCGGCATACCCATCACCACAAAGCGCTGGAGCGCCGTGTGTGCCGATGGCAAAAGACCCAAAACAAAGGGCCAAAGGAGCACCGGTAGCGTGGACAACACGCATATCCATTTAAATCGCTGTTCGTTCATTCGTTTTGCATTTTTAGCATTTGGTCGATGATGTGACGTTCGTTACACAAGCGCGGTATCTTGCGCTGGCCGCCTAACTTACCGGTGGAGGCGAGCCAGCGGTCGAAAATGCCTTCTCGTGCCACCACAAGGGTGGGTGGGTCAAGAAATATGTTGCCGCTGCGCTTGGCGTCGTAGTCGCTGTTTTCGGCGCGCAAACTTTCGTCGAGCGCCTGCATAAATGCCTCGGTGGAGGCGGGCTGTTTGGCAAATTCTATGAGCCACTGGTGGCAGCCGCGGCTGTGGGCATCGGCATACACCGGCGCGGCGGTATAGTTGAGCACTTGGGCACCGGTGAGCACGGAGGCTTTGGTGATGGCGGCATCGGCATTATGCACCATCAATTCCTCGCCGAAAGCATTGATGAAATGCTTGGTGCGACCGGCTATACTGATTTTCAAGGGTTGTGTTTGGGCAATGGTCACTGTGTCGCCGATGCGATAGCGCCACAAGCCGTTACACGCCGATATCACCAACTCGTAGGTTTTGCCTGCCTCCACTTCCCAAGCGGGTACCACTTCCGGCGTGCTACTATCAATTTGCGAAAGCGGGATAAACTCGTAGAACACACCGATGTCGAGCAACAGGAGCATGGCGGTGGTGTCCCACGAACTTTGCGTAGCAAAAAATCCTTCGCTGGCATTGTAGGTGTTGAGGAAGTGCATTTTGCGCATGTCGCAAATGCTTTCGTACTGCTTGCGGTAGGGCTCAAAAGCAATGCCACCATGGAAAAACACTTCCAAATTGGGCCACACTTCGTGGATGCAGTCCACGCCTGCCTTCGCCAGCACTTCTTTGAGCACGGTGAGAAACCACGATGGCACACCGGATAGGTTGGTGATATTTTCGCCAATGGCGGCGCTTACCAAGGCCGGCAACTTTTCGCTCCAATCTTCCATCAGCGCTATACGCTTGCTTGGCACCCGAAATAGGTTGGCAAGCGGATTGATGTGCTGTATGAGCGTAGCACTCAAATCACCCACACGGGTGCCGGGTTTTAAATCCAATTGATTGGCAAAACTCCCGCCCAAAATAAACGCCTTGCCGCTAAAGAGGCGGCTCGCGGGATTGAGGTTGAGGTAATGCGACACCACATCGCTCGCCCCTTGATAGTGGTTGCGCTTGAGCGATTCAGCAGTGATGGGTATGTATTTGCTCTTGCCATCGGTGGTGCCCGACGATTGGGCAAAATTGAAACACTTGCCGCGCCACAGCACATCGCCCTCGCCTGCCACCATTCGCATAATTTGAGGCTTGAGGTCTTCGTAGCGATGAAGGGGCACTTCGGTGGCAAACTCCCGATAGGTGCGCATTTTCGAAAATTTGTGGGCACGACCGAATTCCGTGAGCGAGGCGTGCTCTATGAGTTTCACCAACTCGCCTTGCTGCACGGCATCGGCATAATCTTTGTAGCGCAACTGCTCATAGAGCCGCGCCACAAAGTGCTTGCGTGCTATAGGTGTAAAATTTATCATCACCGCAAAGTTACTGCTTTCTCTTGATCAAATCAAAACTTTTCACACTTCTTTCCCTCTAAGGAGAGGCTGAGAGAAAAACGTTCTTACATCGAGCGATTCATCACATATCATCGATGGTATAAAGCCTGGATTCTATGTCATATCCGGATAATATCTTGGTTTTGATGTGCTCGATTTTAGCCATGAACACCTTGTTGTCGTAGTTGCAAGCATTGCGCTTCACTTCAGCCACGAGAGCGGATTTCCCTTCTGCACGTATGCCCACTATATCTATTTCATTGGCGTCTTTCCCCGCCTTACGCTCCCACCAGGAGCCCATTTCGCGGAATCCCCCTTCCTCCGTCAGTTTCTGACGGAAATACTTTTCAAGCATCAAACCGGAAAAGGTGGGATAATCCCGAATAACAACTTTACACAAGTCGTTGTAGTTGTCAAGCTCAATCATAGAACGGCTGCGCTCAATAAAGCGAAACCAGAACTGCAAGAAATTGTCGCTTATGCGGAAGCGGACGGTATTTTTACTCCCCGGTTTCGACATCACAGGACGAAATTTCATAACTTACTTATATTTGCAACCACGGTTGATTCAACCACGGTTGCAAATATGGCCATTTTCTCTTAACCGCACAAACAAACGGCTCGATTTGAAGTGACCCCAAAAAGTTGGACGGGTTATTTACTGTCCGATTTGAGAAAGAGTTCGGTATTGCACCGGACTCTTTCCTATTAACCGGGATTTTATTC
>SFWW01000120.1 GCA_004559845.1 bacterium
TGAGGGTGTTTGGGGTCCTCATCTCCCGCCATGGGATTGGATGGTTAGGATGTCGTTACTTTACGATGTGCTTTTTGCCTTGGAAGATGTAGATGCCTTGAGAGAGGCCTTCGAGGGATTCAGCATTGCGACGCACGATGCGACCGTCGATGGTGTAAACATTGCTGTCGAGGGCTTTGCTTACGGTGATGTCGGTCACAGCAGTGGGAGTTTCTTTTTCGAGTACCACGTTGCCGATTTCAGTGATTTCGGAAATGGTGGTTTCGTAGGTAACGTAACCGGCTTTCGAGAATGTAACGCTGTAGGTGTTGGCGGATTGAATCACAGGGATTTCGAAAACACCTTCTGCATTGGTGGTGCCCTCGTAGCGTGCTACGGCAGCTTTAGAAAGTCCGAACTTAGGAGCTTCGGAAGCGGCAGGAACTTGGGTAAGCACCACGCTCACGCCTTCCACCGGATTATTGTTTTGGTCCACCACCGTGCCCTTGAAAGTGGCAGGAGTGAGTACGATGCCAAATTGGGTAACGGGGAAATACCAAGCAGCATTGGATGGTTTGAGGTTTGCCACCTTGATACCATCGTGTCGGCCACCGTAGCATAAATTCTTGAGAGAAGAGTCTGTTGCGAAATAAACCGATTTATATCCCGGGGCTTCGGATTGAATCTTCACACGTAGGCTGCCACCGGTGTAAACGAAAGGTTCGGAGAATGAAAGTGAGAGGTAGTCGTTAACGGGTTCATCGGAAGTGCCTTGTTTTTTGAATTCATAGTCACCTTCGAAAACCAAAGTCATCGCATCGTCGGCAGTGAAGGCGATGGTACCGAATTCGGTGTCGGTGCCGTTGGCAATAAACAATTTCACGTGGCCGGTATGATCATCGGAGGTTTTGTAGCCGGCGTATGTGATTGAAGAAATCTTGTCGCCCGCCTTTATTCCTGCTGCTGCAAGCATTTCGGCAGTGTAGAGTGTTTCCGACACGCTATTGTAATAGTTGAGGTACAGGGGTGATGAACCATAGGAGGTTGTCGTACCCACGGTGTAGGTGTTGAGTGCGCGTTCTTCGCCCACTACCACATCCACGGTGTTGGATACCACTTCGTAGCCATCAGCCCACACGAGTTTCACATAGGCGGGATAGGTGCCCACATAGTGAGGAGTGAAGGAGAATGCGTATTCCACATTGGAAGATGGTGCGATGGGTTGGATATCTGCGGGGTCGATGGTGCACACTTCTTCGCCATTGAACACGAGCGAAGCGGTGTAAGCCTCTTCAGTGGCATCTCCAATGTTGTACACCTTGTAGGTGGCAGTGTATTCATTGTTGACCATAGCCGAAGCGGGAATTTTTGCTTCAATTTCCGCTACATCGTGTGCCACATCCACTCGTGTGAAACCATACACATTGTCGATGGCAGCATATCCGGATTTAAAACCGATATAGTATTCACCTGCGGGGATATTCGACAGCACATGGTTTGACCAAGATTGGGTAGCAGTTGCCGACGTACCACTATTGGTGCCGGTTATATCAATCACATCTGTGTTTGCGAGCACCCAATTAATGCGGTCGGTGGAATAGTAGACATCAACGGTGCAAGTGGTATATGTGGAAGTGCTACGGCGTGCGGCATCGAAAGAGAGCTTTTCACCTTCTTCCACGCGCAATTTAGGCGTGCAGAGGATGGAAGGCTCTGTGGAGTTGGAGTTTTTGGCAAAATTGTTGGCGCCATTGGTGTAGGAAGTTTTGTCCCACTTCCCTGCCAATGCACATTCAAACCATCCTTTCGGGAGGGATGTTACATCAGCGTTGGCTTCAAAGTCTTCGAAGAACTTGGCTGCATCGCGCACGGTAACCGAAAGTGGAACGTTACGGCTAATGGCATCGTAGCCCACCGCAGAGATGGAGAGGTTGCCGGTGTAGATACCCGGTACTGCAGAGATGGCCGTGAGGGTTATGGTTTCGGATTCGTGTGCTGCGATAGAAACTTCACTCTTCGACACAGAGAATCCTTCCGGCACGGAGATCGTAGCCTCCAACGGAGCGGCTCCTGCATTTTCAATAGTGAAAGTGCGTGCCACATCGGCAGCAATCATACCAAATGTGCCAAACTCCTTCTCATAGGAATCACCTTCCGTCATCGAATAATTGTTGCTGTTGCGCAGGCGGATAACGGGTTCGTATTTCACGGGTTCCACCCAAGAGCCGGCAGCGTAAGTGCCGGAGAAGTTTTCCAACAAGTCGTAGCGATATCGCGAGGGATAATCCGCGATATTGAGTGTGTAAGAGAGGAGCACTGTAGCGGTATCGCCCGGAGCCAAAGCCTCATCAAACGGTTCGGTGACTAAAATGTTGTGGGGAGTGGTAGTACTATTGTATTTTCCTAAGCTGTAGGAGAATCCGTCGTCGCCGGGTTTGAATTCCAGGTCGCCGGTGTTGATAATCTGACCGGAAATTGCCACGGTGAAATAGCCCTGGGCATTGCAATCAGGATTTGCGGGAGAAGTGGTGGTACACTTAAACACCTTCAGGCTCTTATACAAATCGATTTCGGCGCTGGAAGCGGCAAAATTGTCAATGTAGGCATAATGCGCATAGATAGCCACTCTTTCGTTTTGAAGACCGGAGATGGCATATTTCACGAAGGTGGAGGTGTTTGGTTCGCCATCCACAGTGGCATGGATGGTGTCGCCAATCACATATTCTCCGGCTTCGTTGGTGGAAACCTTCCGGAATACCACGGAAGTGGAGGCATTATAATTTTTCACCATCAAAGAAGCTTCGCCGGTGAGGCGCGGTGTGATGAGATACTTGGGGGTCGACGCAGATTGGTAGCCACAAAAGAGGGCTTTGGAGGCATCCACACCTTTTCCGGTGTCGAATCTGAAAGTGGTGGAACCCGTACCGAGAGTGGTCCAGGATTTCGCCAAAGAGAAAGTGCCGGAGGTGGAGACAGAGGTCTCAAAGTCGAGTGCATAGGGCGACTCAACTCTCACACCATCTTGGGCATAGGCAAATAAGCCACATGCCGATGCGGCGATGAGGAGTAAATGTCTTAATTTTTTCATAAGCAATTTTTTGATTAAAGTGAATAAATATTTTGGGAGTGAAGACTCTATTTTGGAAGTTAAGAAGTTATGAAGTTATCGCTCGCTTTGCTCGCCGGAAGTTAAGACGAATGTGGGGGGTTGCTGTCGGGCTGCGGGTCGCTGTTTCCAAGCTGCGCCTTTCGCTTGCAAGTTGTCCACGATACGCCGGCTCCGATGGCGGGTTTGGCGGAGGCTCCCATTACATGCCAAGGGATGGCCGTAGCGGTTGCCGGGTTATCTTCCAATTACCATATTCCTTCCATTGAGGGTGGGGATGTAAGGAAAGTGGACGTTTTGTTAAAGAATAAGCAGCGGAGAGGCTTTTTGAAATCTCCGCTGCTTAGGGGTTATTGCATCACTACTTGTTGAGCAAGATATTGATTAATGCGGTGATGTCGGTTACGTTGACGATGCCGTCGCCGTTCACGTCGCACGCCTTCTTGTCGTAGACGGCTTGTGAATTGAGGTAAGCCACGAGTGCGGTCACGTCGGTAACATTCACTACACCGTCGGCATTGATGTCGCCCTTGGCGTTGGCAGTGGTTACGTTGATGAATTCCACATTGTCGTAGAAGCCGCCAAGGCTCTCTTTGGTGGTGGCTTGGATACCAATGTACACCTTCTTGCCGGCGTAAGCCGAGAGGTCGTAGGAGAGGTGAGTCCAGCCTTGTGCGGGGTCGAAGAGATTGAGCGTGGTTGACGAGCCCACTTTAGTGAAGGCATTCACATCGGTGTTGCTTGTTTCGCTCACATACACACTCACCACCGGACATCCAGACGGGAGAATGCTGTTGACAGATTCCCAAGAGCGTGCATCCAATTCCACTTTCGCGCCACTGAGCACGGTGAACGGCTGGCTCACCAACCAATCGTTGAAGAAGCCATTGCTATTGCAGCGCGTCATG
>SFWW01000121.1 GCA_004559845.1 bacterium
AAGTTTTGCGGAAATTGAACATGCGTCGGCGGATTTCGTGTTCGCGTGCCGCTTCGAAGTATTGTTGGGGTGTGAAATATGGCATGGTGTTTTTTTTGGAAGCGAAGATACGGCGGATGGTGGGTGGGTGTCAAGCCCAAAACGGGCGGTTGTGGTTTTTGGGGGGGGTGGGGATAGAGGCTATAGTGGATGTGGGCTTGGTGGGATGAAGGAGATAAAAAAGTCGGGAGGCGGGGATGTGAGGGCTGAAGCCCTTGCGTGGGACGACGAGTGGGATAAAGCCTGAAAACTCATTTTCAGCTTTATCACCACTCTCGGTGGCGTGGGCGGCTGCGTGGGTGTGGGCATTGAGGGGCGGGCGCAAAATATTGCGCCCCTACATTTAATGCGCTGTTTGATAGCGGGATAAAACCTGGTAGGGGCATTGCAGGGGCGGGCGCAAAATATTGCGCCCCTACAAGTGGGTGGAATAGTGGCTATAGATGCTATAGATGCTATAGACGCTATAGACGCTATAGACGCTATAGATGCTATAGATGCTATAGTGGCTATAGTGGATATGGGCTTTTGGGGATGTGGGCTTGGGTGGAGGAGATAAAAAAGTCGGCTTCGCCGAAGAAAAACTGTGGCTGTGGGGGTTGGCGTGGGCTAAAACGGCGTGGGCTAAACGTGGTGCGTGGCAAAAAATTGTGTAAAAAAATTTTTTATTTGAATTTTTCTTTATAATTTTGTGGTTGATATGAAGAAGATATTAGCAATATGGATGATAGTAGCCGCTTGCGGGTGGTGTGGTGCTTGGGCTTACCCCGAGCCGGTGCCTGCTGTGGCAGAGAGTGTTGCTAATGTGGCTTCGGTGAAAGGCGGCGTGGGCACCATCTATTTGGTGACAGGTGGCACTGATGCCACATTTAATATATATGCCATCACCGGTCAACTTCTAAAATCGGTGAAACTAACAGCCGATAATCACACCACGGTGGAAATGCCCAAGGGCTTCTACATCGTGCGCTACAATAATCAGTGGTCGCGCAAAGTGGTGGTGAAGTGAGGCTGCAAAGATGCTCGCCCGAAGAAAAAATTTTGCTATCATGATGCCTGTGCCACGCAATAGGGATATGATAGCCTTTTTTGTTTTCTATCCACAGGCAAAAAGCTACCTATGATAATAGCCGAATTGTTTCCTTACGCGCATGCAGTGTTTTACGTATTCACTGCGCTCTACGCTATCACCACCATTGCATGTATGACTGTGGTGATATCGGAGAACCGTAATCCCGTTCGCTCCTTGGCATGGGTCACCGTGCTGCTCTTATTGCCGGTGGTGGGTATCTTGCTGTATTTCTTCTTTGGGCGAAGCCTGAAAAATGTGATGATGATATCGCGCAATAGCCGAAGGAGGCAGCACATTAACGATTCGCTTCACTCCGACGACCCCAACATGCTCCACTTGAGTGAATCAAGCCGTCAAATCATACATTTGGTGAACGCCCTTGGCGAGCCGCATTTTCTCACCGGCAACGAGATAGAAGTGTTTGGCGAAGGAGCCGACAAATTTGCGCGGCTCAAAGCCGATTTGCTTTCCGCGAAAGAATTTATCAATTTTCAATACTATATATTTTCTGCCGACACCATCGGCAAAGAGATAGCCGACATATTGATACGCAAGGCGCATGAAGGGGTGAAAGTGCGGGTGATTTACGACCATGTGGGCTCGTGGAGCATAGCTTCCTCATTTTTTAAGCACCTGCGCAAAGAAGGCGTGGAAGCCTACCCGTTTTTGAAAGTCACCTTCCCCCAACTTGCCAATCGCCTCAATTGGCGCAACCACCGCAAAGTGGTGGTGATTGACGGCAAAGTGGGCTACATAGGCGGCATGAATGTGGCAGACCGCTACGTGAGTGGCGAGAAAGGCTACCGCGCTTGGCGCGACACCCATTTGCGCGTGGTGGGCAGTGCCGTGAAAGGGTTGCAATACACCTTTGCTACCGACTGGAATTTGATGCGCCGCAATCCGCTTCACCAAGTGTGCCCCGATGTGGAGGTAAAGCCCGAGGCGCAAAAAGTGGGTATGCAAATCGTGAGCAGCGGTCCCACTCAGCCGTTCAACGCCATGTCGATGGTGATGCTCCGCGCCATATCGCTTGCCAAAAAGTGCATCTATATCCAAACCCCGTATTTCTTGCCCGAAGAGAGTATGATGGCAGCGCTCCTCTCCGCTTCACTTTCAGGGGTGGATGTGCGAATCATGATACCACTTTACCCCGACAGCAAAATATTGAAATATTCGTCGCTATCGTATGTGAAAGAATGTTTGGTGAGTGGCATCCGCGTGTTTCTCTACACGGCACGCATGCTTCACGCCAAGTGTGTGATTATCGACGACGAATTTGTGACCACCGGGTCCACCAACTTCGATTTCCGGAGTTTTGAGCACAATTTTGAATGTAATGCACTCATCTACAATCGCTCCTTTTGCGAGCAGATGAAACGCATGTTTATGAACGACTCACACACTTCGTGCACCGAAATGAGTATCGAAGAGTGGGTGAAACGCCCGCTACCGCAGCGCGCCCTTGAATCGATGTCGCGGCTGTTGGGTCCCATATTGTGATACACTTGATTCAGCAAAAAAATTCAGAACATGATTACATTTCCCAATGCAAAAATTAATCTCGGGCTCCATATTGTGAGCCGCCGCAGCGATGGCTACCACAATATTGAAACCGTGTTCTACCCCATTCCGCTCACCGATTCGCTTGAAATAGTGCCTGCCAAGGGAGCGGAATCCACGCTCACCTGCTATGGCAGAGTGGTGGATTGCCCTGTGGAGAAAAATTTGGTGATGAAAGCCTATCGCATGATGGAAGAAGCCTACGAACTGCCGGCGGTGGACATTTATTTGGTGAAACACATACCCGACGGCGCCGGATTGGGCGGCGGCTCAAGCGACGCCTCATTTTGCATGAAGATGCTCAACGACATGTTTGAAATTGGCTTAAGTGCGGAGCAATTGGCAGCGATGGCGGCAAAAATCGGAGCCGACTGCCCGTTTTTTATCTACAATCAGCCCATGATAGCCACCGGCATAGGCGACGTGTTGGAGCCCATAGGGGTGGACTTGAAAGGCAAAACGATGCTCCTGGTAAAACCCGATGTGTCGGTGCCCACCAAAGCGGCATACGCCTTGGTAACACCGGCTGCACCCGACAAGCCACTGCCGGAAATACTTAGCGCCGGCATCAACGACTGGGCAACAGATTTGCACAACGATTTTGAAAAGAGCGTGTTTGCGCAGTATCCCGGTTTGGCAGAGGTAAAGCAGCGGCTCACCGACAGCGGCGCGAGTTATGCCGCCATGTCGGGGTCAGGTTCGTCGATTTTCGGCATCTACCACAGTGCCGAATTGGCAGATGCCGCCGCAAGAGCGTTTGGCGAATATAGCCATTATGTCATATCGCTGTGATGACGTAGGTTTTCTCCGGAAAGGCAACGGAAGTTGGCACTAAAATTGCACACATTAATATAAGATAGCAAAAAACGGGTATGCGCTACTACAGTATGCCCCGATTAATAATGAACTAAAGACAATTCAGATATGAGCAAGAAAGAAAAAGAAAAAAATCAACAAGAGAATCCGCAGGAAGTCACAAAGCAGGAAACTCCCATCACCGACACCCCGGTAAAAGAACCTGATGTGACGCCTGAAGGAGATGAAAAAGCTGAAGAGGCTGAAGAAGTTGACGAATTGGAACAAGTGAAAGCCCAATTAGAGTCATCGCAAAAAGAATACCTGTTCTTGATGGCGGAATTCGACAACTATCGGAAGCGCACCCTGAAAGAAAAAGCCGACTTGATTAAAAACGGAGGCGAGCGTGCTTTGCATGACTTGCTACCGGTGGTGGACGACTTTGAACGTGCCATTCAAGCGGTGGAAAATTCCGACGACGTGCAAGCCGTGAAAGAGGGCATCATGCTCATTTACAACAAATTTGTAAAATATTTGGAATCGCAACAAGTGAAGGCAATGGACTCAACCGGAGCCGTGTTTGATGCCGATATCCACGATGCGGTGACCACTTTCCCGACAACGGAAGAAGATATGAAAGGCAAGGTGATTGACACCGTGCAAAAGGGTTACACAATTAACGACAAAGTGCTTCGCCACGCAAAAGTGGTGGTGGGGCAGTGAGGGA
>SFWW01000122.1 GCA_004559845.1 bacterium
CGGGCAAAACGCACGGAATTGATGAGGTAGTAGAACACGCCGGCGGCTATCCATGCCATGGCGGCAGTGATGCCACTCACCAAGCCATACACGCCGTGATTGTACATGGCATCGCTAAACCCGGGTGCCTGAAACAGCCCCTCATACACTTCAACGCGGCATACCCAAAACACCACGGTGGCGACGATGCCCACAATCAAATAAATCCCTTTTTTGTCCATATCGTCAAATATATATATATTTCGTTTCGTTGTCAGATTCCAAAAATTGAAAGGCGGAAAAGCGGTAAGCCGTTATTTTTCGAGCCGAATGTTGAGTGTGGTGTAATTCGATTGCGATGCTGCGAAAGCATCGTAGATACCGCGCAAAAATTGTTCGAGTCCGAAGGTGGAAGACGCAAATCCCGGCACCGAGGCGGCGGAATCGTCGCGGCTTGACGTTTGTGCTATCCAAGTCGGGAAATCGTTGCGCAAATTCACGATGATTTCGTCTTTTGCGGTGTTGAATTTTCCGGTAAAGGTCAGCACATGGGTCATTCCCTCCAGGTAGGCTTTATTGTTGCCATTCACATCGGCAGGCACAATTTTTTCCACTTTAAGCGTAAAGCCGTTTTGCGATTGCACATTAAAGTTAGCAGGGTTGCTCAAGAAGGCATCTTCTTTTTGCAAACCGTTGAAATTCACAGCCATACTGAAGGCGAATTGTCCCGTTTCGCGGTCGTTTTCGCAATGGGTAATCAGCCCTTTTTCGTCGCGGCTTTCGCGGCATCTGCCGGCATTGTTGCGCCACACCGGAATGAGTTTGGCATCCAAGGTGGTGTGCGCTTGATTGAAGCGATAGGAGTTCACCGTGCCCGCAAGGTGGAGGAAATTGTTGAATTGCGGGTCGCCTGCCATGCGGTCGATGGTCGACGCATCCGCAATGATAATCACATAGAAAGGTCGCAACCCTTTGTAGGCGAATGGCTTACCATTGTAGGGATAGTATTGCCCGTCGAAGTCGCCATGCAATTGGTTCACGATGATAGATTTGCCTTTGTAGCGTGTGAAAATCGACGTGGCAAGGCTGTTTTCTTCGTTGAGAATCTTCTCTACACTCACTCCGGAGGTGTTTTTGGGTGAATAAATGAGGTCGGTCACGAGCACCGCCACATTGCCGGGGCGCTGTGCTTGAAAAATTTTGTCGAAAATCACCTTAAAGTCGGTGTAGGAAGCATTGCCCACCCCCTTGGTAGAGGCATAAATGTCGCGGTCTTGCAAGAAACTGTCCACCGTGCCTTGGTAGGGGTAGATGTCGGAGTTCACGATATTGATAGCGGCTTGGTGGCCCGTGGGGAAGAAATTGATGAGGTCGTTCACCGCTTTCTTCAATTGCCCGCCGCCCGATGCTTGGTCGTAGGGCACCATCGACCCGCTCCGCTCAAAATAGATGCTCAGGCTCAAACTTTGATCGCCATATTTGAGAATGTTCCATTGCATAGGCGGCCGCAGATTTTGCCCCACTTCGTTGATCATTTTTTGCAGGGCTTCGGCGTTGATGCCGCCATTGGCATCCACGTAATCGCTATATTTTTCAGCATTTTGCGTCACGATTTGGCAAATGGCTTGGTAGGTCTGTTCGGTGGTGTCGCCTTTAATGAATGCGTCCTTCACCGCCTTGTGAAGTGCATCCTTGCCACAACCGCTCAGCACCATCGCCACACACAGCAGTGCAAAGCCAAACAACGGAGCAAAACAGAATCTTTTCTTCATCACTTTCAGAGTATTTATCAAATTAATCAACAAATTTACACCCTATCCGCCAAACCACACGCATCCCGCCGTTAAAAATTATTAAAAGCCGCTATCACACATTGATTAAAGCCTGCCTCCAAACCAATCAGTGGGAGCCTTGTGCGCCGTTCCGCCACGCCCATACCTCACACCGGCGTGAGTGTGGAGATGTGTTTGAGCAGCGCAAGCGCTTCGCTCACCGAGGGCACCTTCTCAATCAAGAAACTGCAGCGTTCGTTCACTTCGCGCAACTTGCAGCGCAGCGGGTCGCTTTGCAGGTAAGCGATGCAGCGACCGAACGCATTGGAATTGTAGTAGGCTTCGTTTTTCTTGTCCACGAAATAGAGGTAGAGTCGTCCTTGCTTAAGCGCCACTTTTTCCACACCGAGCGACCGCGCAATGCGGCGCATCGGCACGATGCGAATCAATTCGGCGGCAATTTCCGGTATGGCACCGAAGCGGTCGCGCATTCGTGTTTCAAAATCTTCCACCTCGCTATCGCTTTCCATATTGTCGAGTTCGCGATAGAGCGCGATGCGTTCGCTCTCTTGCGGCACGTAGGTGGCAGGGAAGAGGAGTTCGAGGTCGGTGTCGATGGTGCAGTCGCTCACATAGAGTGCCTCATTGCCCAAAATCTGCGATTCTTCCGCCTGTTGTGCTTCGAAAGTATCGGCGAATTCCTCTGTTTTCAATTCCAGCACCGCCTCTTTCAAAATCTTTTGATAGGTTTCGTAGCCCAGGTCGGCAATAAAGCCGCTTTGCTCGGCGCCCAGCAAATTGCCGGCACCGCGAATGTCGAGGTCTTGCATAGCGATTTGAATGCCGGAGCCGAGGTCGGAAAAACTCTCAATGGCATTGAGTCGGCGCATTGCCACGGCAGAGAGGGGTCGTTCGGGTGGAATCGTGAGGTAGCAAAACGCCTTGCGATTGCTGCGCCCCACCCGCCCGCGGAGCTGGTGCAAGTCGCTCAATCCATAGTTTTGTGCATTGTTGATGATAATGGTGTTCACGTTGGGCATATCCACCCCGCTTTCAATGATAGTGGTGGAAAGGAGCACATCGTAGTCGTGATTAGAGAAAGCAATGATGCGTTTTTCCAGTTCTTCGGGGTCCATTTGTCCGTGTCCCACTACCACCCGTGCATCCGGCACCAAGCGGTGAATCATATTTTCGAGAATCGACAATTGATTGATGCGGCTGTTTACGAAAAACACTTGTCCGTTGCGCGCCAACTCAAAATTGATGGCCTCTTTCACGATGTCGTCGTCGAGCGGTTTCACCGTGGTGAGGATAGGGTAGCGGTTGGGCGGCGGGGTGTTGATAGTGCTTAAATCGCGTGCGCCCATCAGCGAGAATTGCAAGGTGCGCGGAATGGGCGTGGCGCTCATAGTGAGGGTGTCGACGTTGGTTTTCAGTTGTTTGAGTTTTTCTTTCACGCTCACCCCGAATTTCTGTTCTTCGTCCACAATCAGCAAACCCAAATCGTGAAATTTTACGGTTTTTCCGATGAGTTTGTGCGTGCCGATGATGATGTCGATTTTCCCTTCAGCCAAATCAGCGAGCAAAGCCTTGGTTTCTTTCGGCTTACGCGCACGGCTCAAGTAGTCGACCCTCACCGGAAAATCCTTCAAGCGCTCCGTGAAGGTGTGGTAATGCTGGAAAGCCAGCACCGTGGTGGGCACGAGCACCGCCACTTGTTTGCCGTCGGTGGCGGCTTTAAAAGCGGCACGAATAGCCACTTCGGTTTTGCCGAAGCCCACATCGCCGCACACCAAGCGGTCCATGGGGCGATTGCGCTCCATATCGGCTTTCACCGCTTGCGTGGCTTTTAATTGGTCGGGGGTGTCTTCGTAAATAAACGAAGCCTCCAATTCTTGTTGCAAATAGCCATCGGGCGAAAAGGCAAATCCCACCGTTTCGCGTCGTCGGGCGTAGAGTTTAATCAAATCGCGCGCAATGTCTTTGAGTTTGCCTTTGGTGCGATTCTTGATTTTATTCCATGCGCCGCCACCCAGTTTGCTGAGTTTGGGTTCCACCCCTTCTTTCCCGCGGTATTTCGAGAGTTTGTGCAGCGCATGAATCGAGCAAAAAATGATGTCACCATTCAGATACACGAGTTTAATCATTTCTTGCATGGTGCCGTTGGCGCGCGTGCGCACCAACCCGCCGAATTTACCGATGCCATGGTCTTCGTGCAC
>SFWW01000123.1 GCA_004559845.1 bacterium
CCAGGGATAGGACCCGGTTAGTCAACCACCTCCAGAGATAGAGTAAACACAAATTAGTAATTGTACAAAACCGAGTCAACCATTTTCAGGAACGGACAAAGATTCCGGAAATGTGGTTAGTTTTTTATCACTACCGGTTTATAATTCGGGAATTTTCCGTACCTTTGCACGTTAATTTATTCAATATATGCAAAAAATCAGGAATGTTGCCATTATTGCCCACGTGGATCATGGCAAAACTACGCTGGTGGATAAGATGCTTGAAGCCGGCAATCTGTTTCGCGAAAACCAAGAAATGGGTTCGCAAATTCTCGACAGTAATGATTTGGAAAGGGAAAGAGGTATCACTATTCTGTCGAAAAACGTTTCTATCAACTACAACGGTTACAAAATCAACATTATAGACACCCCGGGACACTCCGACTTCGGTGGAGAAGTGGAGCGTGTGCTCAATATGGCAGATGGTTGCCTGCTGCTGGTGGACGCCTTTGAAGGACCGATGCCGCAAACGCGCTTCGTGCTGCAAAAAGCCATCGAAATAGGGCTGAAACCTATCGTGGTGATTAATAAGGTGGACAAGCCAAACTGCCGCCCCGACGAGGTGCAAGAGGCAGTGTTTGAACTGATGTGCAACCTTGATGCCACGGAAGACCAACTCGATTTCCCCACCGTGTTTGGCTCTGCCAAGCAGGGATGGATGAGTTTGGACTGGAACAAGCCCACCGACAATATTCACGCCGTGCTCGATGCCATTATCGAACACATTCCCGGTCCGGAAGTGGTGGAAGGCGAGCCGCAAATGCTCATCACTTCGCTCGACTATAATTCTTATGTGGGACGTATTGCCGTGGGTCGCGTGCGCCGTGGCGAGCTCACCGATGGTATGGAGGTGGCACTCTGCCAGCGCGACGGTAAGGTGGTGAAGCAAAAAATTAAGGAACTGCGCACCTTTGAGGGCATGGCACAAGTGCACACCGACAAGGTGATTAGCGGCGACATTTGCGCCATTGTGGGTTTGGAAGGTTTTGAAATTGGCGACACCGTGAGCGATTCGCTCAATCCCGACCCGCTGCCACGCATTGCCATCGATGAGCCCACTATGTCGATGCTCTTCACCATCAACGATTCGCCATTTTTCGGCAAAGAGGGCAAATACGTGACCTCTCGTCATATTAACGACCGCCTGCAGCACGAACTCCAAAAAAATCTTGCCTTGCGCGTGGAAAAAACCGAAAGAGAAGATGCTTGGAATGTGTTTGGCCGCGGTGTGCTTCACCTGAGCGTGCTGATTGAAGAAATGCGACGCGAAGGCTACGAACTGCAAGTGGGTCAGCCGCAGGTAATTATTAAGATGATTGATGGCGTGAAGTGCGAGCCCATCGAAAGCCTCACCATCAATGTGCCGGAAGAATACTCCAGCAAGATGATTGATATGGTGACCCGCCGTAAAGGTGAAATGACAATGATGGAAACGCAAAACGACCGCATCCACCTGGAATTTAAAATTCCTTCGCGCGGCATCATCGGTTTGCGCACCAATGTGCTTACGGCAAGTGCCGGCGAAGCCATTATGGCACACCGTTTTCTCGACTATGAGCCTTGGAAAGGCGACATCGTGCGCCGCACCAATGGCTCCATCATAGCCATGGAAAGCGGCACTGCTTACGCCTATGCCATCGACAAGCTACAAGACCGTGGCAAATTCTTCATCTTCCCGCAAGAAGAAGTGTATGCCGGGCAAGTGGTGGGCGAGCACAGCAAGGATAAAGATTTGGTGGTGAACGTTACAAAGAGTAAAAAGCTCTCCAACGTGCGCGCTTCCGGCTCCGACGAAAAAGCAAAAATCATTCCGCCCATCGTGTTCAGCCTTGAAGAAGCACTCGAATACATCAAGGCTGACGAATATGTGGAAATCACCCCGCAGCACTTGAGAATGAGAAAAATCATCCTCGACGAACTCGAACGCAAGCGCCTCGCAAAGTCCTCCGGTTCAGAGGAATAGAATTCGAAATTAGAGGTCAGAGGTTAGAGATTAGAGATTAGAGATTAGAGATTAGAGGTTGGAAATTTGGTGAAAGTCGGATTATGACTTTTGAAGCAATAATTTCCAACTTCTAATCTGCTTTTTTGGTGGAGGGGTCTACAAGGCTGTAGGGCTTCAGAGGGATACATTACAGTAAATATTGGTGGTGGCTGAGCCGCACTGCGCACAAGCCACAAGCACAAGCCTCCAAAAGGTGGTGACATCATTGGAAGCCGCTTTGTGAGCCTTCTTGACGAATACGTCAATCCCGCTGATGCCCTCGCTCAGCTATTTTCCGCCCTCAGCCGGTAATTTGCTGAAGCAAATTGGAGGAGCGCACCATTATTTTCAGTTTTTTTTCGTAACTTTGGGGTGATAAGTGCTTTTGATTCCGATGCAGGAGTCTCATACAACTACGAAAAAAATGAAAAAAATTATCATTATTGCCATTAGTGTGCTTTGGATAGCTGCTTGTGCCGAAAGAAAATCGGCGAACACTTTGTCTGCCGAGTCTGCCTCCGTTACGTGGATTGCCGACAAACCCTCACCCACGCTCCAACCTCGCCAACTCTATGCCGATGTGCCCGACTCGCTGTGGAACGCACTCCATTTGCAAGAGGGCGTGCCTTCGAGCATGAGCTGTGTGTTGCTGCGATGCGGGGGCGAAACCATTTTGATTGATGCCGGACTTGGCGCACCTTTTAGCCAGCTTTTGCCCAAACTCAAAGAGGAAGGCATCACACCCGAAGCACTCTCGCTCATTTATATCACTCACATGCATCCCGACCACATTGGCGGACTCCTCAAAGATGGCAAACCCACATTCCCCAATGCCGATATCTATATCAATCAAGTGGAAGCTGAGGCTTGGAAAGCCATGCCGGGCGATGCCGGAAAATTGCCCAATGCCGTGCTCGCTGCCTATAGCTCACATCTCCACCTTTTTGAAGCCGGCGACACACTGCCCGGTGGCGTGCAATCCTTTGCCGCCTACGGACACACGCCGGGTCACACAGTGTTTCAAGTAGACAGTATCTTGGTGATTGGCGACCTCATTCATGGTGCAGCACTCCAGCTGGAGCATCCCGAATACGGACCTTCCTACGATATGGACGCCGAAGCGGCACGACAATCGCGCATCCGCATACTCAACTACGCTCGCCAAAACCACCTCACCATGTGGGGCATGCATCTGCCGGCTCCGGGCTACGTGAAATAAACGCCATACTTTATCCTCATCATATATGATTGCACCCAAAATTCATTTTTCCGAACGGGAAGAGCGCATAGCATTTGTGGTGGAACGTTTCCACTGCAAAGCGCCCGCTTGCGGTGGATGCGGCAGTTGCCATTTGCCTAACGGCAAATCGGCTATAGAAACATTTGCCGACTATATCAACGGCAAAGTGGAATTCTCCGCCATCGCATCCCGATTATGGAAAACGTAAACCGCATTTTCATCCACCTTCCATAATAGCAACAATTATGAAAACAATACTATTCATTATTGGCTCTCTGCGCAAGGATTCGTTTAACCGCCAACTCGCCACTGAGGTGCAGAAAATGCTTGCCGGGCGGGCTACGGTGCAATATCTCGACTATTCGGATGTGCCTCTTATGAACCAAGACATAGAATTTCCTGCGCCGGAAGCAGTGAAATGCGTGCGCCAAAAAGTGGATGAAGCCGATGCACTCTGGATTTTCTCCCCTGAATACAACTACAGCTATCCCGGTCATTTGAAGAATCTCATCGACTGGCTATCACGTCCACTCGTGCCCGGTGACCGAAAAACTCCACTTGCCATCAACGGCAAGAAAGTGGCGCTGAGCGGTGCCGGTGGCGCATCGGCCACTGACAAATGCCGAGCCAAACTAACCGAACTGCTCTCGCTCCCATTTATCCGAGC
>SFWW01000018.1 GCA_004559845.1 bacterium
TATTTCAAAAATTTGCGGATGGCTGAGAGGGGGATGCCAAGGTTGAAATTGTCGCTGCCCACATATTTGGCAAAATTCACAGCCACCAGTTCGCCGTTGTCGTTGAGCACGGGGCTTCCGCTGGAGCCTTGCACGGTGGCAATGTCGTAGAGCACGCGTTGCCCGTCGGGCTTTTGCGTAACCGCACCTTTGGTGAGCTGCGACAGAATGCCTTGCTTGGTGTAGCCCAGGTCCACTCCGGCGTTATACCCAATCATATATAGCGGTGTGCCGATGGCGAGTTCGTCGTCAGCTTCAAAGGGATTGAAAAAATAAGTATCCGCCGGGGTGACGCCGCTTTTGAGTTTGAGCAATGCCAAATCCACTTCCAAATTGCCAGAGGTGCGCACCACCTTGCACGGATGCTTTTTCAAAAAGTCGGTTTCGCTCTGCGGTGTGGTGCCTTCAAATGCGATGCCTAATTCGCACACCGGAACGATTTCCATGCTTTGCGGGTCTTTCATAAGTTCCAAATTGATCACCCCTTGTTGTGCCTCATCATATCGCCGCTGAAGGTCAGCCACCAGATCTTCGTAAAACTGTCGGCGTTGTTCATCGCCATCGCTCCAAATCAAATAGCCGTATTCATCATAATAGGGTGTGCACATATCCAATTCCAGTTGTGCTTCATTCAATTGCGATTGCAAATTGTCCATTTCACTGATGATGCCGGCTTGCACCGACGACACGATGGCAGCAAAATTCTCCTTCACCAGTTCCTTGTCGATGGGCGGCGAAGCCACATGCCGATTGGTGAG
This sequence comes from bacterium, assembly GCA_004559845.1. Taxonomy (GTDB): domain Bacteria; phylum Bacteroidota; class Bacteroidia; order Bacteroidales; family Muribaculaceae; genus Sodaliphilus. The sequence continues at coordinate 798 of SFWW01000018.1, forward strand.
CAAGGTGCCTTTATCGTCCACAAAAAAAGCGGTGCCAAAACTCACTGCCGAGTGCTGCACAATCTCTTCCTCGTCTTCGGTAAAATCCCGGAGCACACCTTCTTCGTCTAATCCGGAGAAATAGCAAGTGTAGCCTGAGGGAAGCCTCAGCTCATAGTAGTGTTTGTTGATTACCATCACCACGCCCGATTTCTGTTCTTCATAAAGCTGCTCGGGGGTCTTGGTGCACGCTGCCATAAGTAGCAACATCACCGGCAGCACACCCATACTTATATAATTTTTCATATCTTGTAAGGAGAATTATTTTTCCACGCACCAAATTTACTAAATTTTATCCATATCCAAGCATTTACGCCTCGAATAATTTCGCACCGCTCCATTTCGCCGGCTTTTTCAGCCTTAACATCGCACTTTTCGCTTAACGAATTTAAAAAGTGGAGCACATATTATTAATTTACTTTAAAAATGGGGACAAGACTATTGACAATTTGAATTATTAGTGTACTTTTGGGCAACTTTTCCAAAAGTTAAATTTTAACTATTGAATTTTTAAAACACGAAATAATTTAACATATTAAGCGATGAAAAAGAGCAAAAAACTAATTATCACTACTCTCACGAGTTCTGTGCTTTTAAGCGCCGTCACAGCTTATGGCGTTACAAAATCCTCTATGCAAGATGTGCTTATTTCTAATGGTGAACAAACCGAAGGCTTTGTCAAAACTGCCTCAAGAGGCCTCACCGGGCATCCTGATTTCACTGCCGTGGCAGAAAACACCATCAACTCTGTGGTTTCGATCAAAAACTACGCCAATGTGCGTCAACGCCAATACCAAGACTGGGGAGGCTTCGACCCGTTTGAGTTTTTCTTCGGTCCAAGCAGAGGTCAGCAAAACCGAAAGCAACAACAGCGTCAGCAAAAAAGCGACAATAATCCCCAACTCCAAGGCTCGGGCTCGGGAGTAATCATTAGCGAAGACGGCTACATCGTGACCAACAACCACGTGGTGGAAGGCGCCGACAAACTCACCGTTACGCTCAACAACAACGACGAATACAGCGCTCGAGTGATTGGCACCGACGCTAACACCGATTTGGCTCTCATCAAAATCACTCCCGAAAAAGGAAAAACTCTCGACCCTATCTCCTTTGGCAATAGCGATGATGTGAAGGTGGGCGAATGGGCTGTGGCTGTGGGCAACCCCTTTGGCTTCAATTCCACCGTCACCGCCGGCATCATTAGCGCAAAAGGCCGTGGCGTGAACGAGGGTAATATGGGCATCAAATCGTTTATACAGCACGATGCCGCCGTGAATCCCGGCAATAGTGGAGGCGCTTTAGTAAACACCAACGGCGACCTTATCGGTATCAACACCATGATTTATTCTCAAACGGGCAACTATGCCGGCATCTCATTTGCCGTGCCCAGCAATATCGTGAAGAAAATCGTGACCGACCTCAAGCAATACGGCACCGTGCAACGCGCTGTGCTCGGCATCAGCTACGAAGAACTCAATGCCGAAAAGGCGAAAGAACACAAAATCACTGCCACCAAGGGCGGTATCTATGTGGCGAAAGTGAGCGACGAAAGCGCTGCAATGGAAGCCGGCATCAAGGAAGGCGACGTGATTGTGAAGCTCAATGGCGTGGATGTGAAAAATAGTGGAGAAATGCAAGAAGAAATGAGCAAACTCCGCCCGGGCGATAAGGCTACCATCAGCTTCTATCGCGACAACAAACTCAAAACCACTACCGTTACTTTCAAAAACGACCAAGGCAACACCAACATCACCAAGAGCTCCGATTTCACCTCTTTGGGCTGCGCTTTCATGACGCTCACCGCTAAAGAAAAAGAGGAACTCCATATCACCAACGGTGTGAAGGTGGTGGGACTGAAAGATGGCAAATTTAAAGCCAACGGCATCAAAAACGGACTGGTGATTACCCAAATCAACGACCAAGCCGTGAATAGCAGCGACGATGTGGAAGAAATCTACCGCAGCATCATGAAGTCGTCTGACGACAAAGTGATGATTATTAAGGGCTTCTACGAAGTGGGTAGAAAAGTGTACATCGCCGTTAACATCGCCGACGAAGAATAATCCCCCCTCTTGCCCAACGCATAAAGCAGACGCCAAATCCCGGCGTCTGCTTTTTTTTGCACTAAAACCACCATTTTTTTAATAAAAAATCATAAAAGCCACACATTTACAACTGCTTTGCCCATTTTGGCACAATTTTTGCGAATTTATAATATATAGATTAGCAATGTGCCCACACGTCAATTGTATCAAATTCCGGCGAGCGTAGCAAAACGCTCTCTTCTGAAAAATCCATCTTAATTAACCCATCAAAATTCAACATACTATGCGACAACTCAAAATCGGTAATTCCATCACACTTCGCCAACCCGTGCTCCACACCTACCTCTATGAAATCAGCAAAATAGAAATGATTTCTCCGGAAGAGGAAGTGAGCTTGGCGCAAAAAATCAAACAAGGCAACACACAAGCACTCGAAAAACTAATCACCGCCAATCTGCGATTCGTGGTGTCGGTGGCAAAAATGTACCAACACAAAGGACTCAGCCTCTGCGACCTTATCAACGAAGGCAACATCGGACTCATTAAAGCCGCACACAAATTCGACCTCACATTCGGATTCAAATTCATTTCCTATGCCGTGTGGTGGATTCGACAAGCCATTCTTCAAGCCATTGCCGAAAAATCGCGATTAATCCGCATTCCATCCAATCAAGTGAACACTATCACCGGCATCAATAAAGCCATCAACGAATTCGAACTTCGACACCAACGACGACCCTCGCAGCAAGAGCTGGCAGATTTGCTCGCCACCGATGTGAGCCAAATCCAAAAGTCGATGAGCGCACCCACCTCCACCGTGTGGCTCGATGCCCCACTGAGCGACGACGACCCGCATTCCTCCAATCTGCTCAATGTGCTCACCGGCGACGCATTGCCATCCACCGATGCCGAGATTGAACAAGAAGACCTCCGAAAAGAAATCATGCAAGCACTCAGCACCCTCTCAATTCGCGACCAAGGCATCTTGCGCCGCGCCTTTGGCATAGGATGCCCCGAAATGACTCTCGAAGAAATCAGCGAACACTATCATCTCACACGCGAACACGTACGCCAAATCAAAGAGCGCGCCATTCGCAAGCTACGCACCACCAAAAGCAAACACCTTAAAGGCTTCATCTAAGCAGCAAATGGCTGCCCCCGGGAAACATCATGCAGGCGCAGTTTTATTTCGGTGATACCGACTTTTTCTCGGCTACGGTGAGGGATGTGAGTGGTGAGCAAAGCGAGCCACCGTGGGCAGCAAGTGGCTACTTCTTCATCTGCTTAACTTCAGAAACTTGAGTTAATCATTAAAAAAACAAAAAAAATGCCCCCTTTTTTGAACATTCTTCAAATTCTATTATTCATATTTGAAAAATAATTTATAATTTTGTAGGCTCTAAACTCTATAAATTAATGAGACAACTTAAGATTACAAAGTCGATTACCAACCGTGAAAGTGCTTCACTGGATAAGTATCTGCAGGAAATTGGGCGAAAAGACCTCATTACTGTGGACGAAGAAGTGGAACTCGCACAAAAAATCAAACAAGGTGATCAGGCTGCTCTCGACAAACTTGTAAGCGCGAATCTCCGATTTGTAGTATCTGTGGCAAAACAGTACCAAAACCAAGGATTAAGTCTGCCCGACTTAATCGACGAAGGTAACCTCGGCCTGATTAAGGCAGCCCAGAAATTCGACGAAACTCGTGGCTTCAAGTTCATCTCTTACGCCGTATGGTGGATTCGCCAATCCATTCTACAAGCATTGGCTGAACAATCGCGCATCGTCAGACTGCCACTCAACCAGGTGGGCTCGCTCAACAAAATTGGAAAAGCACTTCAGCGATTCGAACAAGAAAACGAACGACGTCCATCGCCCATGGAATTGGCGGAACAGCTTGACGTGCCCGTGGAAAAAATTGCCGACACCATGAAAGTGTCCGGACGACATGTGTCGGTCGACGCACCATTTGTGGATGGAGAAGACAACAGCTTGCTCGACGTTCTACCCAATGAAGACTCCCCCATGGCAGATTCTTCACTCAATCAGGAATCTCTTTCCAAAGAAGTGAACAGAGCACTCGAACAGTTGAATCCTCGCGAACGCGACATCTTGAAGATGTTCTTTGGCATCGGATGCCAAGAAATGACTCTTGAAGAAATCGGAGCGAAATTCGACCTCACCCGCGAACGCGTGCGCCAAATCAAGGAAAAGGCTATTCGTCGCCTCAAAGGTCAAAAGAGTAAACTCCTCAAATCCTATTTGGGATAACATTCAAGCAAAACTACCAGAAAAAAAGAATTTTCCGCTCCGAGCCTTTTACGCCACTCGGAGCGGCTTTTTATTCTCCACCACACAACGCCCCCTCTCGCATCCACCCATCATCCACCGTATCTTCGCCCCCCCAAAAAAAGCCATACCCATATACCACAAAAGTGCTTCGAAGCGAATACACAAGATTTTGGAATTTAAGCAATTATTATTACCTTTGTGTGCTAATTTGGATTAAATGAGCTCACTATTCGGAAAAATACTCGACACACGCCCTAAGCCAAACGAGGCTGTGGGGCACATTGAACTGCTCGACACCACCCTCCGCGATGGCGAGCAAACTTCCGGTGTGAGTTTTTCCACCGCCGAAAAATTGAGCATCGCGCGTATGGTGCTCACCAATCTGCGGGTGCCACGCATCGAAATCGGCAGTTGCCACGTGTCGATGGGAGAATTTGAAGCGGCAAAATCCATTTGCCAATGGGCTGCCGACAACGGCCACCTCCACCGCGTGGAAATTCTCGGTTTTATCGACGGTGGCAAATCGGTGGAATGGGTAAAAAAGGTGGGAGGAAAGGTAATCAACCTCTTAGTGAAGGGCTCGGAAAGGCATTGCCACCTGCAATTGGGCAAAACACTCGAAGAGCATTGCCACGACATTATACAAGAAGTGAACTTGGCTCACAGCAAAGGGCTGAAGGTGAATCTCTATTTGGAAGACTGGTCGAATGGCGTACGCGCCTCAAAGCACTATCTCTACAAATTGATGGACTCGCTGAAAACCCTACCCATTGAGCGCTTTATGCTCGCCGACACGCTGGGCATCATGAACCCCAATCAAGTGTATGAATATTGCAAACGAATGGTGAATCGCTACCCCGAACTCCATTTCGATTTCCACGGACACAACGACTACGACCTTGCCACCAGCAATGCCTTCGCAGCCGGATTGGTGGGCATAAAGGGTATTCACTGCACCATTAATGGATTGGGCGAACGTGCCGGAAATGCGCCTTTAGCGAGCGTGGTGCCGATGGTGCACGACATGCTCCACATGACCACCGGAATCGATGAAAAACAAATCTATAAGGTGAGCCACATCGTGGAATCGTTTTCGGGCGTGGTGGTGGCACAAAATGAGCCTATCATCGGCGAAAACGTGTTTACACAAACCGCCGGACTGCATGCCGATGGCGACCGCAAAAATGAGCTCTACTACAATCAGCTCCTTCCCGAACGATTCGGCAGAAAACGAGAATATGCACTCGGCAAACTCTCCGGGCAAGCCTCTATCAACGAAAATTTGCTGGAATTGGGCATTCAGTTGGGCAAAAAATATGTGCAGAAGGTAACCGAAAGAATCGTGCAATTGGGCGATAAAAAGGAAATTGTGACCCAAGACGACTTGCCCTACATTGTGGCTGATATCGTGAAGCACGACACGATGATTAATAAGGTGAAAATCGTGAACTATTCGCTCAATATGTCGCACGGACTCCACCCCACTGCCACCGTGAAACTCGAAGTGGATGGCAAAGAATACGAACAAAGCGCCTATGGCGACGGACAATTCGATGCCTTTATCAAAACCATCAAAAAAATTTACACCAATAATCTGAAACGCGAATTGCCACGCCTCACCAACTACACCGTGAGCATCCCGCCACACGGCAGCACCGATGCTTTGGTGATGACCAACATCACCTGGAACTATAATGGACGCATTATCAAAACTCGCGGACTCGAAGTGGATCAAATTGAGGCAGCTTTGCAAGCCACTATCAAAATGCTCAACATCATTGAAGGCATAAGGGAATAACTTTTTTTTGAGGATGCCATGCAACTTTTTGTGCACTCATTGCGTCTAAACAGAAAAACGAAACACAATGGACACATTAGCAACACTGACCATATTCTCTTTCCCATTGATATTTCTGCTTCACGAAGTGGAAGAAATGATTGTGCAACGGAGTTGGATACTGCGCCACCAATCGCATGTGGTGGCTAAATTCCCCTTCACAAAAGGAATCATGAGCCACCTTGCTCGACTCAATCCCGTGGCCTTCGGCATAGCGGTGGCAGAAGAATACCTCATCGTGTTTATCGCCACATTAGGCTTTCTGTGCTATGGCGAAGAATTGATGATGAATTGGATTTGGATAGGCGTGGTGGGGGCATTTTCGCTCCATTTGCTCATCCATTGCGCACAAGCCATTGCTCTGCGTGCCTACACCCCCGGACTACTGAGCGCCATCATATTGATCCCCTATTGCTGCTACGTGATGCTTGCCATAGCCGACATCTACCCCGCCGGCGGTATTCTTTTCGCCACCATTGCCGGAAGTATAGGAGCCGCCACCAATCTGCTCATCGCCCACAAACTGGGCATTACGGTGAGCAAACGCACCGGCATCCACACCTACCGCCTCCTCTAACCCGCCCCTAACAACTGATACATAGCAACTTGAATCCCGCCAAGCAAAGCCCAAGAGCCACAGTGTGGATGGGTAATGGCTATAATATTTGGCTTGCCCACATTGATATTTCGCAGAATTTCACTATTTTTGTGCATCAATTACCCTCATGCACTAAAAAACTATGACGGAAACGGATTTTATCGTGAGCGAAAATGTGAGCATCTCACCGCTCTACGGTTTGCTCAAGCTCAGCCCGGCATCGGGCGAAATGCCTGTATGCAGACCCGGACAGTTTGTTCAAGTGGAAGTTCCCAACTCCAAAACCACCTTCCTGCGCCGCCCTATCTCTATTTGCTATGTGGATGAAGCACAACGCCGCCTTTGGTTGCTCATACGCAAAGCCGGCGAAGGCACTTCGGCATTGCTAAAAACCCCGGCAGGCAGCGTGCTCAACCTCGTTTTGCCGCTCGGCAATGGATTTTCCACCGATTTTGAAGGCGATGCATTGCTCATTGGCGGAGGAGTGGGCGTGGCGCCACTTCTTCAATTAGGAAAAACCTTGCACCAAAAAGGGAAAATAGTGAGATTTTTGCTCGGTGCACGCACGGCTTCCGACCTTTTGCTCCCGGATGAATTCCGGCGCTGGGGCGAAGTGTATGTCACCACCGAAGATGGCTCTGCAGGCGAAAAGGGATTCGTTACGCAGCATCCCATCTTGCAAAGCCCCGTCAGCCACCTTGCTTGCTGTGGACCCTTGCCCATGATGAAAGCCGTGGCAGCCATAGCCCGAAGCAAAGAATTGAACTGCGAGGTGTCGCTCGAAAATATGATGGCATGCGGATTGGGCGCCTGCCTCTGCTGTGTGGAAGACACTGCCGATAGCGGCCATGTGTGCGTATGTAAAGAAGGACCCGTATTTAATATTCATCGATTGAAATGGTAGATTTAAGCATTGAAATAGGAAAACTGAAGTTGAAAAACCCGGTTCTCACTGCATCGGGAACTTTCGGATATGGCGAAGAATTCGCCGATTTTATCGATTTAAATCGCCTTGGCGGCATCGTGGTGAAAGGCACCACGCTCCACCGGCGCGAAGGTAACCCCTACCCGCGAATGGCGGAAACCCCCTCCGGAATGCTCAATGCAGTGGGGTTGCAAAACAAGGGTGTGGACCATTTCATCGAAGAAATTTACCCTCGCATCAGCCATTTAGACACCAACATCATCGTGAATGTGAGCGGCTCGAGCATCGACGACTATGTGGCAGTGTGCGAAAAATTGAATCCCCTCGATAAGGTGGCTGCCGTGGAAATCAATATCTCGTGCCCGAATGTGAAGCAAGGCGGTATGGGATTTGGCACCACTTGCAGCGGAGCGGAAAGCGTGACGCGTGCCGTACGCAAAGCCTACGATGGCACCATGATTGTGAAACTCACCCCCAATGTGACCGACATCACCGAAATAGCACGGGCTGCAGAAGCCGCCGGAGCCGACGCCCTTTCGCTCACCAACACATTCCTGGGCATGGCTATCGATGTTGAAAAACGCCGCCCCATGCTCTCTACCATCACCGGAGGGCTATCCGGACCCTGCATACGCCCCATTGCCGTGAGAATGGTGTGGCAAGTGGCTCAGGCGGTGAAGGTGCCTGTGGTGGGGCTCGGAGGCATTATGAACGGACGCGACGCCATTGAATTCCTCCTCGCCGGCGCCAGTGCCGTGCAAATCGGCACCGCCAACTTTGTTGACCCACAAGTCACCATCAAAACCATCGACTTTATCGAAGATTATCTAAAAAGGCACCATTTCTCGGCTGTGAGCCAACTTATCGGCGCAATGGAGGTGTAAGCCGTTTACGCCACCTGAAAGCGCTGAACGCGCCGAAAAACGGCAAAATCAAGCATCTTTGCCCCATATCAAACATAACGAATTCGCCCCTGCCATTTTTATAATGATGACAGGGGCGAATTATTTGTTCGTTATTTGCTTCATAAACGGAAGAGCCGCCGGGCTTGGCAAAACAATGTTACGCTAATGGATATAGAACAGCGAACAGGGGCATTAGCGGCGACTACGCGGCACAAATTCTTCAAAACTATTGTCGGTGTAAAACACCATAATCGACGACACGCGCTTGCCACCTTCGCCTGCGCCATGGCTATTAGGAGAAGAAGTGGGCGATTTATGCGTCATATCTTGGATTACAGCAGAAAGTGCCGCCACCGGACCGGAGTCGGGAGCCGGAGAAGCATAGTCATCGTCATCGCCAAAGAAAATAGAGGGGGTACCCGACGGACGAGATTCCGCAGCGGAATCCGACTTGGAGGAAAATTCTGAATTCTCAGCGGGTTGAGCCGCAGCTGGAGAAGATAAGGATTTCGCATTTGGAACAATCATCTCACCATCACCAAACATGAGCCACATGATATTTAATGTGGGATATGCCGAATGAATTTTTGAAATTAATTCATCGCTCACTTTTTTATTGCGCCCTTTTAGCAATTGCGATAGGGTGGGACGGGGAATATCGCAAGTGTCGGCAAATGAGGAATTGGTGATTCCATTGTGATGAAGAAAAAATTTTAAACGCGAAACGAGGTCCATATTCTAAAAGTGTAAAAAAATTGCAGAAAATTCAGTTTGCAAATGTATAAACAATTGTTTGTAATTACAAATTTATTAACGTAAATTTTTATTTTAATTTTGCAAACACCCCGTGTCGATATTCAAACAGCGGGAAAGGCAGATTTGCTAATAAAAACACCCTGTTTTCAAACGCAAAATCCTCGAAGTAGAGTATAAATAAAGTATTAATTTAGATTATTAGGCATATTACATTCGTTTTCAGTTGTTTACAATGCTAAACTACAATAAATTTGCGAAACTTTACCCAATTTCTTATATTATCACTTTAACATTTTATGGCTAACACCCATGTTTTTGTGCTAATTACATTGTTTGTTAATGTCAGTTAACGGCTCAAAATGTGCATTTGCACACCGTTTGACGCCGGAATTCAAGAAACCATTCTCTTATGGTGAAAAGTGTAAACCGAGGAACAAACGAAAACATCGGGTTTAATTCCGTAAAATGGAGTGTGCATTTACGAATTTATCGCATAAATTCAGTATTTGAAATTTTAAATTTTGCCGGGTAATTTTACCATTTTGTGCGATTGTTTCGCTCAACTCGATTTCTTCGAAAAATTTTTCGTCGAACCGAAATGTGGTTCACAAAATTAAATTCTGAGCCACTCTCAGGCGGTTGGCAGCCCCCTGCATTACGGGCGAAATTCACTGATATTCAATAAATTTACGGTGGATAATGATGGAAAAATCCCGGTACTGGATAAAGGATGCAGAAAAATCAAAAAGCGGGGCAAATAGCTGCGGAATGACCGCAAAAATCCGCCTAATATGCCAGGAAAGGGGTTTCAGTGTGGATAGAAACGCCCCAAAAAGGGAGAATTTGCAATTATCTGCTCAAAAAATCGGGTTATTTTTCAGAAAGCTCCTTTTTGAGGAATCGTCCGGTGATAGAATTTTTTTGGTTTGCCACCTGTTCGGGAGTGCCAAAAGCCACGATATTTCCGCCATTTCTCCCCCCTTCCGGACCAAGGTCAATGATATAATCGGCGCACTTTATCACATCCATATTGTGATCGGTGGTGATTACGGTATTTCCTTTTTGGACCAATTTTTCAAGCACCGAAAGTAGTATCTTAATATCTTCGAAATGGAGTCCGGTGGTGGGCTCATCGAGCAAGTAAAGCGTTTTACCGGTATCGCGTTTTGCAAGTTCGGCAGCGAGTTTCACACGCTGACATTCACCTCCGGAGAGCGTGCTCGAAGGCTGACCGAGTTTGATGTATCCCAACCCCACTTCTTGCAGCACTTTTATCTTGTTGAGAATCGCAGGAATGGCATCAAAAAATTCCACGGCTTGATTTATCGTCATGTCGAGGACATCAGCAATGGATTTTCCTTTGAATTTCACCTCCAAAGTCTCTCTGTTATAGCGTTTTCCGCCACATGCTTCGCATGGCACGAGCACATCGGGCAAAAAATTCATTTCCACACTTTTGTATCCATTTCCGCTACACACCTCGCATCTGCCCCCTTTGGCATTGAAAGAAAAGCGCCCCGGCTTGTAGCCTCTGATTTTGGATTCAGGCAGATTCACGAAGAGATTTCTGATATCGGTAAACACGCCGGTGTAGGTGGCAGGATTGGAGCGAGGTGTGCGTCCCAAAGGCGATTGGTCCACGGTCACCACCTTATCAATGTGTTCCAAGCCCTCCACCTCGCCATACGGAAGCGGCTCCGTGAGCGAGCGATAAAGGCGTCGGCTAATGATAGGCTGAAGGGTGGCATTCACCAGCGACGATTTGCCGCTTCCCGACACCCCGGTCACACAAATGAAAGTGCCCAAGGGAAAATCCACATCCACATTCTTCAGGTTGTGCCCCTTGCAGCCGCGCAGGCGAATGAAATGGCCGTTTCCCTCGCGGCGATGCTCCGGGATGGGAATACGCTTCACACCGCTCAAATAATCGGCTGTGAGCGTGTGTTGGGCAAGCATTTGATGGGGAGTGCCGGCAAACACCACATAGCCTCCCCTGCGGCCTGCTTTGGGGCCTATATCCACAATGTAGTCGGCATTGAGCATCATATCTTTGTCGTGCTCCACCACGATTACGGTGTTGCCCTCATCGCGAAGTTTTTTCAGCGAATCGATGAGGCGATGGCTATCGCGCTGGTGCAAACCGATGCTAGGTTCATCAAGAATGTAGAGTACATTCACCAATTGCGACCCGATTTGGGTGGCCAAACGAATGCGCTGGCTCTCTCCTCCCGAGAGCGATGCCGAAGCGCGATTGAGCGACACATAATCCAGTCCCACATCGAGCATAAAATCAAGGCGTCCGAGTATTTCTTTCACGATTTCATCGGCGATTTTCCACTTTTTTGGCTCCATGTGGTGGTGCAAATCGGCAAGCCAATCGCGCAATTCGCTGATGTCCATACTTGCCAATTGCGCAATGTTTTTGCCATTCACGAAAAAGTGGCGCGCTTCCTTATTGAGGCGAGCACCGCCGCACTCCGGGCATACGCACCGCGAGAAAAACTGCCCAGCCCATTTTTGCGCCTTTGAGCCCGATTCTTCGTCTTGCTGAAGTTCGATATACTTCACCAACCCATCGAAGGTGAGGAAATAATTGTTGGTGCTCAGCGTTTCGTTTTTGATGTTGAGTTTTTCGTCGGTGCCATTCAAAATATCGTAGAGCGCTTCTTCGGGCAATTCAGCCAAGGGAGTGGTTAAATCGCAGCCATATTTTTCGCAAATGGCAGCAATTTGCCAAAACACCAGCGAATTTTTATATTTTCCCAAAGGTAGCACTCCCCCATCTTTAATCGACAGCGACATATCGGGCATAATTTTTTCTCTATCAATGAGATTAACATAGCCCAGCCCCTTGCATTTGGGGCAAGCGCCTTGCGGCGAATTAAACGAAAAATTATGCGGTGCCGGGTCGAGATACGACAGTCCCGTGTCGGGGTCCATCAGCGCTTTGCTATAGTAGGAAATGGCATTGGTATCCACGTCGAGAATCAGCAATTGGTCTTTGCCCTGGCGGAATGCCAATTCCACGGTGTCTTTGAGGCGTTTTTCGTCTTTGCTCGAAACCTTTAGCCTATCCACCACCAATTCCACAGTGTGGTTTTTGTAGCGGTCGAGTTTCATGCCAAAGGTGATTTCCTTCAGTTCGCCATCCACCCTCACATGCAGATAGCCCTTCTTGCGGTATTGCTCAAAGAGGTCTTTATAGTGACCCTTGCGGTTTTTTACAATGGGCGCCAATATGTAGATTTTCTTTCCTTCATACTTTTCGAGGATGAGCGAAAGGATTTTTTCAACGGAATATTTCACCATCGGTTTGCCTGAAATGTGGCTCACGGCATCGGAAGCGCGAGCAAAAAGCAAGCGCAGATAGTCGTAGACCTCGGTGGAGGTACCCACCGTGGACCGCGGATTTTTGTTGGTGGTTTTCTGCCCTATCGAAATCACCGGGCTCAAACCGGTGATTTTGTCCACATCGGGGCGTTCGAGCACGCCGAGCATATTGCGCGCGTACGCAGAAAAAGTTTCCAAATATCGACGTTGACCTTCGGCAAAAATGGTGTCGAACGCCAACGACGATTTTCCGCTACCACTCAGCCCCGTGATTACGGTGAGCTTGTAGTGCGGAATATCCACGTCAATGTTTTTCAAATTGTGAACGCGCGCTCCAAGCACACTTACACATTCAGTTTCTTTCCCGTTGAAAATCATAATTTGCAAATTTACAAAATTTATTTGGAAAATGGAGAATGGAGATTAGATTCAAAGTTAGAAGTAGGTGCTATAGTGGCTATAGTGGCTATAGTGGCTATAGTGGCTATAGAGGCTATAGAGGCTATAGAGGTGCTATAGAGGAGTGTATGGGTGGGCTTTATTTATTCCGGGGTGGCGGTAGATTCGATGGCTCTTTTGCTGTAGCGGAGGATGTTGATGTCGCCGCTGAGTTTGTACACTTTGTCGTCGGCGCCGCGGGCTTGAATCACGTAGTAGTATACGCCGGTGGGCACGAGTTTACCTCTATATTTTCCGTCCCAGCCGTCATCGGGATTGGAAAATTCGCACACTTTTTTGCCCCAGGTGTTGAAAATCACGCAGTGAAATTCCACAAGCGATTTGTATTTCACCTTCCACACGTCGCCCACTCCCTCGGTGGACCCTGGCGAGAACACATTGGCACATTGCAATTCGCTTTCGCCGATGTTTACCGTAAACGTGGGTCCATAGGCTTCGCAGCCACCTTGCAGGTTGGTGCCCACAAATCGCCAATACGAGGTGCCTGTGGTGGTGAAGGTTTGTTCCACTTCATCGTCGTTGAAGCGTGCTTCTATATTTTGGAAATCGGGGTCGAGTGCTTTTTGCCACTCTTTGTGATCCACGGCATCGGTGCAATAGGCTTTAAAGGTGATGGTGGCAGGAGCCGAGCCGCCCAGTTGGTCGCTTTCATCGTTCGAATCATCGTCGACTTCATCATCATCGGAATTGCCGGAATCGTCGATGGAATCGCCGTTTTTTTGCTCCACGGCAGTGGCGCGCACATCCACAGCGGTGGTGGTGTAGGACACCGATTCCATCTCCACTTCTTCGTTCCAAAATTGGAGAAAACGGTCGCCGGCGAGATGAAACGAGGTGTTACACAGCGGGGCTTGCACCACAATTTGGGGTTTGATGGAAGAAAGAAGCTGCATGGTGTCCACTTGTTGCCAGAGCAGATTTTCCTCATCCCATACGAGGGTGCGGTAGGTGAGGCGAATATCGCGGTTGAGCACCTTTCTCACGCCCGTGATGGTGAAATACGGTATTTCGTCGGCAGTGCCGTCGATGTTGAGGGTGGTGGTGCCGCAATCCTCGGGTGCGGCAGCAGCGATATTCACGAAGCGCAAGTAGTGGTCGGCATAGTTCACCACCCACACATAGGTACGCTTGGTGCCTTCTTCAATGATATATCCCTGATTGGCTACCACTTGCGGCAGGGTGGTTTTGCTTCCCTGTGTGCGAATGTCGGTGATTTCTTCGGCGTAGCCACCACCTTGGGAGGAATAGGCATACCACACCACGCGTTCGGCTGACGTGGCGGTATATTCCATCGACACGCCTTCCACGCCATACAGCACATAGATGTGATTCAGTCCGGTGCTTTTTTCGGGCACAATGTCGCACACTTGGCGGCTATTGCCGGTAAAGGCGACTTGCGCCTGCGCTACCTGCGCAGCAAATAGCATCACAAAAAGGAATATATAATTTTTCATTGCGTACAAAGGTAAATATTTCCTTTTATATAACGCACACCACGCCGGAAAATTGTGTGGGGTTCAGAGGCTCTTTCATTTACGGCTATTTTTGATAGCGGCTGCTTGATTAGGTGAGGCTTGGGTGGGATGGGGGTTGGTGGGATGTCTGGGTTTTGATGGATGGAAGAGAATAAAAAGTCGGGTGGCGGCCGCCGCCCGAAGAAAAAGCCGCTTCGCGGAAAAAAAGTCGGCTTCGCCGAAAAAAAACTGCGCCTATGGCTCGCCGGACAGTATCGTGTGTATCAAGGGGGTATATCCCTACCTGTGGATTCTCGCCACAACCGACCGAGGCTCATCGCTTTGGCTTCGGCGGTCTCCAAGCTGCGCTTCAGGCTGCGCCTTCGCTTGCAAGTTGTCCACAATACGCCATCTCCGATGGCAGGTTTACCCCTCGCTTACCGCTTCAGGAGGTTAAGAGTCGCTCCCATAGGAGCTTAGAACACAACCTAAGAAACGGAGCAAAATGGATTTCTGCATCCAAAGGTGAAGGCGAAATGTCGGGGAGCTGTCGCTACGAATTGAAACACGACAGAACCCCGCATTGCTGCCCCAGCCACCGCCACGGGACACGCGGTTCGACCCAGTATTAGAACCTGTGGGATTGTATTGAGAAGAACTGCTGTAAGCACCTTTCCAATCGCTACACCATTCCCATACGTTGCCACTCATATCGTAGATGCCCAACTCGTTGGGCGCCTTGGTGGCTACGGGGTGGGTCTTGTTGCTACTGTTATCATCATACCAAGCCACGTTGCTGAGGGTGTTGCTGCCACTATACTTATAGCCGCGGCTATTGTTGCCACCACGTGCGGCGAACTCCCATTCCGCCTCAGTGGGGAGGCGGAAGTTTTTACCGGTAAGGGCATTCAGTTTGCGAATAAAAGTTTGGCAATCTTCCCAAGAAACTTCTTCTACCGGCAAGTTTGAGCCTTTGAAATAGCTTGGGTTGCTGCCCATCACCGCTTGCCAAAGGGCTTGCGTCACCTCGGTTTTGCCAATGCTGTAGGAGGATAGTGTCACTTGGTGGGTGGGCTTTTCATCATCATAAGCATCGCTGCCTTGCTCTGCGGTGGCACCCATGGTGAAGGTGCCGCCTCTTACTTCCACCATCTGAAAGCTCACACCATTGGCATAATAAGTACGCACTTCCGGGGTATAGCTCGACGACACCCTTGGCTCCTCGCTATACTGCTTTTTCGGCGGATTGGGTTTCTTGCCGGACTGATTGCGCTTCGAATTATCCTTTTTTACCACCTTTTCAGTTTTTTGTTTCTTCTTTTTGGGGCGCTTGGAGCCGGAAGTTTGGGCTATTGCCACTGTGCAGGCTATAAGGGCTGCTATAAGGATAAAGAAGTATTTTTTCATTGCTGCTTAAACTGTTTATTCTGTGTTACCGTTTTTAATTTTCATATACACTGTGCCGTCGGGGTTGTACCAGGTGCCGGTGTAGGGGTCGCCGTTATTGAAGGTGCCGGTGAAATAGTAGTTATCTTTTTCAGTCCAGGTACCCTCTTGGTACATACCCTGGTCGTTGAATGTACCTTTAAATGCGTAGCCGGTTTTGTACTTTATTTCGCCTTCTGTGGGGATGCCATGCTCGAAAGTGCCTTCCAATACAGAACTGCCATAGGTAGGAATTTCGGGATATTCGGCTTTGCCTTTGCCGTGTGGAAGGCCATAGGCATCCACTTCACCGGTGTACACGAATTGTCGCTTGGTTTTGTGACCTTTGGTGAGCTTGATGGTTTGATTGACGACGATGGGCACTGTATCCACCATCGCTGTAGAGTCGGAAGTTTCGGGCGATGCTTCGCCGCCATTGCTTCTGGCACAGAATTTGATTATTCCTATCAATAGCGCAAGCGCAACGGCTCCGCCTATTCCCCATATATAGAGGCTTTTGCTTTTTTTCGCCTTATCGGATTGATTGATTTTGGGAGCGGGCTGAGGCTGCGGCTTTTTGGGAGCGGGCTGCGGCTTTTTGGGCTCTTGATCGTGGAGGTTGACCGTTTCCTCGTTGGATGATTCGGTGAGATGACGGATGAAAAGTTCTACCGATTGGGTGCGTTCGCTTTTGCCTTTCATTGCCAAGGCAATGGCAAGGCGCACGTGTTGCGACACCTGCTTAGCCATCAGTTCATCCACCGGGAGCCCCTCATCCTGCACGTCCATTGCTTCGGGCGGGGTGACGCCGGTGAGCAACTTATAGAGGGTGGCGGCAAGGGCGTAGACGTCGCTTTGTGGCGAAAAACTCTGCACGCCATTTTTGCGGTATTGTTCAGCCGGAGAATAGCCGGCGCTGATGCACACGGGCGTGGTGGTGGTGCCTTTCAGCGAAGCCGCATCGTATTGCTTAGCCACGCCAAAGTCGATGAGCAACACCTTGCCATCGCTGCGGCGGCGAATCATGTTGCCGGGCTTCACATCAAGGTGGTTCACATTTTTGGAATGGATATAGGTGAGCGCCTGTGCCACATCGCAGATGTAGGCAAGTGCTTCCGCTTCAGGGATGTAGCCACGGCGCGCCACCATTTCGCTCAGCGATTCGCCCTCTATGTAGTCCATCACATAGTAGGCAGTGCCATTTTCCTCAAACACGTCGAGGATACGCACAATGTTGGGGTGAGGGAGTTTGAATATGGTGCGCGCTTCCTTCACGAATTTTTGCTTAAATCGGTCCACCACATCGCGGTTGCCCGAAGTGGGAACGGTTACGTGGCGGGTGTCAGCATCGCGGTCGCAGTATTCCTTGTAGAAAAACTCCTTGATGGCGACTTTCCCCTCC
>SFWW01000124.1 GCA_004559845.1 bacterium
TCTTCAAGCAAATATCAAACAAATCCAATCAAAACAATCACAGTCGTTCCAACCTAAATTTTTATGATATTATTGCATAGCTGAATAGTTACCACAAACTGCCGGGATCGTCGCACCACCATATAATGGGTGCGGCAAACACTCAAAAAGGCGATACACGAGGAGTGTGTGAGGGCGGGTGGCTGCCGATTTTTGCCGGGGATGGGGTTTAAACAAAAAATTACATTTTGATTTGCGCAAAAAAATGTTGATTGTGCAACAAATTTTTATTGATGGGTAAATTTTGCTAAAAAACAGTTTATTTTTTATGAAAAAGGGCGTTCACTTTGTCATTTTTTTTATATTTGCAATGTCACGCAACCAGTGTGGAAAATTTAGACGAAAATTAACAAATCATTATATATATATTTATGAGCGACAACGAAAATATCCGTCAGGTGGCAAGTCGACTTGCCGGATTGCGCGACGCCCTCGACCTCTCGATAGAGGAGATATGCGAGGCATGCGGTGTGGAAGCCGACACCTACCGACGCTACGAAAGTGGAGATTACGATATCCCCATCAGTTTTATCCAAAATTTGGCATCCATCTATGGTTTGCAAGTGCCCGAATTGCTGTTCGGCACCTCGCCGAAGATGAGTTCCTACTACGTGACGCGCGCTGGCACCGGTGCTCGCGTGGAGCGCTCTAAGGCGTATTGCTACGAATCTTTAGCCGAAGGATTTGTGGACCGCATTATGCACCCCTTTCTGGTAACGCTTGAGCCCGCCAACAACGCCACGGCGCAAGCCAACACCCACCCCGGTCAGGAGTTCAACTACGTGATTTCGGGCAGAGAAGAATTGCATATCGGCAACAAAACCATCGTGCTCAATCCCGGCGACAGCGTGGTGTTTAACGCCCGATTGCCCCACTATATGCAAGCACTCGACAATCAGCCCCTCGTGTTTATTTCACTCATAGCCAGCAAATAAGCTCCGGCTAAGCAACCGTTAGATTTTTTTATTTACTACTATATGTTAGAAAGATTTATCGACCAAGTGGACTTTAGCTCATACGAGGATTTTATGCAGCATTTCCACATTAAAGACCTCCCCGGATTTAATTTTGCCTACGATGTGGTAGACCAATGGGCAGCCATTGAGCCCGGCCGCAAGGCATTGCTATGGACCAACGAGGAGGGTGAGGTGAAGCAATTCACCTTTGCCGACATTAAGCGCGAGAGCGACAAGGCGGCATCTTATTTTCAACAATTAGGCATCAGCCGCGGCGATATGGTGATGCTGATTATGAAGCGCCGTTATCAATTTTGGTTTGCCATCACTGCCCTTCACAAATTGGGCGCCGTAGCCATTCCCGCCACCCATTTGCTCACCGATGCCGACATCGAGTATAGGTGTAAAGCCGCCACCATACGCGCCATAGTGGCGGTGGGCGACGAAGAAGTGCTTCAGCACATTTGCAAAGCCGCGCCGCGCTGCCCCTCGGTGAAGCACTACATCTCTATAGGCCCTCACGTGCCCGAAGGCTGGGACGACTATAATGCCGGCGTGGAGCTCGCCCCCGCCTTTGTTCGCCCGGAAGTGGTGAACGAAGAAGGCGACATATCGCTGATGTATTTCACCAGCGGCACCAGTGGCGAACCCAAAATGGTGGCACACGATTTTCGCTACCCGCTGGGACATATCATCACCGCCAAATATTGGCACAACCTCAACGAAGAAAGCCTGCATTTCACCCTTGCCGACACCGGTTGGGGAAAAGCCGTGTGGGGCAAATACTATGGTCAGTGGATAGTGGGCGCCAATGTGTTTGTTTACGACTTTGAGAAATTCAAACCCGTGGATGTGCTAAAGATGATTGAAAAATTCCGCATCACCTCGTTTTGCGCACCTCCCACCGTGTATCGCTTCTTGATTCGCGAAGACGTGAGCCAATACGATATCTCCTCGCTCCAATATTGCACCAATGCCGGCGAAGCCCTCAACCCCAACGTGTACGACCGATGGTATGCCCTCACCGGCATCAAGTTGCACGAGGCCTTCGGTCAGACCGAAACCACCGCCACCGTAGGTACCTATCCGTGGGTGGAACCGCGTCCGGGCTCGATGGGTAAGGCGAATCCGGGCTACGATATCGACCTCATCACCGCCGACGGTCGTGTGGCAGAAGAAGGACAGCAGGGCGAAATCATTGTCCGCACCCACGGACGCCGCCCGGAAGGTCTGTTTTTGGGCTATTATCGCGACCCCGAACTCACGCATCAGAATTATCACGATGGCATTTACCACACCGGCGACATCGCTTGGCGCGACGAAGACGGCTACTATTGGTTTGTGGGCCGCAAAGACGACGTCATCAAGTCGTCGGGCTATCGCATAGGTCCCTTCGAGGTGGAAAATGCATTGATGAAGCACGATGCCGTGGTGGAATGTGCCGTGACCGGCGTGCCCGACGAAGTGCGCGGTATGGCAGTGAAAGCCACGATCGTGCTGAGTAAAGACTTTGTGCAAACGCCCGGCATTGAATTTGATAAGGAATATCGCGGCAAAGAAGTGCCTGAATTGGTGAAAGATATCCAAAATTTTGTGAAGCGCACCACCGCACCATATAAATATCCCCGCGTGATTCAATTCGTGCACGAACTGCCCAAAACCATCAGCGGAAAAATCCGCCGCGTGGAAATCCGCGAAAAAGATAATGCCGGCTGTTAGGCAGCGATGATATGGTGGGGTGCGTTGGTTTTTTTAAAAAAAATGCACTTGGATGGGCAATAAATTTGGCAGATATTGAATAAAATGCTAACTTTGCACTTGCTTTTACGGCACTCGGGGTGTAGCGCAGTTGGTTAGCGCGCCACGTTCGGGACGTGGAGGTCGGAAGTTCGAATCCTCTCACCCCGACCCATTTTTCAGCATCGGAGTCCTTTATCGGGTCTCCGATGCATTTTTTCCATACACTTGGGATAGTGGAGGGCACTTTTTTTGGGGGGTAGCATCGGTGGGTGGTTTATTTTTGTGGGTTGGGGGGTGGTAATTCGGGGAAAATGAGTAAATTTGCAGTTGCTTTGTGCCTGTGCACAAACGTTTACCACGAAATATCAATCAAAAAAGCATCATAATTTATATGGAGAAGAAGGAATTTAAACGCACACTTGTGACTGCTGCGCTCCCATATGCCAACGGTCCGGTTCATATTGGCCACTTGGCAGGCGTGTATGTGCCAGCCGATATTTACGTACGCTATAAACGCTTGCTGGGCGAAGAAGTGCTCTTTGTGGGCGGCAGCGATGAGCATGGCGTTCCGGTCACTATCCGTGCCCGCAAAGAAGGTTGCACGGTTCAAGATGTGGTAGACCGCTACCACAATTTGATTAAGAGCAGTTTTGAGCGTTTTGGCATATCATTCGATGTGTATTCGCGCACCACCTCGTCAATCCATCATCAGTTTGCCTCCGATTTTTTCAAGCATCTCTACGAAGAAGGCAAATTTGTGGAAATGGAAAGCGAACAATTCTACGATGAGGCCACGCAAGAATTCCTCACCGACCGCAATATCAAGGGCGAGTGCCCGGTGTGTCACGCGCAGGATGCCAACGGCGACCAATGCGAGAAGTGTGGCTCCACCCTTTCGCCCGATGAATTGATTAACCCCGTGAACGCTATCAATGGCAATCCGCTGGTGAAGCGCAGCACCAAGCATTGGTATTTGCCGCTCAATGAATATCAGCCTTGGCTCGAGCAATGGATATTGAACGAGCACAAAGAGTGGCGCTCTAATGTGTATGGGCAGTGCAAATCGTGGCTTGATGCCGACTTACGCCCCCGTGCCGTAACGCGCGACCTCAACTGGGGTATACCGGTGCCGGTGGAAGGTGC
>SFWW01000019.1 GCA_004559845.1 bacterium
GAGTGCTTGGCTTACTATATTGAGCTTCTCTGTGAATGTCCTTTTCATAAATAAACTGCACTCCAAAAGTTTTTTGTCTAACTTTTGGGGTGCAGTTCAAAGTCGCAGCCCTATGCTTTCGATATAATGCGCTAATGCAAAGGCATTATTTTTTCTTACGATTGCCGTAACGGCTCATGAACTTATCCACACGACCGGCAGTGTCCACAAGTTTCTGCTTACCGGTGAAGAAGGGGTGAGATGAGCTGGTGATTTCAAGCTTTACCAAGGGGTAAGTTACGCCATCAATTTCAATTGTCTCCTTAGAGTTTACAGTAGAGCGAGTGATGAATGTCTCGTCGTTCGACATATCCTTGAAAACCACTTCGCGGTAATTGTCTGGATGAATACCTTTTTTCATTTTTATATCTTTCTTTAAAATTTTACAAAATTATTTGGCGGTGGTAAACGCCTTAAAATCGTAATGGCTTGCAAAATTACTAATTCTTTTGCAATTAAAAAAATATTTCACCCCACATTTTCAAAAACATACAAAAAAAATCCCCTTTCTGCTTCACCAGCCAACCCGCCAAAGCCCCTCCCCTAAAGGGCGAGAGTGAGAAAAAAATGAGCACTCGTTTTCTGGCTTTTTCCCAACTCGTCGTCCCACCATAGGGCGATAGTCCTCACATCCCCATCTCCCGAATTTTTATTCTCATCCACACCTCCATGCCTTCCACTCCAAAACAAGCGACATTCCATTTTGGTCTTGCCCTCTGTGAACGTCATCATTAACTTTGCCACAAAGTTCTTTGAAATGTTGACAAAAAAGCAATCCGAACATTCACAGAAAGTGTTTCAAGTGTTTCAAGTGTTTCAAGTGTTTCGGGTGTTTCATGTTCGCTTTTGGACCAGAAAACCGCCCGGTTTTGGTCCAAATCCGAACAAACCCAAAAAATCGGTACCCACCCACCTCCGCCATAAAATGGGTGCGGAAAACTCCCAAAAAGGAAATTCACCCACTGGTCTACGAACACGATCCTGTCCTACAAGCTATAGGCGGTGTTTTTTTGCGAAGCCGACGTTTTGTTCAGGCGACGAGAGGCAAACCTGCCAATCTATTCAATCTATTGGGTCTATAGCATCTATCCACACCAGGACAAGCAACATCCCCTTTTGGCCATGCACCCCGACACACTATCTTTGCCAAAGCCGTATTTTCATCTTTAAATGAAAGATCCGTAGTTCATTTCATTCAATTCGTAGCAAAAAAATTTGCCAAATCAGTTTTTATTACTAATTTTGCACCGTTATTCATTTACATCTACTATTTCTTAAGGGCGTATCTTTAGTCATTATTACCGGCGCCATCATTTTAGAATTAGTGTTTTTTCCATAGAATTTTTTATCAATATTTTTATTGTAATAAGAAACCATATCTTCTATGTGTTTCACATGCCGATGGCAATAGCATCATTTTCAATGCCCTCCACAATGTGTACACACTTAGAACCTAACATCAAAATCTATGTACAATATCAACGAACTGGAAG
The DNA here is from genome assembly GCA_004559845.1 of bacterium. Classification (GTDB taxonomy): domain Bacteria; phylum Bacteroidota; class Bacteroidia; order Bacteroidales; family Muribaculaceae; genus Sodaliphilus. Next base: position 1,533 of record SFWW01000019.1, read on the forward strand.
CAATGCCTTTAGAAGAGGTAAAAGCCTATGCCAAAAGTATTGGCATTAAAAAGGTGGATTCCGAAACACTTGTTTACGACATTCTTGACCAGCAGGCTAATATTGCAAGCACTTCTGAGCAAAAAAAAGCTACAGAACCAAAAAAACGCAAAACCGCTACTAAAAGCGCCAAACAAACAAATGCTACCGACAAACCCAAGCGGGGCAAAAAAGCTGCAGAGGAGGCAACAAAAACAGAAGATACTGAAAAAGTAACAAAAAATAAAACAGCTAAGGCACCCGACGCTACCGCTGACAAGGAAGTGAAAACAGCCAAAGCAAAATCCAAAGCAAAATCCACAAAAACGGAAACAGCTACGCCCGATGCCAATGCTTCTGAGCCGGCCAACGACCCGGCTCCGGCACCGGAAAAGAAACCGCGTCGCCAGCGAATCGCTAAGAATGTGGATGCAACACCCGAACCCATGGCTCCGGCACCAAGCGAACCGGTGGCTGAAGTTGGCACCACAGATAATCAGCCAGCAGAGCAAAATCCTTTAGCAGATGCAAAACCCGAATCTGAAGTTCCTCCCACAGAAGAAACTTTGGCTGAAACGCCCGATGCACAACCTCAAGCACCAAGCAGCGATTTCCAAGATTTGTTTGGCACCGCAAATCGGCAAGACTTGGGACTGGGCTCTTTCTTTAGCAGTGGTCAAACTTTTAAACCCCGCACCCAGCAAGAAAAAGAAGAAGCAGCTCGCAAAGCTGCCGAAAACAAACGCAAAGCTGCTGAGGAAGCTGCAAAAGCTCCCATCATCATCCAAGAACCCAAAGCGGAAAAACAAGCCTCCAACAATAGCAAAAAGAATAAGAAAAAGAATAAACAACAGGCACAAGAGCCCGACAATCCCTACTTCGATAGCCCCTACAATTTTGAAGGGATTCTTGATGGAGAAGGGTTGCTCGAAATCATGCCCGATGGCTATGGATTCTTGCGCTCGTCGGACTACAATTATCTCACTTCTCCCGACGACATCTATGTGTCGCAAGCACAAATCAAAAACAATGGTTTGAAAAACGGCGACGTGGTGAGTGGCACTATTCGTCCACCGAAGGAAGGGGAAAAATATTTCCCGCTGTGCGAAGTGAAATCAATCAACGGTCGCACAATAGAGTTTGTGCGCGACCGAGTGCCTTTTGAGCATCTCGTGCCGCTCTTCCCGGAAGAAAAATTCAACTTGGTGAGCACTAAGCACCCCAACATTTCTACACGAATCGTGGATATGTTTGCTCCCATTGGCAAGGGACAGCGTGGCTTAATTGTGGCACAACCCAAAACCGGTAAAACCATCCTCTTGAAGGATATTGCCAATGCCATCGCCGAAAATCATCCCGAAACCTATATGATTATCCTCCTCATCGACGAGCGTCCGGAGGAAGTGACCGATATGGCTCGCAGTGTGAATGCAGAAGTGATTGCCTCCACTTTCGACGAACCTGCCGACCGACATGTGAAAATTGCCGAATTGGTGCTCGCCAAAGCTAAACGCATGGTGGAGTGCGGACACGATGTGGTGATTCTGCTCGACTCTATCACGCGATTGGCACGTGCCTACAACACTTGCGCCCCGGCATCCGGTAAAATCCTTTCCGGTGGTGTGGATGCCAATGCGCTACAACGACCCAAACGATTCTTCGGCGCTGCGCGAAATATTGAAAACGGCGGTAGCCTCACCATCATTGCCACAGCACTCACCGAAACCGGCTCTAAGATGGACGAAGTGATTTTCGAAGAATTTAAGGGCACGGGCAATATGGAACTCCAGCTCGACCGCAAGCTCAGCAATAAGCGTATCTTCCCGGCAGTGGACATCATGGCTTCAAGCACACGGCGCGACGATTTGCTCTTCAACCAAGACACCATCAACCGCATGTGGATTCTTCGCCGATTCCTCAGCGACCGCACATCAATCGAAGCGATGGAATTTATCAAGGATAGAATGCTACGCACTTCGAGCAACGAGGAACTGCTCCTTACGATGAACGACTAACGGCTGGTGACTATGGGAAGAATTTTGGCAATCGACTACGGACGTAAGCGAACGGGTATCGCGGTGACCGACCCGCTGAAAATTATTGCCAATGCTTTGGGCACCTACCCTACTCACACGCTGATGGATTTCCTACACCAATATATGCGCTCCGAAGAGGTGGAAACTATCGTGATTGGACTGCCTAAGCAGCTGAATGGCGAGCCTTCCGAGAGTATGCGCTACATCACTCCATTCGTCAACAGGCTGAAAAAGGAAATGCCAGATATGCCTATCGTAATGTACGATGAGCGATTCACCTCCACCATCGCACACCGTGCAATGATTGATGGAGGAATGAAGAAAAGTGACCGACGCGATAAAGCGAAGGTGGATGCCATAGCAGCTACCATTATTCTCACCGACTATCTACAAAGTAACACAACTTTTTAACTACTATAAAAATATGACTCTCCCTGTATATGTATATGGCCAGCCGGTGCTTCGAAAAGAAGCCGAATTGGTAACTAAAGATTACGAAAATTTGAGCGAACTCATCGCAAACATGAAAGAAACCATGTATGCCAGCAATGGTATCGGCATTGCGGCACCTCAGGTGGGCGTGAGCTTGAAACTCGTGTACATTGACGTGGACGTGCTGAAGGAAGATTTCCCGGAACTGGAAGGGGTGAAGATGGTGATTATGAACCCTGAAATCACCGTCGACGAATCCAGCCCTACCGTCACTCGAGAAGAGGGATGCCTTAGTGTGCCGGGCATTAGCGAAAATGTGACGCGCCACTCGAAAATCCACATGAAATGGACCGACGAAAATTGGGTGGAACACGAACAGGATTTTGAAGGCTATTTGGCGCGCGTGATTCAGCACGAATGCGACCATTTGTTTGGCCACCTTTTTATCGATTGGATTTCAGGCATCCGCAAACAATTGATTCGCAACAAATTGGCAAACATTGCCAAAGGAAATGTGCGATGCAGTTACAAAATCAAAGTGCATAACCCAAAAAGAAGATAATCTCTTCTGCCAGTGAGGCGCCTTCAGTGAAACGGTTTCCTCATGACATCAAATCTAAAAAGCTATTATGAACAGCGAAATTAAAATCACATCCGAAGATGTGAAATTTATAAAAATGGCTTGCGAATTGGCAAGCGAAAACATTGATAAAGGAGGCGGCCCGTTTGGCGCCGTAATCGTGAAAAATGGCGAAATTGTGGCTACAGGCTGCAATAGCGTTACGCTCGACAACGACCCTACTGCCCACGCTGAAGTGAATGCTATTCGCAAGGCGTGCAAATCGGTGAACAATTTCAACCTTGAAGGTTGCGTGATTTATAGCAGCTGCGAGCCTTGTCCGATGTGCCTGAGCGCTCTCTACTGGGCTGGCGTGAGCAAAATTTATTACGCCAATACCCAAAATGATGCCGATGCCATTGACTTTGGCGACCATTTCATCTACGAAGAAATTGCAAAACCGCATCTACGCCGGCTCATCCCTTGCATCCACGTGGAAGAACCATCAGCCATTCTCCACTTCAAAAAATGGGATGAAAAATGCGACAAAATCAAATATTAATCGCACATTTTGTCAAAAACTAACAATCGCGGCTATCTACCACACAAATAGGTAGCCGCGATTGTTTTCTCTCCCTTTTGCATAATAGGTAAGCAATTTTCAAAAATACAGCTCGGAAAACCTGCAATTTTGTAATCCACCATATTTTCATTAAATTTGTGGTTTAAATTCAGAGATAAATGAAAAAGATTGCAAAAACTAATGTGGCAAGACTTCTCGATAAGGCGCAAATTCCTTACCAACTGATTGCTTACGAAGTGGATGAAAACGACCTGGGTGCAGGGCACATTGCCGACATCTTGGGAGAAGATATCAACCAAGTGTTTAAAACGCTGGTGCTTCGTGGTGCGCAAACCGGACATTTCGTGTGCGTGATTCCCGGGGCCGAGGAGGTGGATTTGAAAAAAGCAGCCAAAATATCCGGCAATAAGAAGGTAGATCTCATTCCTATGAAAGAGTTGCTACCCACCACCGGCTATATCCGTGGTGGCTGTTCGCCTATTGGTATGAAAAAGCCGTTCCCCACTTTCATCCACGAATCGTGCATACTCTACGACTATATTTTCGTGAGTGCAGGGGTGAGGGGTTTGCAATTGAAAATCAACCCTTCCGCATTAGTGAAATATGTGGGAGCAAAAGAATGTGATTTGGTGTTGGACAAATAATATTTTTTATACGATGATGCGCAATTCATTTGGCAATATTTTAACACTTACCACCTTTGGAGAATCTCATGGCGCTGCCATTGGTGGCGTTATCGATGGATTCCCCGCCGGGGTAAAAATTGATTTTCACGAAATTCAGCGGATGGTGGCTCGCCGCCGCCCGGGTCAGTCGGTGATTACCACTTCGCGTAACGAGGCCGACGAGGTGGAAGTGCTCTCCGGTGTGATGGAGGGGATTTCGCTGGGCACGCCCATTGGTTTTATCATTCGAAACACAAACCAACATTCTTCCGACTATTCCGACATTGCCAAATGCTTCCGCCCGTCGCATGCCGATTTCACCTATCAATCAAAATACGGCATCCGCGATTTTCGCGGTGGTGGCCGCTCTTCGGCAAGGGAAACGGCGGCGCGAGTGGTGGCAGGCGCATTTGCCATGCAAGCGCTCAAGCAATTGAATATCAGCATCACGGCTTACACCTCGCAAGTGGGTGAGATAAGCACGAATAAGCCTTACACTGCGCTGAATTTGTCGGATATTGACAACAATATTGTGCGGTGTCCGGATGCTGAAATCGCCCGTGAAATGATTGCTGCCATCACCGATGCTAAGGCGAAAGGCGACACTTTGGGCGGTGTGGTTACCTGCGTAATTAAGGGAGTGCCTGTGGGATTGGGCGAACCCGTATTTTCCCGCCTGAATGCGCAATTGGGTAGCGCGATGCTGTCGATTAATGCAGCAAAAGGCGTGGACTTTGGTTTGGGATTCGGTTTTGTGAATCGGCGCGGTAGCGAGGTAGTGGACTGCTTTACTGCTGAAAACGGTTGCATCCGAACCGTTACCAATCATTCCGGCGGCATACAAGGGGGAATTAGCAATGGCGAAGACATCTATTTTAAGGTGGCTTTCAAACCCGTAGCCACGCTCTTGCAAGATGTAGACACCGTGGATGTGGACGGCAATCCTATGGTGCTTCGTGCCAAAGGACAACCGCACATCCCGCCTTTGATGCATGCCAAAAGCTACCGCACCTACGCCGATTTCCTGGGCGAACATTTTCCTTTCAGAGTCCAAAAATTGCCTGTGGATGCCGGCTTCACGTGTCCGAATCGCGATGGGAGCAAAGGACGCGGCGGGTGCATTTACTGCAACAATCAGTCGTTTGTCACTTCATATTGCCATCCGGCAATGAGTGTGACGGCTCAGTTGGAGAAAGGAAAAGCATTTTTTGCAGGCAAATATCCCGGTGCCAAATATTTGGCTTATTTTCAATCTCATTCCGGCACCTACGCCCCCTTGGAGCAGCTGAAATCGCTTTATGAGGAGGCGGTGGCGGTGAACGATGTGGTGGGAATTGTGATTGCCACGCGTCCCGATTGCGTGAGTGCCCCGCTTTTCCAATTTTTGAAACAATTGCAACAGCGCTGCTTCGTGATGATGGAATACGGGGTGGAAACCCTCCACAATGCCACCTTGAGCCTTATCAATCGCTGTCATGATGCACAAACCTCAATTTCTGCCATTCATGCCACCCATGCCGCCGGCATTCCGCAATGCATTCACCTCATTCTCGGATTGCCGGGCGAAACACGCGAGCAGATGCTCCATACGGTGCGCACCATTTCGGCTCTACCCATTGATGTGGTGAAATTTCACCAATTGCAAATCCTAAAGCACACTGCTTTAGCAAGTAGGCTCCCCGATATCACCGCCTTGCATCCCATCCTGCCTTTCACGGCTGAAGCCTACATCGCTTTGTGTGGCGAAATTATCGGTTGCTTATCGCCTCAAATAGCCATTGAGCGCTTCGTGTCGGAATCGCCGGGTACGCTATTAATGAGCCCGAAATGGGGCATCAAACCCGCCCAATTCCACTCTCTTTTGCAACAATATTTAGAAAAACACCACATTTTTCAAGGTAAAATGTAAAAATTTTTTGCAAAAATGATGTGTAATTCAAATTCATTGCTTATCTTTGCAACCGAAATAAGGGGTATTAGCTCATCTGGTAGAGCGCAACACTGGCAGTGTTGAGGTAAGCGGTTCGAGTCCGCTATACTCCACCATCCCAAAAAAGCAGTTACAAATCTCGTAACTGCTTTTTTTGATTATTTCCAACTTTATTTTTTATATCTTTGTAAAACAATAGAGTGTTTAAAGACTTGGTATAATTAGTTTCAAAATATGAATAATATAGATTTCGATAATCTCATAAACTTTGCAAAAGATCAATCATCGTCTCTCCGTGATTATCAAATAAAAAATAAAATTGAAATTTTAGAGAGATGGAAAACGCAAAGAGGTGTTATGCTTCAAATGCCTACTGGTACAGGAAAAACTCGGCTATTTGCTTCGCTGATAAGGAACATTGTGGATTATGGTAGTAAAAACAAAATAGCTTATAAAATCTTAGTTATAGTCCATAGAACAGAGCTTATAGATCAAATTGATGAGGAATTGGGAATCAAATATCATTTGGCTCATGGAATCATTCAATCAAGAGAACGGGAAAGAAAAAACTATCCTGTACAAATTGCGTCTGTTCAAACTCTTTCAAGAAGACTTTTGTCGTGGACAGATAAAGCATTTGACTTTATTATTGTTGATGAAGCTCATCACATCACTGCAGATAGTTACCAAAAAATTGTCAATGCTTTTCCTAATGCAAAGCTATTAGGAGTTACTGCTACTCCTTATCGATTAAGCGGATTGGGTTTTACCGAAACTTTTCAATCTTTAATTACTTCGCCTTCTGTATTGGAATTCATTAATAAAGGCTATTTAAGTAAATATCAATATTACTCAATTCCACGCTATTCATTACTTCAAAAACAAATTGATAAAATTAAAAAGTTTAGTCAAGGTGACTATGCAGAATCAGAAATAGAAAGAATTTGTAATAATGAACAAATTAGGGCTCAAGTAGTGGATACATACCTCGAACATGCAAAAGGAAAAAAGGGAATTGTATATACAATAAATCAAGAGCATAATCGTAATTTATGCGCTGCTTTTAGAGAAAAAGGTATTAAAACAGTAGCTATTGACTCAAACACCGATAGAGATATAAGGGATGGATATATCGAAGATTTTAAGAATAACAAAATTGATATTATTTGTAATGTTAATATTTTTTCAGAAGGATTTGATTGTCCTGATATTGAAGTCGTAATATTGGCACGTCCTACTTTGTCTTTATCTATGTTTCTCCAACAAGTAGGTCGAGGACTTCGGAAATCTGAGAATATAGATTCCGTTATAATTATTGACCTTGTAGGCTTATACAATAAATTTGGTTTTCCCTCATCAAATCGACCTTGGGGAATGTATTTTATTGGTAATAAAGTACAAGGAACAATCGAAAATCAAGATTCCAAAACAAATAAAAAATCAATTTCTTACAAAAAGAGAACTACAAATCTTTCTGAAGGCGATGAAGAAGTGGTTTTAATTCACACACCTGACGACTATGATTTTCTGCGTCAAGAAATTGGCAAATTATGGGAAGAAATTGACAACTATCATACATGTTGTGCAAAATGTGTAGATGATGTAATGAGCGACCCCAAATATGAGGGCGTAGAATATGAAGTGGATTATAATATGGAATACTTCGATTACGTAAATCATCTAATAAATTGTAAAAAATACGATTCTGACAATCAAATCAAATTTTTATTTTCAATTCGGATTTTAAATAAGGATGATAACTCCAAAGATTGGCTTCGAAAGTTAATGAAACAAATTCGCTATAGAAGGTTAGATCTTGAGAAACTTAATGATTCTTCATATGATGACGAAGGAAAAGTAGAAACTTTCAATGATATAGACCTCTTTACTTCTTTTATAAATTTCAATGCGTCTACATCTGCCTATAGAAGATCATTATATAAGTTACTCGCACTAAAAAAACGAAAGATTAAACAATTAATAGATTTTGATATTCAGATGCACAATCAAATTCCTTTATCAACTATAGATGAAGAGTTTTCTAAAAAATCATTCTCTGTTTATCCCAATAAAATGATTAACAATAACCCTTCTCTATTTAATTTAAAATTTGAGGTAAGGTATTTATGGAGATCTAATTTAGATTTAGCTCATGAATATGGAAAAGATTTTGAAATTCCAAATTACCATTTTGATGAAAATGGGAAAAAATATGAAATTTGGTTAATATATGGATTCTCCTGACTTTCTTTTTGTGGGGGCGCTTATTCAAAATAATAATGGTGTTGAGGTTTGTTATGCCTCAACACCAAATATATTCTTTAATTTCGCTGATTTACTCCCAGGTGTAGGGGTAGCGGGTGATGTCGTCTTCGGTGAGGCGGTCGCCTGATTGCACTTCTATGATGTAGAGGTCGGTGATGGCGCGGATGGCGTGGAATTGCTCGCGACGGATGTGAATCACATCGCCGGGCTTCACATTGCGCTGTTCGCCGTTGAGTACCAATTGTCCGGTACCATTGATAATTGTCCACACTTCTTCGCGATGGTGGTGCACTTGGTAACTGATATTTTTGCCGGCACGAATGCACAAGCGCTTGGTGAGTACCTTCTGTCCGTCGGCAAATTCTATATGGTCGATCACCTTGTATTCGCCCCAGCGGCGTTCTTCATACATGGGACGCGAATCGGTGCCGAGTTTTGCCAAATGCTTTTTGAGGTCTTCGGAGTGGTCTTTGTCAGCCACCAGAATGCCATCGTTGCTGGTGGCAATCACCAAATCGCGGGTGCCCACGCAAATGAGCGGCAAATCGAGTTCATTCACCACGTGGGTGTTGACGGCTTGCTCATCGAGCACCACATTGCCGATGGTTTGCGAAGGGAGTTCTTCGGTGAGCGCATTCCATGTGCCAAGATCTTTCCACTGTCCGGTGAACGATACCACAGCCACCGATGAGGCGCGTTCAGCCACTTCGTAGTCGAAACTGATTTTCGGAAATTCCTGATAGCGTGCGCGCACTTCGGTGAAGGAAGGAGCATTCACATATTTTTCAAGAATTTGCGTGATGTAGCCCAGTCGGAAGGCAAACACGCCGCCGTTCCACAAGGCACCTTCTGCAAGGAGCTGCTCGGCAAGCGCGCGCTCAGGCTTTTCCACAAAGCGGTTCACGGGCTGCACTTCTGCTGAGGCATCGCCGGCTTGCGGCACAATATAGCCAAATTTCGACGATGGGCTTGTGGGCGTAATGCCCATCAACACCAAATCGGCAGCATTGCTTTCTACGGCTTTCACCATCTTGGCAATGGTGTGGAAATAGCCGGTTTCGGTGTAGGGGTCGCAAGGCATCACCACCACGATTTCATCAGGGCGGCAATGCTTTTCTTTTTGCAGATAAGCCGAAGCCAAGGCAATGGCAGGAAAGGTGTCGCGGCGTGCAGGCTCGGTAACGATGTCGACACCATATTCGCCCAACTGGTTGGCAATCATATCGGCTTGCGACATACTTGTGGCCACGGTGATGCTTTCCAGCAGCCCTGCCTCTTTGATTTGGCGCACCACGCGTTGCACCATCGATTCTTTTTCGCCTTCAGGCGATTTGAGCAAACGCAAAAACTGCTTGGCTTGGGTGCCATTTGATAGGGGCCATAAGCGCTGACCCGACCCACCGGAGAGAAGAATTATTTTCATTATTAAAGTGGAGTTAACTTAGTAAATAGTTGATAATTGTGGAGAGGCCCGCAGGAGCAAGCACACCTCGCAAGCAAAGTTACAAATTATTCCCGACCTGATAAAATTTTCTACTCTTAAATCACTCTTGGCTTCACGGCTCTTTCATTCCAAATCAAGGCTTCATATAGAATATGTGGGTGGAGATAAGAAAGGCGAGCCCGTGGAGGGGTTCGCCTTTTAGATTTTGTGATAGCCGATATGATTATTTGGGCAAAAGAGCGCTCATTTTTGCATCAATTATAGGTTCAAGCTCATTAGCAATTTTTTCAATTTCGGGAGAAGCGTTTTCGCACATTTTGTCAAATTCAGCGAACACGGGGTCTTTACTCAGTGCCTCAAATTCTTCAAGGCTCTTTATGGCGTTAACTTTGGCTTTGATGTATTCAGCCATTGCTTTTGCGTCAGCCACAGCGTCGCCGGTTTTTACGGGAGCTTTGATTTCTTCAGCAGCTTGGGGTGCTTCTTGCTGAACGGCTTCAGTTTGAGCAGCGCTATCAGCAGGCGCAGCTTCACTTGCTTTTTCAGCAGATTTTTGACAACTTGAGAGGGCTAAAACAGCCACAAACATAAACAAAACTTTTTTCATAATTGGTTTTTCTTAATTTTTCCCTCTTGCCCACTTAGAGGGAGATTCATAAAATTCAATACCCGTGGGCGCAATCTTGTGATTAGAGCATTGTTTTTGCAAATTTAGATTTTTTTGAGAAAGTAAAAAATTTTTTTCCTAAAAAAGTGAATTATTTTTTTTGTTTTGTTATTTTTGCGCTTATGAAACGAACTCATCTTGATGTGATATCACGCTTGAAAGCAAATCGTGCATTCGTGGGCAATGCGATGCACATACCTCGCGGTGCTCAGGAGAAGGCACGGCGGCTGTGTTGGGAATTCAATCAATCGAATCCCGACGATGTGAAGGCGCAGCACGATATATTGATGCGGCTGTTTGGCACCTACCATTCGTCGGTGTATCTGATGCCGAGTTTTCATTGCGATTTCGGCTTTAATGTGCATTTTAAGGGATTTGCCTTGGTGAATTATAACTGTGTGTTTCTCGACACCTCGCCCATCCACATAGGGCGCAGTGTGCTGCTGGGTCCCGGTGTGGTGCTGGCGTGTGCCGGTCACCCGTTGCACCCGGAGCAGCGGTGTAGCAGTGCCTTTGAAACGTCGGCGCCTATCACCTTGGAAGATGGGGTGTGGATTGGTGCCAATGCCACAGTGTGCGGCGGAGTGACCATCGGCGCCGGTACGGTGGTGGGTGCCGGAAGTGTGGTAACGAAGGATTTGCCTGCCGGTGTGCTTGCTGCCGGTGTGCCATGCCGTGTGATTCGCCCACTCACCGAAGAAGATAGAATCCCGCCTGAACAAATAGAATTTTGATTTTGGAGAGGGAGATTTGTACCAACTATTTGCATTTTGAAAGAGAATATGGTGATAAAAAAAATCATATTTATAGCAATCATTTTAGGATTATGCTTTAGTGATGCTGATGCACAGCATTTTACAAACAGGAAGACTGCACTGCAAGCGCTTGAGCGTGCGGAATATGGATTGGGCAATCCGCTAAGCGAAGAGCACGATGAAGTGAAATATGTTGACCTGCTGAAAGCGATTTGCCTAAGTGATGTTTTGTCGGAAAACGACAAATTTCGTGCGCAACTACTTTTAGAGCAAGCCATCAAAAATCATGTGGGCGAAAAGGCTGCCGATATAGTGTATATAACGCCCGACGATAGTACGCATCACCTACACGAAAGCAAAGCACCGCGCGTGATGGTGTTCTTCAACGACCCCGACTGCGAATCGTGCGCGATAGTAAAACAACGGATGGACACTTGCACATTTCTCCGCCGGATGGTGGCTGCAAAGCAATTGGAAATTGTGGGCATTTACACCCTCGACAATGAGGCACAATGGCGTGCTACCACCTTTCCCGATTTTATCATCAACGGATGGAATAAGAATCAAGACATAACAAACCACGACACCTATTTGCTGCCCACGCTTCCACTCTTTTATTTGCTCGATAGTGACAAAAAAGTGCTGTTGAAAAACGAAGCAAGCCTCAACAAAGTGCTCAATTATTTGCACATGGAGAGTAGCAAAAAAGTAGAGTCGGCAGGCGAAACGCGATAGAGATTCGACGCTCTGCACCCTATCACCCACAAAATTTTGCCATCAGCTTCCAAAATCCACGTGTCCGCTTTTTGCTGTTCGCTCAATTTTAAATCTGTAAACAAATCGCTCACCAGTTTGCTTCCCTTCATACCGAAGGGCTGAAAGCGGTCGGCGTGTTTCCATTTTCGAATTACCGTATTTCCAGCATTTAAAACGTCATTGCTCAATGCTATTACGTGCTTACCATCGCATTGCTTAACATCAAATTCCGATTGATTTACTTTTTGAATAATTAAATGAAGTGGAATTTTTATTTCATTGTGATTCAGATTTATCGCGTACGCACTTTGAAGTTTCACTTTATTGACAAAAACTTGAAGTTGGTGTCGGTTGATGGTTAAAGTAAAACTTGAGGAATAGAAGTGTTTTCCTACCCCGTATGTACCGGCTGCCGCCTTCAAAATATCGGAACATTGAGCGTGGTTGAAGCCGTAGGGTTTGAGAATTTCAAAAAGTAAAGTGGTGGAATTTGCAAATCCAAACAGGTGATTGTAATCAATCAACAGAGCATCTGCGTCCTGACGACAGCACTGATTTTTGATGTGGGCCACCATCTCGGCATAGAGCGCGTGGCAAGAGCGAAGATGGCTGATGGTGGACTGCAATTGGCTGAGCGCACCGGGAAATTGGGCTTCCACCGTGGGCAAAACCACATTTCTCAATTTATTTCGCTTCACATCATTTATTTGATTGGAAGAATCGGTCACAAAATCCTGATGCTTATCTTTCAAGTAATCAAGCACTTCTGACCTATTCACACAGAGCAATGGCCGCACCACAATGCCGTTTTTCACAGGCATACCCGATAGCCCCGCAATTCCCGACGCTCTCAGCGCGTTGAGGAAGAAAGTTTCCACATCGTCGTTTTGATGATGCGCCACCGCAAGAGCGTCGCACGACTGCGAAGCCACCAACCGGTGAAACCATTCGTAGCGCAAGTCGCGGCAAGCCATTTCCATCGACACCCCGTGAGCTTCCATATAAGCCGGCACATCAAAGTGGCGCACATGGAGCGGAACATGAAGGGCAGTGCACAATCTACGCACAAATGCTTCATCGCGATTCGATTCTTCACCACGCAGATGAAAATTGCAGTGCGCCGCCTCGCACCGATAGCCCAGCGCCAGTAGCACATGGAGCAGAGCCACCGAATCGGCACCACCACTCAGCGCCACCATCACGTGAGCATTGGAAGACAATAGATGGCTTTCACTGATAAAGGCTTGAACCTTTTGCTCAAACGGCAGAATATGTGGTTGGTGATTCATCAGGGCAAAGGTAAGGAAAAATTTTTATTTAGAGAAATAACGCCTATTACCATCAACCGTCCCTTTGATGGTAGTCCTTTCGGATGGGGGAATAGCAAAATAGCTAAAATAGTGGTGGGGCTATTTTAGCTATTGATGAATATGTGGATTTGGGGAAATTATAAAGATTGCTTATTCCGAAAGGCAAAGGCGGAAGCCCCATTTAAAATTACTTTCATCGGGAAACCAGCGGTCACGAAATGCTACACGGTGTTGCAGATATGCGCTTGACCAATCCCCGCCACGCATTACACGCATAGTGCCGGATTCAGGGCCGGTGGGATTGACTTTAGGAGAACTACTATAGTAGGAACTGTTATACCAATCGTTGCACCATTCAAACAGATTGCCCGACATATCATAAATACCCAACTCGTTGGGCGCTTTGGAGGCTACAGGATGAGTTTTGCCACCGCTATTACTATCATACCAAGCCACATCGTCGTCGTTGTTGCTACCGCTGAACTTATAGCCTTGACTCTTGTTGCCACCACGAGCTGCAAATTCCCATTCGGCTTCGGTGGGTAATCGGAATGTTTTGCCGGTGGCTTCATTCAATTTCGTGATAAACTCTTGGCAATCGTTCCACGACACATGTTCGACCGGTTGCAAGTTTGAGCTATGGAAATAGCTTGGGTTGCTACCCATCAAAGCAATCCAAAGTTGTTGAGTGACTTCGGTTTTGCCTATCCAAAACGAAGAAACGGTAACTTGATGTGTAGGTCGTTCACTATTATTATAATATGAACCTTGATCGGGTGTAGCACCCATAGTGAAGGTGCCGCCTTCTACTGCCACCATCTCGAAAGTGACACCATTAACGGTGAAAGATTGAATGGTGCCGGAAGTGGGAGCACTGAGTATGAAATCAATCAGAAAGGAAACATCCGTTACATCCATGATGCTATCACCATTGATGGAGATAAAGCGATAGGAATCGGCAGAGGATGGATTAAGCAGACAATCAATAATGGAAGTGACATCTCCAATGTCGACTAACCCATCGGCGTTCACATCTTTACTATTTTGAGCGGAGGTTGTGAATGCAACCATGGAAAGCAGCACAATAAAAGAAAAAAATTTTTTCATACTAAGTGTTATTGGATTTGATAAATTAAAACAATGAATTGAGTTCAAATTCACACCCCGGACATTGAGCCATAGGACGATAATACAAATTTACAAAATATATTAGATATGAAACTAAGTTTTGGAGAAAATAAAGGCTAACGTGGAAAAAGTTTTTCGGATTGAGGGATTTTTTGTAAATTTGCAAGCATTAACGCAATATGAACATGTTACTTGGTAAAATCAATGCTTTAAAGGAGCAAGCAAGCTCACTTCAAGCAGCCAACGAAGAAGCGCTTGAAGCATTAAGAATTAAATATTTGAGTAAAAAGGGCGAAGTGACCGCTCTTTTCAATGAATTTAGAAATGTGCCGGCAGAGCAAAAGAAAGAATTCGGTCAGAAACTGAACGAATTGAAAACGCTCTTCACGGAAAAGCTGAACGAACTGCGTGAGGGCTTTAAGGCACAAGCTAAAGAAGCCAACAAAATAGATATCACTCGCCCTGCTATGCCACAGGCATTGGGCACACGTCATCCCATTTCGCTGGTGCGTAAAGAGATTATCGACATTTTTTCGCGCCTTGGTTTCACCCTGGCAGATGGTCCGGAAGTGGAAGACGATTGGCACGTGTTTAGCGCGCTGAATTTTGCTGCCGACCACCCGGCACGCGATATGCAAGACACCTTCTTTATTAATGCCGACGAAAAGGATGTGAAGCGCAACATTATTTTACGTAGCCACACCAGTTCGGTGCAAGTGCGCACTATGGAAAAGAAGCAACCACCCATTCGCATCATTTGCCCGGGTAGGGTGTATCGCAACGAAGCCATCACCGCTCGCGCCCACTGTTTCTTCCACCAAATTGAAGGCTTGTATATCGACAAGAACGTAACTTTTGCCGATTTGAAGCAAGTGTTGCTCAACTTTGCTCAAGAACTTTTTGGTCCGGACACCAAGATACGTTTGCGTCCGAGCTACTTCCCCTTCACCGAGCCCAGCGCCGAAATGGATGTGTCGTGTATGCTTTGCGGTGGCGAAGGATGCGGCTTTTGCAAGCACACCGGCTGGGTGGAAATTCTCGGCTGCGGTATGGTAGACCCCAATGTGCTTGAAGCCAGTGGCATTGATAGCACCGTGTATAGCGGCTACGCATTCGGCTTGGGCATAGAGCGCATCACCAATTTGAAATATATGGTGAAAGACTTGCGTATGTTTAGCGAAAACGATGTGCGCTTCCTCGACGAATTTGAGGCTGCCCACTAAAAGCAAGCACCCATTCACAAAAAAATAAATACACCCTCCCGCCTGTGTTGACCCACATGAGCGGGAGATTTTTTCAAAACATCCTCTTCCACCCCCTCCCGACTATGACCCTGAAAGAAAGATATGCCGCCTGCTTGGAATATTGGCAAAAAGAAAATCCCAACCCCGGCACTGAGCTGCAATATAGCAACCACTTTGAATTGCTGGTGGCGGTGATGCTCTCGGCACAATGCACCGACAAGCGCATCAATATGGTAACCCCTGCCCTTTTCGCCGCCTACCCCACGGCAGAAGCTATGGCAAGGGCAACTTTCGACGAAGTGTTTGCGCTGGTGAAAAGTGTGTCGTATCCCAATAGCAAAACACGGCACTTGATAGAGATGGCACAAATGCTGGTGAATGAATTTCACGGCGAGATACCCGATAGCATGGAAGAGATGACACGCTTGCCGGGTGTGGGCAGAAAAACCGCCAACGTAATGCTTGGGCAAGCCTTCGGCAAAGCCGCTATTGCAGTCGATACCCACGTATTTCGGGTGGCAAACCGCATCGGGCTCAGCAACGGAAAGACACCGCTCGAGGTGGAGAAATCGCTTGCCAAACACATTGCACCACAGCTGCAATGGAAAGCCCACCACTGGATACTGCTCCATGGACGATACGTGTGTAAGGCTCAAAAACCCGACTGCCTGAATTGCGCCATTAAAGCGTGGTGCAAAAGCTACACGAAGGGACATTTAGAAAGATAACCCCAAAGAAAGACTGTGTCACACGCTTGCTCATCAGAAGTTAAGACGAATGCCCTGACGGAAACCAAGCGAGGTGATACGGGACTTGCAGATGAATTTGGTGGCAAAATCCGCAAAAAAACCACTTATTGTGTAAGGCGGAATGGCAAAAAAGCACTATTTTTGTAAAAATTATCAGAATCGGGAAAATGGACATTAACCGTGAACTCATCGAAAAAGAAATGTCGCGCCCCATCCTTCACTTGGTGGGGGAAGTGGCAGATGCGCTACACCGCGAATGCTATGTGGTGGGCGGCTTTGTGCGCGATATTATTCTGCAAAAGCCCAGCGACGATTTGGATTTTGTGACGGTGGGAAGCGGAATAGAAGTGGCGCAAGCCGTGGCAGCCAAATTGGGCAAAGGCAAAGCCACATTAGCCGTGTTTAAAACCTACGGTACTGCGCAGGTGAAAACAAAAGGATGGGAGTTGGAATTTGTGGGGGCTCGCAAAGAATCGTATCAACGAAACAGTCGCAATCCCATTGTGGAAGACGGCAGCCTTCACGACGACCAATGCCGCCGCGATTTCACCATCAATGCGATGGCTATCAGCGTGAATAAAGATAACTACGGCACGCTGCTCGATCCCTTCGACGGCTTGGGCGATATTGAACGCCAACTCATTCGCACACCGCTCGACCCCGATATCACCTTTAGCGACGACCCGCTGCGCATGCTCCGCGCCATTAGATTTGCCACCCGATTGGGATTCAACATCTATCCCGACACCATGGAGGCTATTCAGCGAAATGCCGAGCGCATTCACATCATCACACGCGAGAGAATTGCCGAAGAATTGATGAAAATCATGCGCACCGATCATCCCTCACGAGGCTTTATGCTGCTGAGCGAATGTGGACTGCTACAGCACATTTTCCCTGAATTGGCAGCCCTGCAAGGGGTGGAAACGATGAACGGACGTTCGCATAAAGACAACTTCTTGCACACCATGCAAGTGCTCGATAATGTGGCGGCAGAAAGCGATAATGAGTGGCTCAGATGGGCCACACTGCTCCACGACATTGGTAAACCAGCCTGCAAACGGTGGGATGACAAAACCGGGTGGACCTTCCACAACCACAATTTTGTGGGCGCAAAAATGATTCCACGCATATTCAGCAAAATGCGTTTTCCGCTCAACGAGCACATGAAATATGTGAAAAAGTTGGTGGAACTGCACATGCGCCCCATTGCGCTGGTGGAAGACATTGTGACCGATTCCGCAGTGCGACGACTCCTTTTCGATGCCGGTGATGATATCGACGATTTGATGCTGCTGTGCAATGCCGATATCACTTCAAAAAATGAAGCCAAGGTGAAGCGCTTCAGAGATAATTACCAATTGGTGAAACAAAAACTCATCGACATTGAAGAAAAAGACAAACTCCGCAATTTCCAACCTCCGGTGAGAGGAGAAGAAATTATGGAACTCTTTGGCTTGCCGCCCTCGCGCCCGGTGGGAGAAATTAAAGATGCCATTAAAGATGCCATACTGGATGGCGAGATAAAAAACGAAAGAGAGGAAGCCTATCAATATATGCTGAAAAAGGCAAAAGAATTGGGGTATACTCCGGTGAAATAGCTATTATTGTCGGAAACCGACAAATCACTTTCTAATATTAACCTATAAAAAATATAACATAAGAAGTGCCGATAAATGTAGAAGATATGGTAGGAACCTTCGAGTATTTCCTCGAAATTGCCGCTACCCTGTTTTATGCCATCAGTGGCGTGCGCTTAGCCGCCGTGAAAAAATTTGACTGGTTTGGAGCCTACACCATAGGTTTCGTGACAGCCATCGGCGGCGGTACGATGCGCGATGTGTTTTTGAAATGCAACCCATTTTGGATGCTCGACCCATGGTATTGCGTAGCCACTTTTGTGGGCTTCGTGGTGGTGGTGCTGCTGAAAAAGAAACTGGTGAAGATAGAAGGCACATTCTACATATTCGACGCCATAGGGCTCGCCCTGTTTGTGGATGTAGGCATCTACAAAACGCTGATGCTGGGCTTCCCCATGTGGGTGGCTATCATCATGGGCACCATCACCGGCGCCATGGGCGGCGTGATACGCGACATATTTATCAACGAAGAGCCCCTCGTGTTTAGAAAAGAAATCTACGCCACGGCATGTATAGCCGGAGGAATCATCTATTGGCTTACCGGCTTGGTGGGAGGCGATGAAATTGCACAACTCCTCACCTGCGCAGCCTTTATCATTGTGCTGCGCTTCTACGCCGTGAAGCACAATCTTTCGTTCCCCATACTCCGCGACGACGATTAATAACGACGAAAAAAATGAAAGTAAGTAAACAAGCCACCAAAACCACAGCCATTCAGCTGCTTAAATACGGAGTGATAGGTGCAAGCAACACCATCATCACCGCCATCACATTCTATGTGCTCAACACCATTCTGAGCGTACCCTACGTGCCCGCTAATGCTGCCGGCTATATATTAGGCGTGGTGAATAGCTTTGTGTGGAACCGGACTTGGGTGTTTAAAACCAAGCAAAACCTCAAGCGCGAGGCACTGCTGTTTGTGATAGGATTCTTGGTGTGCTACGGCCTACAGATGGCTGTGAGCGGAGTGCTACTGGAAGGATGCGGACTGAAAACCTACACACTGGAGTGGATTCCCAATGCCGGACAAAACATCGTGATGCTCATCTCAATGGTGGTGTACACCATAGCCAACTACATCTACAATCGCACCATCACATTTCGAGCAAAAAAATAGGATTCAGCCCAACTGTAGCAATTCTTCCGGAGCATTGGTGATGCACTCCATGTGGTTTTGGCGCACGATGTAGGTGTTTTCTATGCCCACAGCACCCACACCGGGAATCACGAATTTTGGTTCCACAGCCACCACATTGCCCGCTTGTAGCACATCTTTGCTACGCGGAGCCAACACCGGCGCCTCGTTGATTTCAATGCCCAAGCCATGGCCTATGAAGCCCGCCTTTTGACTGTAGCCCATAAAATAATCCAAAAGTCCGTTTTCTTCCACCATGGCACAAGCCATTTCGTAGAGCGCTTTGGCAGGGGTGCCTTCACCGAATTGTGCGATGCGATGATTGATATCAATCGACACCCGGTGCGCCTTTTGGGCTATATCCGACACAGCTCCAAGGCAGAAGCAGCGTGTTTGGTCGGTCATATAGCCATTGAAATTACCGCATGCATCCACCATCACGGTTTTTCCTTCAGCAATGAGTTCGCCCGATGCACCCACCGGAAGCGAAGCATCCACGCCGGCGCCACCCATGGCAAAATCGTAGGGGGTGGGAGAATCGGCATTGTCGCCCACAAGAATGTTGCCCATAAACAACTCCATTGAGCCACCTTGCACGCGGAATAAGCCCAAACAGCCTTCCTGACGCAGCAGACGCTCAATTTCAATTTGGAATTGCAAATCGGTCATGCCGGGACGGAAAACGCTTGGAATAGCGCGATATGCCGCCTCGTGGTGCTTTCCGCACACCTTCAGCAATTCTTGTTCAAACGGCGATTTTACACTTCTAACAGCTCGCATCATAGCAGAGCTATCCACGATTTCAGCCTCAGGGAACACATTTTGTAAGCGCCGATATTCACTCACTGTGGTTACATCCAATTTCAGCGCCAAGCGTTTAGGACACTCGGGAAGCAATGCCGGAATCATTTCGGGCTTGCGAATGTAGTGCACATACGGGGCATCGTCAAAGCCAATGGGACGACGCACGAAATACATCACTTCGCCGGAGGCTGTGATATAGGTGAAGCCCGCAAACACCCTAATGGCATCTACACCATTATTTGCCAACAAAGCAGAAATGGTGGTTACTCGAGATTGGATTTCAACATCCCATGATGCGGGAATGAAAGAAGTATGGTTCATTTGATATGACTCATTATGTGGTTAACGAATTGTGGAAACGATGAAAATTCTAAATCGGCATCATCGCAAGTGCCAAAGCCGTAATTCATATACACAAAGGGAATGCCGGCATCGTGGGCGTGGCGGCAATCCGAGTCGGTGTCGCCCACATACACAGCACGGCTGATGCCATTGCGCTCCATCAGCAAACGAATGTTCACGGATTTGGGCTGCTGATTCATGCCCCACGACAGATAATCGCGGAAAAAAGCGCGGGTGTGGGTGAAATGCATAAAATTCACCAAACCCTTTGCGCTGCAATTGCTCTGCAACATAAGCGTGAAATGCCGACTCAAAGTTTTGAGTCCATCTGCCACACCGGGATAGAGCACCCCACCGAGGGTGGGCATCATAGCGTCTTCAATTTCTTCCAATCGTTTTAAAAAAAGATGGCGATTGAGGTTTGGCGGCGTTTGGATAATGCCATGGCTAAAAATTTCCTCGATAGAAAACCCCATATAGCGCAGCAAATCCGCCGCTTCAATTTGTCCGGAAATGGCAAATTCACGCATACACACATTCCAAATCCGGGCATACGAATCGAGTGCATTCCACAAAGTGCCATCCATATCAAAAATGATAGCATCGCCGGTTGAAAGAGTGAAATTGGTGTTCATTGCTCGTGAGGAGAGATGGTGATACCCAAATTGTGGAGCCCCACGAGGGTGTGGGAGCCCTTCATTGCTTGCCACGCCACCACTTGGTGCACATCTTGTGGTTTCACATTTGAAAGCACCGTTTGGCTACGCTGATAATAGTCGCCAAAACCACCGCCTTTAAAATTTCCGAATTGGTCGGCAATCGTGAAATTCAAAATTTTGCGGTCGACGTGCCCTTTCGAAGAAATGAAATCGAGCACCAAATTGAGGTTGGCATAGGGGTAGGACGCCGAATGGCGAACGAAGATAGTGATATCGTAGGTGATAGAAGAATCGGCGTATTGGGTTTGGAGCGTAACGGGTGTGTTTTGCATCCATCCATCTTCGGGCAAATCGCAAGAATAGGAATACGAGGTATGCTTGGGCGCACAAGCGCCTAAGCATACCATCATAGCCACGAGCAGGGCAATGCCCCACTGTCTATTTTTGCTGATTATTTGACGAAGATGCATCCGAATCTTTCTGATTATTATTGGCACCGCGACGCCCCTGCCCGTCGGGTCGGCGACCACTGCGTCGACGCCCTTGAGGGCGTTTTTCGCCGGAAGGCTGCGCTTGGGCTTCGGCATTATTGGCAGCTCGAGGCGACATATTTTGCTTGCGACGCTGCTGATGACGCTGTTCGCGCGCGGCTTCTTTATTGCCTTCGGCAGGTGCATTGTCGGGCTGATGCTTCTCTTGCGATTGTTTATCCTTATTGCCACCCTTAGCCGATTTGGCTTTCTTCTTTTTCTTCTTGTCGAAACGGCTGATGCTATCCTGGCCGAGGAGGTCGCCAAAGGCTTTCACTTCGGGTTTTCTGCCATCGGTGATTTCGAGTTTTTCGGGTTTTTCACCGTTTTTGTTCATTTCCATCACTTCATACACCCTATCGGCACTGATAGTGACCAAATTAGCCGGGATATGCTTATCGGTGGAATAAGTGATTTGCTTTTTAAAGATATCGGTTTTAAAATGATAGTAGGTGGCATCTTTGGTTTCGAGGGGCACATCGCGCGAAGGCAACTGCTTGCTGATTTCCACATAACTATCCACTTCAAAATTGATGCAGCATTTGAGTTTGGCACACTGACCCGCCAATTTTTGAGGATTGAGCGAAATGTCTTGATAGCGTGCTGCGCTGGTGGCTACCGACACAAAACTCGACATCCAAGTGGCACAACACAGCGGACGACCGCACGGTCCGATACCGCCAATGCGACCGGCCTCTTGTCGCGCCCCGATTTGCTTCATTTCCACGCGAATTTTAAACACATCGGCAAGCACCTTAATCAGCTGACGGAAATCCACACGTTCGTCGGCAATGTAGTAGAAAATGGCTTTATTGCCGTCGCCCTGATATTCCACGTCACCGATTTTCATTTTCAATTTCAAATCGGCAGCAATTTGGCGCGAGCGAATCATGGTGTCCACTTCCTTGGCTTTTGCTTGCTCAAAGCGTTCCAAATCGGAAGGTTTAGCCTTTCTGAACAGGCGCAAAATCTCCACGCCGGGCTTCAAATTAGCCTTCTTCATCTGCAATTTCACCAACCTTCCCAGCATCGACACCTTACCGATATCGTGTCCGGGATTGGCTTCCACAGCCACCCAGTCGCCTATGGCAAGGGGCAAGTGAGCCGTGTTGCGGTAAAAGCCCTTGCGAGTGTTTTTGAATTGCACCTCCACGATATCGAAATCGTTGCCGGGAATATCGGCAAGCCAGTTGGTGCAATCCAAATTGCTGCGTTTTTCGCAAGCACACCCGCTATTAGAGCAAGAAGTGCACTCCTGCCCCAAGGCATTAGCATTTTGTCCTTTATCGTTACTCATCATGAGGCACGATTATTTAGCGTAGCTTACTGCGCGGGTTTCACGAATCACAGTGATACGAACTTGACCCGGATAGGTGAGTTCGTCTTGAATTTTTTGTGCAATTTCGGTGCTGAGTTTTTCGGTTTCAGCATCAGAAATCTTATCGGCACCCACAATCACGCGCAATTCACGACCGGCTTGGATGGCATAAGTTTTCACCACACCCGGATAAGAGAGAGCCAAGCGTTCCAAATCGTTCAATCGCTTGATGTAGGCTTCCACCACTTCGCGGCGAGCACCGGGGCGAGCGCCTGAAATGGCATCGCACACTTGCACGATGGGTGCATACATGCTTTGTGCTTCTTCCTCATCGTGGTGAGCAGCGATGGCATTGCAAATATCGGGTTTTTCTTTATATTTTTCAGCCAATTTGCTGCCGAGCAAAGCGTGTGGCAATTCGGGTTCATCGTCGGGCACCTTGCCAATGTCGTGGAGCAAACCGGCGCGACGTGCTTTTTTGGGATTCAAGCCCAATTCGCTTGCCATAATGGCGCACAAATTAGCCGTTTCGCGAGAGTGCTGAAGCAAATTCTGACCATAGCTTGAGCGGTATTTCATTTTGCCGATAAGACGTATCATTTCGGGGTGTAAGCCATGAATACCCAAGTCGATAGAGGTGCGCTTACCGGTTTCGATAATTTCTTCTTCCACTTGTTTGCGCACTTTGGTCACCACTTCTTCAATGCGTGCGGGGTGGATACGACCATCGGCCACCAATTGATGCAATGCCAAGCGAGCAATTTCGCGGCGCACGGGGTCGAAACCGGAAAGCACGATAGCTTCGGGGGTGTCGTCAACGATAATTTCCACACCGGTGGCAGCCTCGAGGGCACGGATATTGCGACCTTCTCTACCAATGATGCGACCCTTAATGTCGTCGTTGTCGATATGGAACACGGTCACGGCATTTTCGATGGCGGTTTCGGTGGCTACACGCTGAATGGTTTCCACAATGATGCGCTTAGCCTCCTTATTGGCGGTCATTTTGGCATCGTCCATGATGTCGTTGATGTAGGAAGCGGCAGCTGTTTTGGCTTCATCTTTGAGCGATTCCACGAGTTTTTCCTTTGCTTCTTCAGCCGATAGTCCACTCACGCGTTCAAGGGTGGAGCGCACACTCATTTCCATGCGGTCGAGTTCCTTCTTTCTATCTTCGAGCAGTTCGCTCTTATTGTCGAGCGAAGCCTTAAACTTTTCGTTTTCGGCTTGCAAGCGTTCGTTTTCGGCTTTTTTGCGTTGCACATCGGCTTGCTGTTGCTTCACCTGAAGCTCGTGTTGCTTCAGTTTGGCTTCTTCGGCTTGCACTTTCGACAAGCGCTGATTGGCTTGCTTTTCTGCTTCACTCTTTATAGAAAGTCCTTCTTCTTTACCTTTAATTACTTCATTGTTTTTCAACACTTCGGCTTCCAATTTAGCCTTTTCCAAAATAGTGTTTGCCTGCGATTTGGCATTACGTCGTGTCACGGTCAGTGTAACAAAGATGCCCACCACGAGCGCCACAATCACCGACACGGATAAAATCATTACTTCTATAGAATCCATAACGGAATGAATAAATTATTTAATTTTTATATTAATAAAAAAGCACCCTCGTCAAGGAGATTCACGCGGCTTCAGGGAAATCCCTTGATGCGTTGAAATCCTTGGTGAGAAGTGCAGGAACCTAATAAACAAAATTTATATTCGTCGGATCGGGCAAGAGCCTTCAGCCGGCTGCGTTACACTTTAATCACAATTTCGTCGAGTTGCTTTTCGAAATTGGCGATAAATTCGTGTGTGGCTTTATTGTCGCGATATGCCATGGTGTAGAGGCGTGCGAATTGGAAAGCCACTTTAGCCATCACCACTTCCGAGGAGTCGATATCTTTGAACCGCTTCATCCACTTGTTCCACAGCGTGTTGACAAGTTTTTCCGATTCTAAATACAGCGCTTCGTCGTCAGCAGGGATGCTGAGTGCAAACGGTTCTACGTCTGCTATACGAATGATTATATTTTGTTTTTTATCTGTTGTTGGCATAGCATCATTCATTTAGTTGAGAGATGCATTTGTCGATATCCCGCACTATGGAGGAAATCATATTTTTGGCTTCGCCCAAATGCTCGCTATCGGGCACTATTTTGCGCACGATGGTGAGGTATTCATTATCGGTAAGCAATTGATTGTTTTCTTTTTTCAGGTTTTCATTTTCTTCCTGAAGTTGGGCCACAATCTTTTCAAGACGCTCTTTTTCAGCACTAAGCACATGGTATTTTTCAACCAAAACTTCACTTTTGGTAACAATCCGCGCAAGAGTTTCTTGTAGTTCCGAAGCCATTGTACTTCATTTTTCTACAAAATTAAGCAATTATCTTCAAATAATTGCCATTATTTAGCGGTTTTTTTAATCGGGAAGCGATTTTTTTGGAATTTTTTCACATATTTTCTCACACGATGCTCGGCGCAGCACGTGCTAAAATGGCTTTCGGTATTTGCCTTCGGAGCCATCTTCCAGAATGCTCAAATAGCTGCTGTAGCGGCTTTGGCTGATGCGCGCTTCCTCCACAGCTTGGCGCACGGCGCATCCGGGCTCGTGGGTGTGGGTGCAATTGGCGAAACGGCAATCGTGAGAGGTGGCAAAAATTTCTTTAAAATAGTGCGCCACTTCGGCTTTTTCAAAATCGATGGTGCCAAAGCCTTTCACCCCCGGGGTGTCGATAATGGCGCCGCCACCGGGCAAATCGAGCATTTCGCTGAATGTGGTGGTGTGCATACCGGTGTGGTGACTTTCCGACACGTCGCCCACGCGCAACCGGGCATCCGGCACGAGTAAATTGATGAGCGAACTCTTCCCTACCCCGGAATTACCGCTGAAGAGGGAGGTGTGGTGGGCGAGCATGGCTTTGAGCGCATCAATGCCTTCGCCTGTGAAAGTCGACAATTTCAGCACCGGATAGCCGATGCTTTTGTAGAGATAAACGAAGGCATCCAAAAACTCTTTGTCCTCATCGGAGGTGAGCAAATCGATTTTGTTGATAGCCATCACCACGTTCACGCCATAGGCTTCTGCCGTGGCGAGAAAGCGGTCCACAAAGGTGGTATTAGTTTCGGGATTCTTTAGGCTCACCACCAACACCGCCTGCGACAAATTGGCGCCTATAATTTGAAATTCTTTCGATAAATTGCTCGCCCGGCGAATAATGTAATTTTTGCGTGGGTCAATTTTTACGATAAAGGCGGTGCCATCGGGCTTCACGTCGATGGTTACCACATCACCCACTGCCACCGGATTCGTGCAACGAAAGCCCTTCAAGCGAAGATTTCCCTTGATTTTGCAATTCACTTGCTCACCGGCATCGGTGCGCACGGTGTACCAGCTTCCCGTATTTTTTATCACTAATCCTTTCATCGGCAGTGCAAAATTAATAAAAATTTGGAAATTGTCAGCAAAAATCACAATTGATATGCTAATGCATCACAGTTTCGCAAATGGATTAAAGCACTATTCTTCGTCGGGGCGAAATTCGAGGATGTCGGCGGGTTGGCACTCAAGGATGGTGCAGATGGCATTGAGGGTGCTGAATCTTACCGCCTTGGCTTTGCCCGTTTTCAAAATGGACAAATTGGCTTGGGTGATGCCGATTTTTGCAGCAAGCTCACCGAGCGACATTTTGCGCTTTGCCATCATCACGTCGAGGTTTACGATAATTGACATACAATTCCGAGCATTAAATGGTTAATTCTTGTTCTTCACTCACTTCCACCGCTATGGCATACAACTTGGCAAACACCACCAGCACAAAGCAGGTAACCACCATATATTCATTAATGTAGAGCAAATAAATTTGCGTTTCGGCAAAGCCCTTGTAAATGAATTGCCCCACATTGCCATCCACCATAGAATAGAGGAAATAGAGAGCTGACATGGCGTAGAGCCAACGATGATTGCCGCGAATGAAGAGTTTGCCTGCTGATGCGCCTTGCCAAATGCGAGCCAAAAACACCAGCAAAGTGGCTGTCAAGCCGAGCGCCAACAGATAGCGCACACCTATCAAAGCGAAGCGCGCAGTTAAATCGCCGGAAAATTCTTCCTGCAAATATTCTACCGTGCCCCACGATTGAATACTGATATAAGCCACAAACAGGGCGCAAAATGCAATACATGCCACAATCACTCGCTTTAAAGGTTTTGATTTATTTTCCATAATTCAATAAATTTTTATTGTTTAACGATATGCAAAGGTAAAACGAGTTTTTGAGATAAACAATAAAAATTTATCGTTTTTCGATAAATTAACAAATAAAGGAAATTTTTGAGAGAGTAGAATAGAAATTAAGACGATAGCTTGGTGGGCGTGCGGTGATGGATATTTTGTTCGGAAAATAAATATGGAATTATTGCGCGCGCGCGTGTGCGCAATGCTTTTTTGCCGATTTTCTTGCGTGCGCGCGCACACGCGAGAAAATGAAAAAAAAATTCAATATTTGTAACCGATTGAAATTCAACGCACTAAAATGTGTTTTAAAGGGATAAAAACGAGGAAAAATAGCTAAGAGTTTGAGAAATAATCAGTTAAAAATTTGCACAATTCAAACATTATCTCTACCTTTGCAATGTTTTTAGACTAAATAATAACAAAATTAACTGATTTTATTATGAACGTAGAAACTATTGGATTGTGGGCAGGTGCAGTTTGGAATGCACTCAACGACGCTAACGGTAGCCTCACTGTTAAGGGTCTGAAAAAAACCACAAAACTTAAAGAAAAAGAAGTTTTTGCAGCCATTGGCTGGCTCGCACGTGAAGGTAAGGTAAACGTAAACGAAGTTGAAAAAGACGTTGAAGTAAATCTTATCTAATTGTTCTCGAAACACATTCTTGTGTACCATATTCGGGGTGTATCAATTTCATCATATTGATACACCCTTCTTTGTTGCAGCATTCTCAATTCACTGAGATTTACGGGAATTTGCGTGTTACACATGCGAGCACACACAAGCAAGCAACACCATTATCAGTAAACCAAGATACTTTTAATCACTTTTATAAATTTCAACTAATCATCGCTTTTCAGAACAGCGTTAGCTGTTGC
Source organism: bacterium (assembly GCA_004559845.1). Classification (GTDB taxonomy): domain Bacteria; phylum Bacteroidota; class Bacteroidia; order Bacteroidales; family Muribaculaceae; genus Sodaliphilus. The sequence continues at coordinate 29,594 of SFWW01000019.1, forward strand.
TGCTGGATGGTTTCTTTGGCTTTGCGGAGGTAGAATTCGTTCACGTCGATGCCGATGGAGCGTCGGTGCAAATCGTAAGCCACCTTGCATGCAGTGCCCAAGCCGCAATAGGGGTCGAGCACGATGCCGCCTTCGGGGCAAGTGGAGAGAATCATCATGTGGCACAGCGATTCCGGAAACACATTGTAGCGGTCCACGGTGCTGTTGGCAGCGGGAATGTTCCACACATCGCCCGGCATGATGCCGTGCTTATTGTAGAGCAGAAAATAGTAGCCTTTTTCGTTGATCGACTTTGCTTTTTCTGATTTAGAATCAAGCACTTGTCCGGGAAATGAGCGTATAAACATCCTAAAGTCGGGAATCTCGCCATCGTTCACCATTTTCACAACCTTCTCGAGTTCGGCAAAAGCATTTTCCTTTTCCTGTGGTGAAAGAGCGGTGGATGATGCAAGGTTGCGACGATACTTGCTACCGGTCACTCCGGAGTTGGTTTTGCCTTCTTTGCTCTTTTTCTCTGCCATGTGGTTGAAAAAGATGCGCAATTCTTCATCATTGTAGTAAAAATCTTCACTTTTCACGAAGTGGAAAATAAATTCGTGGGTGTTGCGAAGGCGATTCGAGCTACTATCAAAAGCACTATTTTGCTTATCCCACACCACATCGTTGCGCAAAATCCAGCCCTGTCGGTCAATCATTTGCAGTGCCATACGCCATGGTAGTGCCATGAGTTCTTTGTTGTGGTAGGCATCGCCCATGTTGAGCCACAGCGAGCCGGAGGGTTTAAGCACCCGATGCAATTGCCCCATCACCGAAAGGATTTGCGACATATATTCCTCCACATGGTCGGCAAGAATGCTTTCGGTGTCGTAGCGCCTCAAATTCCAATACGGCGGGGAGGTGATTATGCAGTCGATGCTATCGGATTCCACGCGTGTGAGGGTTTGCAGGGCATCTCCCAAATAATATTGTGGGAAAGGATTGCCGCCCAGCTGCTTCACATAATTTTGCCGTGCTTGATCGATGACGGGTACTTCTATATGGTAGGGAGAAATCACTTGCGAGGCTTCGGACGCTTCTGCAGGAGCAGCTACGGGAGCGGGTGATGCAGCCGGAGCGGGCGTTTCGCCCAATTCCTCGCGAAGAAAGCCCAGCGCCTTATCCGCCAATTTATCGGTGCCGATTTCATTGATGGCGGCAAATGCAAGCCATAGCGCCACCAGTTCTTCAACATCGGTGTTGAAAATTTTGGCAAGACGCACCACCGTGTCACGCTTGGGTCGTCGCTCACCATGCTCAAAGCGACTATACATAGGAATATCGACCCCTATACGCTTTGCCACCTCTTTTTGCTTCAAGCCGGAGGCTGCACGCAATTGTCGTAATTTTTCAGGAAAAAGCATAATGCGTAAATTTGTTGATTTCTGACAAATTTACGCACAATTCTTTAATTTCGCAAAAAAAATGGCGAAAGAATTATTCGGCATGATGATGGTGATGCGAGCGATGGGAGTGCTTTGAGGCTAAGAAATAATGTCGCAACAAATGAATGCCCCAAAAACGCATCAACAAAAATCCGCACAAGGCGCCTACAGCATTGGCAAGGCAATCAAAAATGTCGAACTCACGACAATTGGTGAAAACCAACTGCCCTATTTCCATCATCAAACCTAACACGGCAGCTGACGCAGTGAGCATCAGCTCAATATTCAATGAGGTGTGGTGAGGGAGTTTGAATTTGCAATAGTCGTAGAGATAAGCCATCACAAGGGCAAAATACATTAAAAAATGCACCACCTTGTCAATGCCCGGAAAAGTGAATTGAAAAGAGGTGATATCTAATGGATTTGACGACAAAGAGAGATACGCCACCACTGCTGTGATGATGACAGAACATAAACCTTTGGGAATAAAACTTTTCTTTTTCACAAAATGATTTTTAAAAATTTCGGTGATTTTCTTTACTTCAAAATACAATGAATTGAATACAACTAATTACTATTTTATTAGCATTATTTACTAAAAATACAAAAATCTGGACCAAAATAATCGCATTTGTCGCAAAATTTTCAATTATGAATGAATTCGTACTTATTTTCACCTACCGAGACGTTTTTTATTTAATTTGTTAGTGGAATGTCGCATAAAAATATTAATTTTGCATTTGGTAATCATTTTTCGCAATATTTTGTAAATTTATGCAGAAAAGGGAAAGGCTATGGGCAAAATTTCTGATTTCTTTTCAATCACCAAACGCGAACGCATAGGCACGCTCGTGGCTTTGCTACTGCTTGCCGGCGCCATTGCATTTGCCTCCTTTTCAAAATCGTGGCGAGCACAGAGCCAAGCTATGACAAAGCCCAACCAAGCTGTGATGCAATATTTAACAGATTCGGTGACTGTGAAGCCCGATAGCACTTCCTCTCACAAGAAGGCTAAAAAAGCAAAACATTCGCCTCGGAAAAAGAAAAAAGAAAAGAAATCACCACAAAAAGAGACAAATAAGCAAGAAAAAACCAACGGTATGCAGGAGATGCCACAATTTTGAGAAATTAGAGATTAGAAATTAAAAGTTCTAGATTGAAATTAGAAATTGGAGATTAGCTAAGGGCAAATCTAAAGGCTATAATGATTATGAGCAACGAGAGAGCACAATTCGTGACACGAATAGGAGCAATAGCTGCCACAGTGGGTTCGGCAGTGGGATTAGGCAACATTTGGCGCTTCCCTTACGAAGCCGGCAAAAATGGTGGTGGGGCTTTTTTGCTCATCTATATTGGGTGCGTGCTGCTGGTGGGCATCCCGGTAGTGGTATCGGAATTTATTATTGGGCGCGGCACTCACAAAAATGTGGCGGGTGCGCTTAAGCAATTGGCACCGGGCACCAAATGGCACTGGATGTCGTATATGGGCATATTGGCTTCGCTAATGATTTTGAGTTTCTACAGCGTGGTGTGCGGATGGATTATTGAATACCTGTTTCAAGCCGTTAGCGGCAATTTGTCGGGTCACTCGGCGCAAGACTACACCAATATGTTTAATGCCTTCGTGGCAAATCCATGGCGCACGGTGATGTGGACGGTGCTCTTTTTGTGCATCAATTTTTTGGTGCTGCGGCGCGGCATAAAGAAGGGCATTGAAAAGGTGGCTAATTTTATGATGCCGGTGCTTTTTGTAATTTTATTGGTGTTTATTGCCTACGCACTCACCCTGCCCGGTGCCACCAAGGGATTGAAATTTTTGTTTTTCCCCGATTTTTCTCATCTCTCACCTAAAGTGGCGATTGGCGCAATGGGTCAAGCCTTTTTCTCGCTAAGCGTAGGGCTTTCGTGCCTACTCACCTATGCGTCGTATTTCAAAGACAGCGACTCGCTGGCAAAGAATGCCACCATTGTGGCAGTGTTAGACACCCTTGTAGCCATTCTTTCCGGCATAATGATATTCCCTGTGGTATTCTCCTTTGGCATGGAGCCCGAAGCCGGACCTAAGTTGGTGTTTGAAATTTTGCCCAACATCTTCCAGCAATTGCCATGTGCTTATTTGTGGTCGGTCATGTTTTTCTTGCTGCTCTTTTTCGCCTCCATCACCAGCACCATTTCGATGAGCGAAATCTCCATCACATTTATGGTGGAAGAGCATCAATTGAGCCGCAAAAAAGCCACTTTGTTAAACACCGGCATCGGCATCGCCTTCGGCACACTGTGTGCGCTATCGTTCAGCGTGCTAAGCGACTTCACCATTTTCGGCAAAACGATTTTCGACTTGTTCGACTTTGTGTCGAGCAACATTTTGCTCCCGCTTGGCGGCGTATTCTTTGCCTGGTTTGTGGGATGGTATGTCGATAAAAAATTTGTGGACAATGAGCTCACCAACCACGGCACCACCAAAGTGAGCATTTGGCGACGTCCTCTCTTTTTCTGCATCCGCTATTTTGCACCCATTGCCATTATCATCATTTTCCTCTACGGATTAGGGCTTTTTGATACCTTTTTATAATGCAGGATGATGAATGGTTTTTCAACTTTTTGTCTCAAAACTTGATTTTTCTGGAAATTATTAGTAATTTTGCAAATATTTTAGGAATTTTATATCCTATTTAGGCTAAATGATTACGGATTGATATCTCCAATCCATAAATAACATCTACTACAAGACAAATGACCAACAGAGCAAGTTTTAGTTCGCGCATTGGTGCAATCGCCGCAACCGTGGGTTCGGCAGTGGGATTAGGCAACATTTGGAGATTTCCTTACATCGCAGGCGAAAACGGAGGCGGAGCCTTCATCATTGTGTATATCGGTTGCGTGCTATTATTGGGCATTCCGGTTATGCTCTCGGAATTTATTATCGGGCGAAGCACCCACCTCAATATGCGTGGGGCGCTAAAACAGCTTTCGCCGAATTCTAAAGTGCACAATGTGGCATTCATCTGTGTGCTGGGCGCTATCATCACATTGGGTTTTTATAGCGTGGTGTGCGGATGGGTGCTGGAATATCTTTACCAAGCTGTGGCAGGCAATCTGTCGGGCCACACCACGGCAGAATACTCTGCCATTTTCACCGATTTCGTGTCGAGCCCTTATCGCAACGTACTGCTCACGGTGGTGTTTCTTGGTATCAACTTCTTCGTGATGCTCGGCGGAGTGCGCAAAGGAGTGGAACGAACCTCTTCCATTATGATGCCCATGCTGTTTGTGCTATTGGTGATGTTCTGCATCAATTCGATGCTTTTGCCAAATTCCGGCAAAGGTTTGGACTTTTTGTTTAATGTGGATTTTTCGAAGCTCACCTGGCGCGGCGTGGTCGACGCCTTTGGGCAAGCGTTTATGTCGCTCACCTTGGGCATAGCCGGGCTCATCACCTTTTCTTCATTTTTCAAAGACAAAGCCCCACTGGTGCGCGACGCATGCACCATCGCCACACTCGACACCCTGGTGGCACTGCTTGCCGGCATCATGATTTTTCCCGCAGTGTTCTCCTTTGGCATGCAACCCGAATCCGGACCGAAATTGGTGTTTGAGGTGCTACCCAACATTTTCCAGCAAATGCCCGGAGGCTATTTGTGGGCGATATTATTTTTCATATTGCTCATTTTTGCAGCCCTCACCAGCACCATTTCATTGAGCGAAATTCCCATCACCTTCATCTCCGAAGAATTTAAAACCTCGCGCAAAAGTGCCACACTGATAGTGGCTGGCATCACCTTAGTGATAGCTGTGGTGAGCGCCCTTTCGTTTAACGTACTGAGCGGAGTGAGCATCATCGACAAAAATATTTTCGATTTCCTCAACGATTTATCGAGCAACTTCTTCATGCTGCTCGGCGGCTTGTTCACCGCCATTTATGTGGGATGGTTCCTTGATAAGAAAGTAATTACTGCCCAACTCACCAACCATGGTGCCCTACGCACCCGCATTCAGTGGCTCATTGTGTTCTGCTTGCGTTTCGTTGCTCCCGTGGCAGTAGTGCTTATCTTCCTCTGCTATGTGGGCATCATCTAAGTCCCTCCCCCACCCTGAGCCGCTGAATTGAAGCCAAAGGATGGCACACACTAAAAATGTGGATTTTTGGAGGGTTTGTTTGCTTGTGGCTATTTTTTTTTGTATTTTCGCAGAGTTAAATCAAAAAATGATAGCAAAGTTGGTGAATTTTGTTCCCTTTACCCTCCATTTGCGTGACCGCGACCTCGTTATCAACCATCCGTTGATAATGGGCATTCTTAATGCCACGCCCGATTCTTTTTATGCGGCAAGTAGGTCATTCTCCACTTCTGCTATGGAAGCGCGTGTGGAGCAAATGGTGAGCGAAGGAGCCGATATCATCGACATTGGAGCCTATTCCACTCGCTCGGGAGCTGATGAGGTGGATGCCGACGAAGAATTGCGGCGCTTGCAAAGGGGCATTGAAGTGGTGAAGCGCATAGCCCCGCACCTTCCCATCTCTATCGACACCTTTCGCGCTTCGGTGGCAAGAACATGCATTGCCGAACTTGGCGCACATATCATTAATGATGTGTCGGGCGGCACGCTCGATGAAGATATGCTCTCCACAGCCGGCGAATTGAATGTGCCCTACATATTGATGCACATGCGCGGCACACCTTCCACTATGCAGCAATTCACGCAATACGACGGTGGCGTGGTGCACGATGTGGTGGCAGATTTGAAGGCGAAGATGGAGCGATTTGAGCAAGCCGGATGTCGGCAAATCATCATTGACCCCGGATTCGGATTTAGCAAAACTATGGGGCAAAACTATGAGCTGATGAGCGGCTTATCCGCTTTTGGCACACTGAATGCACCGCTATTGGTGGGCATCTCGCGCAAATCGATGATCTACCGCTTGCTCCACACCACGCCGGCTGAAGCCCTCACAGGCACCACCGTGCTCCACACGGTGGCACTCCAACAGGGTTGCCACATTTTGCGGGTGCACGATGTGAAAACGGCAGTGGAAGTGCGTAGCATCATGCATCAACTACAGTACCCCAACAAATAACGAACTACCCACACAAAAGATTAACATCAATGACAGAGTGTTTTGGCATAATCGACTTTATCGACATCGCTTTAGTGGCGGCGCTACTGCTCTACATCTATCTCGCTATGAAGAAATCCGGTGCCATCAACATATTTTTGGGCATCGTGTTTCTGTTGGTACTCTTTGCCGTGTTGCGCATCAGCCGCATGACCTTGATGAAAGGAATTTTCAACACCATCATCAGCCAAGGCGCCATCATATTGATTATCTTATTTCAGAATGAGATTCGCCACTTTCTTAGCGACGTGGGGTCGAACAGTAATCTCCGCTTTATCAAGCGATTTATGCACCGACCCGATGCCGCCGACAAACGAAAATGGATTATGCCCATCGTGTATGCCTGTATGACGATGGCAAAATCCAAAACAGGCGCCCTGATTGTGGTGCAAAAAAGTATGTCGCTCTCCGACTATGTGCACACCGGCGATGTGCTCGATGCCAAGGTCAACAACCGTTTGCTCGAAAACATTTTCTTCAAAAACAGTCCGCTCCATGATGGCGCGGTAATCATATCCGAAGGACGCATACTTGCTGCAGGGTGCATCCTGCCCGTGTCGCACGACCGCAACCTGCCTCGCTATTTAGGGCTTCGCCACCGCTCTGCATTGGGCATCAGCCAAGAAACCGACGCCATTTCGGTGGTGGTGAGCGAAGAAACCGGCAATATATCGTGCTCCTACAAAGGGGAAATTTTCCTCAAACTATCGAGCACCGAGCTCGACCATAAACTCACTGAATTACTCAACGAATAATCACCCTTACCACCCTACTGCAATGAGCAATGAAATGAGAGGAGCGTTTGAAATAGGCAACACCTTGGTGAGCCTTGACCTTGCCGAACGCTTTTTTTGCTGCGAAATAGAGGCTTGCTTGGGCGCTTGCTGCATTGAAGGCGACGCCGGAGCACCACTCACGAAAGAAGAGTATAAAAAACTCAAAGAAATTCTTCCCATCATCTGGGACGACTTGCTCCCTCGCGCACAAGAGCAAATTAAAGAAGGCGGCGTGGGGTATCTCGACCCCGAAGGAGAAATCGTAACACAAATCGTGGATGGAAAAAATTGCGCTTTCTCCACCTATCTGCCCGGCGGCGTGTGCATTTGCGCTATCGAAAAAGCATTTCGTGAAGGAAGATTGGATTGGAGAAAACCCATATCATGCTATCTCTACCCGGTGAGGGTAAAAAAACACAGCACCTTCACCGCTGTAAACTACCACCGATGGAAAATTTGCAAAAGCGCAGAAGTGATAGGCAGAAAAAATAAAATCCGTCTCTACCAATTCCTTAAACAACCTCTCATAGAGCGATTCGGACAAGAATGGTACGACGAGCTCGCTGCCAACTGCGACCTCTACGTAAAAACCTACCTCGAAGACTAAGCACATGCGAGTGCCGCGCTGCTCAAAATCACACTGCAATGTAAAAAAAATTTGGCGGAATTGGGAAAAAGTATTAATTTTGCGGAGATTTTCGTAACCTCTGTTGGGAAAATAGTGTGGCCCTTGTATGTTGCGAAGACAATAGTATACTATAAACATTTATTTTACAATGGATTTAATTAAAGTTGTGGAGCAAGCATTTGCTACCAAAAAGGAACTTCCCGAATTCTTCCCCGGCGACACTATCACAGTGGCATACCGCATTAAAGAAGGTAACAAGGAACGTATCCAACAGTATCGTGGTGTAGTCATCAAAATTAATGGCGAAGGCGACAAGAAGCGTTTCACCGTTCGCAAAATGTCGGACAACATCGGTGTGGAACGTATCTTCCCGATTGAATCTCCATTTATCGACAGCATCGTGATCAACAAGCACGGTCGTGTGCGTCGCGCGAAACTTTACTACCTGCGCAAGCTCACCGGTAAGAAGGCTCGTATTAAAGAACGCCGTATCGTGAAGAAGGAAGCATAATTTGCTTGCCGAAAAATATTCCATTAGAAATGCCGTAATCTTTTAGGATTGTGGCATTTTTTTTGTATTTTTGTTTGTAAAAATTTCGCAATGCTGTGGAGCGCAAAATCATACATATTGATATGGATGCCTTTTTTGCATCGGTGGAACAGCTTGATAACCCCGAACTGAAAGGCAAACCCATAGTGGTGGGGCATGATGGACCGCGCAGTGTGGTGTGCACCGCCAGCTACGAGGCACGAAAATTTGGAGTGCGTTCCGCGCAATCCATAGCGCTTGCCAAACGCAAATGCCCCGATTTAATAGTGGTGGAACCGCATTTTTCGCGCTATAAAGAGGTATCTAACAGTGTGCACGCCATTTTTCAACGCTACACCCACATCATTGAACCCATATCATTAGATGAGGCTTTTTTGGATGTGACACAAAATCTGAAAAATATGCCGCTTGCTATGGATATAGCCGCTGAAATTAGAGCTGCTATTTTCAGCGAGCTCCACCTCACCGCATCTGCAGGGGTGTCGTGCAACAAATTGTTGGCAAAAATTGCCAGCGACTTCCGCAAACCTAATGGCATGACGGTGGTGCATCCACAACGCATTGAGGCTTTTTTAAATAATTTACCTGTGGAAAACCTTTGGGGCGTGGGGCCGAAAACCAAGCAACGGATGAACGATTTAATGATTCAAACGTGCGGACAGCTTCGCGAAATGCCGCTCAACATTCTGAAAATGGAATTTGGCAAAATGGGACAGGTGTTCTATGAATATGCGCGCGGCATCGACAATCGCCCGGTGGTGACCGACTGGACACGGAAATCGCTGGGTTGCGAGGAAACTTTTGAAACCGATATCCAGAAGCCCGGCGCTGCCATTATTGTGCTTTATCAGGCAGTGATAGAATTGGTGGAGCGAATTGCCAAAAGCGGATTTGAGGGCAAAACGCTTACCCTGAAGGTGAAATTTGCCGATTTCACGCAAGTCACACGCAGCACCACACGCCAAAAGGTGCTTCGCGACAAAGACGACATTTTGGCTTTGGCCAAACAATTGCTCGCTAAGGTGGATTATCAACACCGACCTTTCCGCTTATTGGGGCTATCGGTGTCGAGAACCGACAACGACAGAACGGAAGAGCCGCAGCAGCAATGGCACATCGGCGAATTACCGTTTAAACCGTATTAGAAATTAAATGATGGACATTTGAAATTTTAATAATTATAATTATGGATATGAAACGTGTTTGTTTATTGCTATTGATGATGGTGGGTGCTGTGGGCGCTTGGTGTCAGGCATCCACATTTTGGCTGGGTGCCGACATTAGCGGCACCACCGAACTTGAAGCCAAAGGTGTGCAAATTTATAATGCAAAAGGCGAACCGCGCGAAAACACTGCGCTGATGAAGGAACTGGGCATGAATATGATTCGGCTCAGGGTGTGGGTGAATCCTAAAGATGGATTTTCCAGTAAAGAAGATGTGCTGGTGATGGCGAAACGTGCCAAAGAATTAGGGATGGCTATTATGATTGATTTCCACTACAGCGACTGGTGGGCTGACCCGGGGAAACAAAACATTCCTCAGGCTTGGAAAGACTACAACTATGAGCAAATGAAGCAAGCCCTTGCCCGACACACGCGCGAAACTCTCCAACTGCTTAAAGCCAACGGCATTGATGTGAAATGGGTGCAGGTGGGCAATGAAACCACCAATGGCTTTCTTTGGCCTATGGGGCGTGCGCAAGAGCACATGGACCAATATGCCGGGCTCACCGATGCAGGCTATGCAGCCGTGAAAGAGGTGTATCCGCAAGCCACGGTGATTGTGCATCTGGATTGCGCCTGCGACCCTCATCGCTACGATTTCATTTTTGATGGCTTGAGAAAATATGGCGCGCGATTCGATATGATTGGCGTGAGCGTGTATCCCTATTGGGACATGGATAGCAAATTGGTGAATGATTGGCATGAAACTGTGGAAAAATTTGCTGCCAATTTGCGCCGTATTTCCCAAAAATATGGCGTGGAAACGATGGTGGTGGAAACCGGTGTGGAAACTAAAAAGCCCGTGGAAGGCAAGGTGATTTTGAAAGAAATTATCAATGCCGCCAAGCATCACACCGATGGGCATTGCCTTGGCGTGATTTATTGGGCACCGGAATTGGAAGGACAATATCCGTTAGGGGCTTTCGAAAACCATCGCCCTACCGTGATAATGGAAGCCTTCACCGAAGCAGCGGCTGAGAAAGAATAGCCGGCGAGCGGGAAGCGCTAAAGCGTGTCAAAAAATAGCATTTTCATATCCTCCTGAAATTTGGGAGGATATGCTTTTTTATGGGGAAAGATGGCGCCGGGCTTGCATTTGCCGAAAATGGGCAAAAAGCAGCTCCACTGCTTGCTTTGGCGTGGATGCCGGCGCTGTGATGGCTTCGAGCGGACATCTGCCGGCGCCTTCCTCAATGGCGTTGACCAGCGTGCCATAGGTATAGGGAATTTGTGCCTTTTTCAGAAAAGGAACAGCTTTTTCGCTCAGCACTTCGGCATACACTTGCGCCACGCCACCCACCACCATCAAGGCAGCAGCAGCTTTTCCCACCACCTTATCAGCCACCAGCGCACCTTTGAGTACCGCCGGCTGATGCTTTAGCAGGTGTTCCAAATCGCGCACGCCAGGCTTGCCATAGGTGCTTACCTCGCCATCGTGGCGCACCACGAGCGAACATTGCTCTCGATGAAGAATTTCAATTAATGCTTGCATCATTTTTGCTCAAATCGGTCAGCCACACGCTTCAAATTGTCAACAATTGGCAAATGCTGCGGGCACATTGATTCGCACTGTCGGCACTGAATGCAGCTACTCGCTTTGCCGTGAGTGCCGGTGAGCAAATTGTAGTAGAGTCGGCTATTGGGGATTTGGCTCACGCCCAATTGCTTCACCACATTCATCAAGGCAAAATATTGCGGAATGGCAATGTGCTGCGGGCAATTGCCCGTGCAATAGTGGCATGCCGTGCACGGAATGTCGATATTCTTATTAATCGTGTCGACCACGCGCGTTACCAACTCCGCTTCCTGTTCGCTGAGCGGCTGAAAATCTTGCATATAGCTGATGTTGTCGGCAATTTGTTCCATATTGCTCATACCGCTCAACACCACCATCACATTGGGCAAAGAAGCGCAGTAGCGAATTGCCCACGAAGCAGGGCTCATGTGAGGATTCACTTCCCTCATCATCTGCTCCACTTCAGGCGGCACATTAGCCAAACTCCCGCCCTTCACCGGCTCCATCACAATCACGGGCTTGCCATATCGCTCACAAATCTCATAGCATTTGCGTCCTTCCACCGGACTATTCCAGTCGATATAATTGATTTGCAATTGCACGTATTCCAGTTCGGGGTGATTTTTCAGCACGTGCTCTAAAGTGGCGCTATCGTCGTGAAAAGAGAAGCCAATGTGTTTCACCTTACCCTCAGCTTTGAGTTGGCTCAAAAATTTCCAACCATCAATTTTGTCTAAAAGTTCAACATACTGTTTGTTGATAGCGTGAAACCAATAGTAGTTGAAATAGCCGGCTCCGGTGCGTTCCATTTGGATATTAAACACCCGCTCCATGTCGGCATACGTGGTGATTTGCGCAGCAGGGAGTTTGTCGGTGATGGTAAAACTTTCTCTCGGATAGCGCTTCACAATTGCTTCACGCACAAACACTTCGCTCTCGCCTTGATGATACATAAAAGCGGTATCGAAGTAAGTAAACCCCGCCGCCATATAGGCATCCACCATTTGGGTGGCGAGCGGATAATTAATCGACTTTTGGTCGTTGGGGTCGATGAGCGGCAAGCGCATCATGCCCATACCCAGTTTTTTCATCTCTCAACGCAATTATTTATGGAGCACATACTTCAGCATAGCCCAGCCGCCCACCACCTGAATGAGCATACCCGGCACACCGAGGCGAAAATCTTGAACACCTGCTACAAAACTGCCCTTCACAGCCCATTCAATGGCGCATCCCACCACTTGATACATCAGCACCACGGCAATAAGCCAAAGGACAGACACCTTACGGGCACGACCGGCTATCCACGATGCGGCAGCAGCAAGCAGCACACCTTTCATCAAAATCATCGGCAGAGCGGCTGGTGCAGGCATCCCAAAAGCCACCGAATTAATGATAGGAGAACAGATGGCGGTGAGCATACCCACCTTCGCGCCATATTTATAGGCTCCAATGAGAGTGAAGAAATAGATGGGCAAAAAAATGAGACCACCCTTGGGAATGAGAGCATGGCAAAGCTGGGGAAATACAATATTGCCCACAATAAATGCCGCTGCAAATAGATAAGTGCGAGTTTCACGCAGGGATAATGAATAGAGTTTTACGTTGGAATTCATATCGTTGGTAGTTTAAATAAAAATCAGTTGTTTCATTACGGAAATTCAAAATTATAAAATTTCGCACAAATCCGCAAACCATTTCCCCCAAATTTACGGATAATGCCACGGCTCTTTCATTTAAAAACGCATATGCCCGCATTTGTGGCGGGCAACGAAAATAAAGCCGCCTTCACCAAAAAACAACTACGGCTATAGCTTGCAAAACAGGATCGTGTGTGGCAACGCAGGCAGGTGGGGATGCGACCCCACAAGTGGGTGGATTGCCTTTTTGGGTGTTTTCCTTAGCCAATATATGGCGGCGGGACGACCCTATCGGTTTGCCGGGTTTGTTCGGATTTGGACCAAAACCGGGCTGTTTTGTGGTCCAAAAGCGAAATGAAACAATCAAAACAATCACAGTCGTTCCAACCTAAATTTTTATGATATTATTGCATAGCTGAATAGTTACACCTGAAACACCCGAAACACCTGAAACACCTGAAACACTTTCTGGGGATGTTCGGATTGCTTTTTTGTAAACATTTCAAAGAACTCGGTGGCAAAGTTAAGGATGGTGTGCACAGAGGGCAATACCAATAGGGAATATTCCTTTTTTGGGTGGGATGGTGGGGTTTGTGGGCTTTGGATGGACGGAAGAGAACAAAAAATCGGGAGCGGGGATGTAAGGGCTGAAGCCTCATCGTGGGACGACGAGTGGGATAAAGCCAAAAATGATTGCAAAGGGACAGTTCTTTTGCAATCAAATTCTACATATTCCATTAATTACCAATATTTTAGCACGATTTTTCGCATCCAAAAATTTCAAAGAAAAATCCTTCCAAAATCAACCGTTAATACCCTGAAAAATAGCTAACTACAACATTTTTGATTGCAAAAGAACCGTCCCTTTGGTTTGTATGCTGTCTTGTCATATTTACTTCTTCTTATATTTTTCGTGTAACATTTCCCACGCATTTAGGTAGGCTTGCCATGCTTTTTCTGCATCAGCTCCAATTTCTGCGGTAACAAGATAGCGGAAGAGCCAGGCTCCAGCTTCGTCACCATTGACACCGAACTCACACAGATTTTTGTTCATACGAAGGTGGTCGATGCGATAGTTGCTACCATCTTTGCTATAGTGGGCTTCGAAGGCACACATTCCTGTCCAGCTGCGGAAATATCGGATATACTCGTTATCTGTGTACATGAACCAATGGTCTTCCTGTGCCTCTGGGATATGACCCATCCGCAAGATGTCGAGGTCTTCCTTGGCAAGAGGGATGGAAAGTTCATAGTCGCTGGCATCATCGTTGTTTGGCATCGGCTCTGTTTTCCATGAGTCAGCAGTTGCTTTTACTTTTTTGTCGGGTAAAGGACTACCATTGCCAAACATTACGTTGTTTGGGTTGCCGAGCGAGAGTTTCCAGAACATCATAGCCTTGACATGCTCTTTCTGCATCTTCTCTTCCTTCTTTTTCTCTGCCTGAGGAATGCGGACAGAGTAGTTGTCACGAAGGAATTTCTCGAATGGTTCCACACATTCGTGCATGAACATACCACTATCTGCAGTATGCTTGAAAATATAACCTATGAGCGAAACTGGCAGGTCGTAATCATCTGCCCATTTCTGCCAATGCTCCATGGCGCAACGCTTCTCCATCTCAGCCTTCATTTTGTCGGCATTGGAGTAACTGCGTGCAAGGTCATGTGCCCATTCGCGTTCAATATCACAAGCTTTCTTGTTCTTTTCGTCAACAGGATTGAAATCTCCCACAAGGTAGTACTGACACTTCTTTGTGAGCTTGCGCAGACGGTTCAACCTCTTGTGGAACTCCATGACAACATCTTTCATATCCTGAGGAAGATAGGAAAGAGCCTTCTCCTTTATCCACTCAGGTATTCCCCAAAGGGCTTCTGCTATACTGCCAACAATGGCTCCAAGGGTGTCGGCATCTGCTCCAAGAGCAACAGCCTGACGGATGGCATCTTCGAAATTCTTGCTATGTTGAATGATCCAAAGTGCTACAGGAACCGTTCCCTGACACGTTTCATCAAACTTGTTGACGCACTTGGAAATGTCGAGTTTGAAGTTCTGAGGCCATTCGTAGTAGAGCATAACGGCATGGTCAATACCCATAATCAGAATGTCCTCTTCTGTTATTTCCTTGCCCTTCATGTCCTGACGTAGAACTCTACAGTCACGGATAGCAAAGGCTACAGCTTGTGCTCCAAGGATTCCTTCCTCATGATTGTGGGTGCATTCAGCCGATTTCTTGGCTTGTTCGTATAAGTCGCCTGGAGTTTCAAACATCCATCCGATAGGACTCACGCGCATCGCTGATCCGTTGCCGAATGAGTTGTAAGGTTGTGGATTATCACTCGCTACCCATTTGGCAAACCTGCCACCATAGCCACCCATAGGATGAGGGTACTTTCGGCACCATTTATGAATGAACTTGCCATAGTCATCTGAGCCATGAAGCAGAGCGTCTGCCACGGCTATGGTACAGATGGTATCATCCGTAAAACTGTTCTTGTCTGAGAACAGCGGAAAGTTATAATCATTCGTTGGGTTAAACTCCCAACGGCTGCCAACGATGTCACCAATAATTGCGCCTAACATAGAGTCAAAGTTTTGATTTTACAATGTACTATTATCCAATTTCGGTGCAAAGGTAGGATAGGGTAGTCTCAAATCATGGGACAAGTTCAAGAAAAATTATTGCTCGATAATAATTTCTTCTGATGACTTGTAACCATTCTTGATAATACGAATATCTGTAATTTACTCTGCAAAAATACTGATATTTTTTGAGAAAATTGCAAAAAACGCAATAAAAACGATGACTTTTGATAGAAAATTAGGTATTTTGACTCAGTTTTTCAAATCTTTTTATTATTTTTCCGTCTTTGACACTTATTTGCATTAACACACATAATTACAGTCAGTTACGACTGTAATTCTTGTAGTATACAATAAGTGATTTGCAACTTTAACTTTCTTTAATATTTCGGTATAATTTGTTCATTCTTTTTGTCTCAACTATCTCTGTATCAATGGTGATTCCTGCTATCTGCTGTAATCTGTCTGTAATTTCGTTTCGTTCAAAAAAATCAAAGGGACGGTTCTTTTGGTCTGTGAAAGGATGGGGTGCTTTATATATTTAGCAATTGGTAACCAAAAGAACCGTCCCTTTGCAATCAAAACACGCATAATAGATTAGTTTTCTGAATCTTGAGTCGCTCACAAACCAAAGATCTATCCCTACGTGCGGGTGGAATTTTGGCGGGGAATACCTACGGCATACGTGTGACGGGAATCGGTTAGCGGCATTTCGATAGTCACTTTGCTTTGCTCCGTTTTCAGCTTATGACGGCACACTCATCCCATCCCCGAGATGGCTGCCTTGGTACGAAATGATTGAACTTTGGCAGTGAATGTGATATTTTTTTGGTTGGAATTTGAAAAAAATTTTCGTAACTTAGCACTCATTATCAATAGATTGGTGGAGATATTGGCTCACGAGTTTAATATTCCGAAAGATATTTCGAGTTATCTAATCTATTTGTTTTTCAAAATATATCAGTTACACTTATAACCACTTGAAGTATTCTAATTATGAAAAAAAATTCCATTTTTTATTTGCGCTACTATTGGTGGCTTTCACGGTCAATGCTCAAAACAGAGACCTAAACGGTGATGGCGTGGTGGATTTATCCGACGTTACGGATTTGATTGATTACATTCTGAATCCGCCCCTTACACAAACTTATACTGTGAATGGTGTGAGTTTTGATATGATAACGATGCAAGGCGGCACCTTTACTATGGGCGCTACGGAAGATCAAATCACCTATGCCGATAATAGTGAAAAGCCCCCGCATCAAGTAACGCTTTCCACCTACCAGATTGGCAAAACCGAGATTACCCAAGAATTGTGGGAAGCGGTGACAGGCAAATCCCTTAGCCAAATTGCGAGAACCAATGGATGGACCTTATATGGTGATGGTCCGGATTATCCGATGTATTATATTACTTGGGACGATTGCCAAGAGTTTATCACCAAATTGAATGAACTCACCGGTCAACAATTCCGTATGCCCACCGAAGCCGAATGGGAATATGCCGCACGTGGGGGCAACAAAAGTAAGGGCTTTACGTTTAGCGGGAGCAACAATATTGCCGATGTGGCATGGTATTCGGAAAACAGCTCCAACCGCTCTTGTCCGGTAGCCAACAAGGCGCCCAACGAATTAGGCATCTATGATATGACCGGCAATGTGTGGGAATGGTGTAGCGACTGGTATGGCGATTATAGCGATGCCCCACAAACCAATCCAATAGGTCCGGAAACCGGGACGGAACACGTGGTTCGTGGTGGTTGCTGGGGTGCTCTGGTGTCTGGAAGCCATCTGTCGAACCGTATCAGCTACGTACCAACGTTTCATAGTAATAGTCTTGGACTCCGTCTCGCACAATAATGTGAGAACATAGCATCAAGCATCTTGCACAAAGAAAGAAGGCATGTTGAAGCAGGGAAGAATTCGTCTGCCCTACTCACATGCCTTCGTTGAGCCAAGTGTGCAAATTCCTTTTCTACTGAGAGATGCTCATGCGTAGGAGTGCAATCCGGACAGGAAATAGTTGGCGCCGAAATAGGTGAAAAGCACCGAGAGGATGGCACAAAGCAAATACCAATGCAGCACCTTGGGCTTTCGGAAACATTTTAATCGCGGGCTTCCTGCATGCAGAGGCAAAGCATAAAAAAAGAGCATCACCAATGCGCAGGTTTCTTTCGGGTCCCAGCCCCAATATCTGCCCCACGATTGATTCGCCCACACGGCACCCAGAAAAATGCCCGCCGCCAACAAAAATACAGCCGGGAGCAATATGATGCGGTTGATGCAA
>SFWW01000125.1 GCA_004559845.1 bacterium
TGAAATTCCTGCCTTTATCACTTTTTCGTGATTTTTCTATGAGCCTGCCCTACCGGGGGCTGTAGCGCCGATTTGCGTTGTTTTTGGCTGACGCAAGGATAAAGTCGGTGGAAACAACCATCCCGTTGTTTCCACCCGTTGACAAGATAACTCGTTGATACTGAATTAGTGAACGAATGCCACGTTGTCCACCCAGAGCGTCATGCCCACAGTGCCGGTGTAGGCGGTGCCGCAGCCGCTGGAGAGCATCACCATCACGTGGGTGGGTTTGGTGCCTGCGGCTGCCCATTTTTCTTCCACCACGGGCACTATTTTCCCTTTTTTATTGCGAGCGTAGTAGCTTTTTTCTTTGGAAATGAGTCCCATATAGGGTTTGTAGCCGGCATGCTTACGAATGTCGCCATACCAAATGGGAATGCGGTGCTTGTTCACCCAGCCCATTGTGGTCTTACCAAAGCGTTCGCGTCCGGTGCCCACCCGTTCGGCGTGAATATTGCCTTTGCTGTCTTCCCAGCGATGCTGTAGAATAACAAACACTTCTGCATTGTCGCGACCGGAGAGTGTTTTTTTGCCACCGAATCCACTGGAATAGATGGGCGCACCTGCCGGTGCCACCAATCGATAGTCGAATTGCAAGAATTTGGGGGTTTTGGTGTAGGGAATACCCATTTCCATTTTGCTATACGGATTTTTGGTGCTGCTCACCGGTTCGAGCATTTTCCCCAAGAAGATGGTGCCCGACACCAGCACATCCATATTCACGATGCCGGCAGCCTTCACGTGCTCCAGCAGGGTGGTGAGTTTAGCGCAGCGTCCGGCGCCGTGTTTGTCAGGGAAAACGGCGTTGCTGGTTTTCACCACGCCCATCACCTTGGCATACACATTGCTGGTAGCCCACTGCGAACCGCCCATATTGCTATATGCCTTGGCACCATTGATGGTGGTGGAGGGTGCTATTTCATACACTTTTTTGGTGTTACCCCCTATCACGCCCGATTCTTTAATCACGCGTGTTACCCAATTTTCAAAATCGCCAAATTTGATTGGCTCGAGTTTTTCCGCTTTCATGCCGGTGGCAGCAATCGCCATTATGGCTATGATAAGTGCAATTTTTTTCATTTTCATTTTTGTGTTGATTGTTATCGTTATTCGTTAATAATAGTCGTGTCCAATCGCTTTAGATGGATTCGCCGTGTGCTGATTTTGAGAGCAAATAGTGCCCTATTTTGCAATACATACACTTGCGCGCTTCGCAATATTCGCGCTTGAGTTGCACCAGCGCTTGCGAGGTGAGTGCATCGGGACACGGAATGCCGTAGGAGGTGAACTGCGCCACGATGGAATTGCTTTCCGGCTTCAAGTCTTCGAGCAGTCGGATGGCTTTGTCGGTGAGCGCGTAGCTATCGGTGAGCTCGCCGTAGGCATAGAGCAAAGGCGCCACGGTGTTGATAAGCACGATATCAATCGACCTTTGGCTCAATGCTGCCGCCGTGCGCTCGTGGGGCTTGCCGAAAGTGTAGTGCGTAGCCCAGTAGCCTGATAACTGCACATCAAAGAGCGCTCTCATTTGCTTCTCATCTTCTGCATCAACGATGCGCCGCATCATCCTAAATCCGCCCTCCACAAATCGCGCCAGCATGGCAATGCGCCGATAGGGGAAATTTTGCGGACGGATGCGAAACAGTTTCCACGCTTGCGTTTCCATGGGCGAGAGTTGGAATTTGTTGCGCAAAAACGCATATTCGGTTGCCAACTGCTGTGCGTAAGGGTCGGCGTGCTGCACATTTCCTTCCAGCATACCCGCTTGGCCAAAAAGCAGCGCTTCAATCTGAAAAATGGAATCGCTATGCTTGCCCAGCAAGCGCAGGGGCGTTTTGCGCGCAAGCCGTTCAAATGCCTCATTATTGATGCCAAACCCTAAATTACGCGCCAGCGTCACGTAGCACACGTCTTCCCAACTGCCGTTGAAGCGCTCCAGCATCTCGTGGATGCGCTGCACCTTGCCGTGAAGGCGTTCAAAAGCCAGCGCACTCACCCACTCTACCATGGTGAGCTGTGGCACTTGCTTGATTTTTTCGGCACACGACACCTCAATGGTGCCATTCACCAGCGTGGCATAATCGGTGTAAAACTGTGGCGACACTTCGAGCACCAACTGCGGAATCAGTTCGCCGCCGGTGCGCCGCACCGGCGCATCATCTTTGCCCACCACATGCAATATCACGCTATCGTAGGCTTTATCCACATCGTGGTGATGCCGCTTCCAGTCGGAGGCTCGATAATGAATCTCCACATTACCTACCCACATTCTGCCATCAATTTCCACCTTGGCATTGAAGAAATCGGGTCCGGCATCGGTGTTGAGCAAACCGGGGTCAATCACCCGCACCTTCTTACCGGTGTTGGTGACCATATCCTCCGACCGCCACAGTCGGTGATTCCACACATATTGCATCAATTTTTCCATGCCGAAAACGCAGTTCATTGTGCCAAACCGGTGCAAAAGCAGCAGCACACAATGTGCGAAGTTACGCATTTTTTACTAATGTGCACGACTTTAGGTTGGTTTTGACCATCATTTTTCACATTTTATCCAGCCGTCACCGACAAAACACCAAAAAAAAGGGCACAAAAAAAGGAGCTACGCTATCGTAACTCCTATTTCGTGGTGCCACCAGGAATCGAACCGGGGACACAAGGATTTTCAGTCCTTTGCTCTACCAACTGAGCTATGGCACCATCGGCGCTTAATTGCGAGTGCAAAGTTATAACCTTTTTTTGAATTGACAAAATATTTTTGCTGAAAAATTTCGCTAAAATTTTCATTTAAATTATATCCGGCTGTTTTTCAGCAAATTATTTTTTACAATGCACGTTCCTGTGGTGCGCTGTGAATGATGAGCAAGGCGAGATAATGGGGCAAAAAAAAGACAGATTCTTTGTGACGAATTTGTGAAAAATGCAAAAAAAGTATGAAATGTGAAAACTAATGTGTACATTTGCGGAAATTATCATCAATTTGCATAATTGTGTACTTAATTAACTTAAAATAAAACAACTTAAACGTTATTCAAAATGAAAAAAATCTTTACACTTTTTGTGATGGGCGTCTTGGCGATAGGCTATGCCTTTGCCGATGTCACCACCATCACATTCGCCGACCTCTACAGTAGCAAAGTGCAACCAACCACACCGACATCATCGGGTGCTTTCTCTTTCTCTTTCGCTAAGGGAAATTCCCAAACCGAACCGGCCTTCAATGCCAGTTATCAAGAAATCCGCCTTTATGGTGGTCAGAAAGATAATGCAGAGAAGTATGACGGCAACACGATGACCATCACCTGCACCACTGCTATGACCCAAATCGTGCTTGGCGGTAGCACCTCATCTTTCACCTTTGGCGAAGTGAAAGCCTCTGAAGGAACCGTAACTTGGGATGCCTCTACCAAAACCCTTACTTGGGTGGGTAATGCGTCTACCGTGACCTTCACCGTGTATCGCAACGCCTCCGCTCCAACCCAATGGCGCTTCAAAAAAGCGGAAATCACCACCAATGGCACAGGCGAAATCGTGGTTGGAAAACCCACATTCTCTCCTGCAGCCGGTACCTATTATGTACCATTTGAGGTGACACTGAAAAATGCCACCTCGGGCGCTACCATCCACTACACTACCGATGGCACCGACCCCACCACCGCATCACCGGTGTATGCCAATCCTATCGCTATCAATGCCACTACCACTGTGAAGGCTATTGCTGCGCTTGACGACAAGGTGAGCGACATTGCCGTGGCTGAATACGTGATGGGCGAAAGCACCGAAGTGGCAAACATTGCCGCTTATCAAACTGTGGGCGACGACACCACGGTGACCAAATTCTCGCCGGATTCCATGGCTCGAAAGTTACCTACAAGGGCGAACCTGAATTGAAGGTGGATGCCAACAGCAACATCGTGGCGGGCGAAAACACCCCTGTGGCACCCGAAGTGATTCAAGTGAGCGACATCGCTAAAGACCTCTTTGGACACTATGTGGTGATTAAGGGCGCTACCACTTCTTTCCTCAACCGCACCATCACCGACAACAGCGGCTCTGCCATTTGCCAAACCGGCATGGGCGGCTTCTCTGCGAAAAACGACTCCGTGAACGTAGACGTGTACGGTATTGTGGGCTCTTGGACAGTGACCGGAACCGACGAAATTACCTATGTGATTCTTCCTACCGCAGTTGCTAAAGCCGGCGTAGAACCTACTGAAGGCGTGAGCATCGCTGAATTCCAAGTGGCTGAAGACAATGTCGAACTCACCTTCCGCAACCCTGTGACCGTGTTGGCTCAAACCGGTGGCTACTTATTTGTGAAAGACGAAACCGGACACATGCTCGTTTACGGCGGTACCGGTCAAACTTACCAACGCGGCGACGTGATTCCCGCCGGATTTGGCGGTGTGAAAACCACCTACAACGGCGAACCCGAACTTAAAAATCCCACCGGCTTCAAGGCTGCTTCCGACAATGTGCCTGTGGTGGCTGAAGAAATAGCTCTCACCGCTCAAAATGTGGCACACGCCAATTTCGGTCACTTTATCGTGGCTAAGGGCGTGACCATCGACGCTACAGGAATGAAAATGACCGACGCTGCAGGCAACACCGCTCCTTACCACAATGGCAACCTCAAAGCCTCTATGCCTGAAGACCTTACAAAAAAATACAATGTGTATGCCATCATCGGCTCTTACGGCAAAACCAACGTTGTTTACCAATTGCTCCCCGTTTACTTCACCAACGAAGACGGCTCGCCCCTGGCAGTGGAAGATGTGGCTGACCTCAATGCACTCTTCGCTAAGAGCACCGGCACCAACTACCGCATTACCGGCACCCTCACCGCTGTGTTCCAAAACGGTAACACACTCTACGTGAAAGATGAAGCCGGAACCAATGGTTTGGTATTCGGTAAACTCACCAACACTTTCGCTAACGGCGACCAAATCACAAACGCTGTGGCAAACTGGACCACCTACGATGGCTACAAAGAAATCATCCCTGTGGATTCCACTTTCGTGAAGAGTGGCTCAGGCGCTGCTATTGAACCCGAAGAAATGGCTTTGGAAGACCTTTCGCAAGATTTGATTCACCAATATGTGAAAGTGCCCGGCGTAACCCTCGCTGCTACCGAAACTGCCAACACCTACACCGGCAACGATGGCACTGTAGATTTGCAAGTGTTCAACAAATTCACCGATGCAGTAACCCTTCCCGAATCAACTGTAGGCAAAACATTCACCCTCACCGGCTTCGTGGCACTCTACAAAGGTCAATTGCAATTGGTGCTTTCAGAAGCAAAAGATGAATCTGCGCTGCTCGGCGACGTGAACGGCGATGGCATCGTGAATGTGAGCGACGTAACTGCTTTGGTAAACGTGATTCTCGCCACCGAAAACTACGAAAATTGCGACATCAACGGCGACGGCACCATCAATGTGAGCGACGTAACTGAACTCGTTAACCAAATCCTCAAATAATTGAAGCAACCTCGGATTCGGCACCCTTCCGAATCCACCTCCCATACAGCACCCGCAAGCCCACCGGCATAGCGGGTGCTTTTATTTTACAAAAGCCCGCCACACCACCATAGCATCTATCCCGCCTGTAGCCGCCATCGGAGAGGGGCAGTTGTGGCGTAACCATCCGAAACAAGCCGACTTTTAAATGGCACTTTTGATTGTGAACTTTGCAACCAAAAACGCCATGTTTAATTTGAATGAAAACAATCGCATTGTCATGTCGCAGCATCCATGCGACATGCGTATCGGG
>SFWW01000126.1 GCA_004559845.1 bacterium
TTTTTTGAAATCATTCATTATTTATGTCGTTGAATCATATTTTGGCTCAAGCCACCGCTGAGGCGGTAAAGAATCTCTACGGCGCTGAAGTGGCTGCCGATACCATTGTGCCTTCCACCACCAAAAAGGAATTTGAAGGCAATCTCACCATTGTGGTGTTCCCTTTCTTGAAGGCGTCGCACAAGCGCCCAGAAGACACTGCACAAGAAATTGGCGCCTATTTGGTGGAGCACTGCGATGCTGTGGAAAAATTTAATGTCATCAAAGGTTTTCTCAATATCACCATCAAGCCCACTTTCTGGACCTCGGTGCTCCTTCAAGTGGCTGAAAAGCCCGATTTTGGCTTTAAACCCGTCACCGAAGATAGCCGATTGGTGATGATTGAATATTCTTCGCCCAACACCAATAAGCCGCTCCATTTGGGGCATGTGCGCAACAATTTGTTGGGCTATAGCCTCGCAAAAATTATGGAAGCCAATGGCAATAAGGTGGTGAAAACCAACATCGTGAACGACCGCGGTATCCACATTTGCAAATCTATGTTGGCTTGGATCAAGTGGGGCAACAATATCACTCCGGAGCAAGCCGGCAAAAAGGGCGACCACCTGATTGGCGATTTCTATGTGCTTTTCGACAAAAAATACAAGGAAGAAGTGAATCAACTCATGGCTGAGGGCATGAGCGAAGACGATGCCAAGGCGGAATCCGCTTTGATGAAAGAGGCTCGCGCCATGCTTAAAAAGTGGGAAGATGGCGACGAAGAGGTGCGCTCGCTTTGGCGGATGATGAATGAATGGGTGTATGCCGGATTCGATGAAACCTATCAACGTCTGGGCGTGAGCTTCGATAAAATCTACTACGAAAGCAACACCTATCTCGAAGGGAAAGAAAAGGTGCTCGAAGGGCTCGAAAAGGGTATCTTCTATCGCAAAGAGGATAATTCGGTGTGGGCTGACCTCACTGCCGACGGTCTCGACCACAAACTCTTGCTCCGCACCGATGGCACTTCGGTGTATATGACCCAAGACATTGGCACCGCTAAACTCCGCTTCCAAGACTATCCCATCGACCAAATGATTTATGTGGTGGGCAATGAGCAAAACTATCACTTCCAGGTGCTTTCGCTCTTGCTCGACAAACTCGGCTTTAGCTGGGGCAAGGATTTGGTACACTTCTCTTATGGTATGGTGGAATTGCCGAATGGCAAAATGAAGAGCCGCGAGGGTACCGTGGTGGATGCCGACGATTTGATGGACGAAATGATTGCCACCGCTAAGCAAATGAGCGAGGGTCGGTTGAAAGGTGTGCCGGAAGAGGAAATCGACAATTTGTTCCGTATCATTGGCTTGGGTGCGCTTAAATATTTCATCCTTAAGGTGGACCCGCGCAAAAATATGCTCTTTAACCCGGAAGAATCCATCGACTTTAATGGCAATACCGGCGCCTTCGTGCAATACACCTATGCGCGCATTCGTTCGGTGCTCCGTAAGAGCAACCCGGATGATGCCGCTGTGGATGTGACTTCGTATGCACCCAACGATAAGGAAATCGACCTCATTCAGCGAATCGCCGACTTCCCTTCGGTGGTGAGCGAGGCAGGACGCACCTACAGCCCGGCTTTGATTGCCAATTATGTGTTCGACTTGGCAAAAACCTACAACCAATTCTATCACGATTACAGCATCTTGAAGGAAGAAGATGCCACCACACGGGCATTCCGATTGTTGCTTTCGCGAATTGTGTCGGAGGTGATTTGCCGAGGATTTAGTTTGCTCGGAGTGGAAGTGCCCGAAAGAATGTGATATTGGCACACTTTTTGCTACATCATCCCTCAAAACAATCTTTTTTGAATTAACGTTTAATTTTTTTAATACACATTATGAACAATTTGGATTATATGAATGGCAATGGCGGTTATTATTCCGCTTCTGCTGTGGGGGCTGAATTGAGTATGGCATCCTACATTTCCAAAGTGATGCGCCGCGTGTTTGGCAAAATGTTTCTCGGCGTGCTCTTAACTGCTTTTGTGGCTTTGGGCATAGCAAGCTCCCCCAACCTCTTGGATATGATTTTTGCCAACAACTTTATGTTCTTTGGTTTGATTATCGCCCAATTTGGCTTGGTGATTTGGCTCTCGGCAGGCATCAACAAAATGAGTAGCTCCACCGCTTCGCTGCTGTTCTACCTCTATTCAGCAGTGACCGGCGTCACACTTACGCCCATTCTGTTTGCCTACACCGGCGCAGCCATTATCAAAACTTTCTTTATCACTGCCGGCACTTTCGGTGCAATGGCGCTCTATGGCTACACCACTAAAAAAGACCTTACCAAAATGGGCTCTATCCTGTTTATGGCACTTATCGGTCTGATTGTGGTTTCGCTGGTGAATCTCTTCCTCGCTTCCGACATGCTTTCTTGGATTGTTAGCGGTGTGGGTGTGCTTATCTTTGTGGGACTCACCGCTTGGGACACCCAAAAAATCAAACAAATGGCTTACCAAACCGACGAACAAAATGTGGGCAAACTCGCTGCTATCGGCGCGCTCTCCCTCTATCTTGATTTTATCAACTTGTTCCTCTATTTGCTCCGCTTTTTTGGAAGTCGCGATTAATCGCTTCTTTTAGAATATCATGCTATAAGCTGCGAAAATCCTTTGCTTAAGCCGGATTTTCGCAGCATTTTTTTTGCCCACACACAATATATAATGCTTTTTGCAGTTATAATATTTGTAACCAACCTTTATTTTTTGATTGATGAAACTGTATAAATTTTTTATATGCTCAGCCCTGTTGACCTCGTGTGCTTTCACCGCTCAAGCGGAGGATGGCGATATTAAAGAACAAGATTTCAACCCTATCACCACCGGTGTGAGCTCTATTGGCATCACTCCCGATGCACGCGGTGCTTCTATGGGTGATTTGGGTGTGGCTACCGACCCCGATGTGAACTCCCAATTCTGGAATGCTTCGAAATATGCTTTCGCTGAAAGTTCTGCCGGGGTGTCGCTGAGCTACACGCCTTGGCTGCGCAAAATTGTGAACGACATTTTCTTGGCTAATGTGGCTGGCTATTGGAAACTGGGTAGCGGCGACAACCAAGCCGTGAGTGCGTCGCTGCGCTATTTCTCGTTGGGTGAAATCCAAAGCCGTGAAGAAGGTGGCGCCACTATCGGGAGCATCAACCCATTTGAAATGGCGGTCGACTTGGGCTATTCGCGTAAATTGAGCGAGAAATTCTCTATGGGTGTGGCTCTGCGCTACATTTATAGCGACCTCGGCTATTCCGAATATTCTTCCACCGAAGGCAATAAGGGTGCATCAGCGTTTGCTGCCGACATCTCGGGCTACTTTACCACCTATCCGATTATCGGACGCAATGAATGTCAATGGTCGTGGGGTTGGAACCTCTCTAATGTGGGCTCTAAGGTGTCGTACGACCACGGCGACAACCCGGCTTTCTTG
Organism: bacterium; assembly: GCA_004559845.1. Taxonomy (GTDB): domain Bacteria; phylum Bacteroidota; class Bacteroidia; order Bacteroidales; family Muribaculaceae; genus Sodaliphilus. The sequence continues at coordinate 3,462 of SFWW01000126.1, forward strand.
CCCACCAATTTGCGTATCGGTACGGCGTTTACGTTCCCTTTGGCTGATTACCACAATCTCACACTCTCGGTGGATGCCAATAAATTGCTCGTGCCTGCCAAACCGCGTTTGTCGGAATACGACGACCAAGAGGCGTATGAAGTTGCTCTCCAAGAATGGAAAGATAAATCCTCGATTTCCGGTATCTTCGATTCGTTCGACAAAGATACCTTTAAGCGCATCACCTATTCGCTCGGTGCGGAATATGCCTACAATCAGCAATTCTTCCTCCGCGGCGGCTACTTCCACGAAAGTAAATTTGCCGGCAATCGTCAATACTTCGGTCTCGGTGCCGGTTTTGCACTCAATGTGCTTCGCATCGATGCCTCCTATATGATTGCCACCGCACAAAATAG
>SFWW01000127.1 GCA_004559845.1 bacterium
CCAGGGCTATGCACAAGTGAGCGGCAATGCTTCTGCCACCATCACGGCGCTCTCGGGTGAGTATGCCACCTCGTGGAAAACTGCCACGGTGTGGGGCTGTGCAGAATCATCAACCACAATCACTTGCCGACCGGCTACCAACACTGTGTACTGGAGCCCGTCGTCGGGACTACAAAAAGCGGAATTTGCGGCGTCGCCTATGAATTCCGTCAAACTCCAATTTTCAGGCAATGCCAAAATTTTTGGCGTGGCGCTGGAAAACGAGCACGGCATTGTGGTCGACAACTTTGGCGTGCGGGGCAGTTCGGGATTGCAATTGGCATATTTGGCGTCGAATCTTTCGGCTGATTTTGCCGCCAAACGCCCCTACGACCTGATTGTTGTCCATTATGGCTTGAATGCGCTCTCTCCGAAATCCACCACTAAGCAATGTGAAACCCTGGTGAGCGCTTCCGATATGGCGGCGCGCGGCGCCTCGGGCAAGATGCAGTCGATGCCGATGGTGCAAAACTTGGTAAAGATGCAAAACCGCTTGGCTGCCGACTTGGGGGTGGCGTTTTTCAATTTCTACGACATAATGGGAGGCGCCGGAAGTATCGTGAAGATGGTGGAAAACAAGCAAGCGGAAAAAGACTATACCCACATTAAGAAAGCAGGCGGTGAGATGTTGGCACGCCGTTTTGCACAATCTTTCGAGGCCGGATTCAACAATTATCAACGCAAAAAGAAAGCCGGCTACTAAGCATTTAGCATTATGGACACGATTTTTCAAAATATTCTCAATCTGCTCTCCTATCACGCCGATAGCCCTATCATTTTCAGCAGCGGGCTGTTTTTGGTGCTGTTCACGGCATTTTCGCTGTTCTACTATTTGCTTCGCAACACGTTCACGCCGCGTATCCTCTTTGTGGCGCTCTTCTCCTACTATTTCTATTATAAGAGCACGGGGTTTTATTTCTTACTGTTGGCTTTCGTCACACTGTCCGACTATCTGATTGCTAAAGCCATTCACCGCAGCCGCGAGCGCAATGCCGACGACTTAGACGAAGGGCGCACCTTCCGCAAGGCGATGCTGGTGCTTTCGTTGGTGCTCGATTTGGGGCTGTTGGGATTCTATAAATATGCCAATTTCTTTGGCGCCAATTTGGCGCTGATTGTGGGCACAAACTTCCAGCCCTACGACATTTTCCTGCCGGTGGGCATCAGTTTCTTCATATTCCAGAGTTTGAGCTACACTATTGATGTGTATCGCGGCGATTTGCGCACCATGGATTCGCTGCTCGACTATGTGTTCTATGTGTCGTTTTTCCCGCAATTGGTGGCGGGACCCATTGTGCGTGCTCGGGTGTTTGCCCCGCAAATTCGCAAGCCCCTACTCATCACCAATCGCATGATTGCCATGGGGGTGTATCTCATCATCATCGGCTTGTTTAAGAAGGCGGTGATTAGCGATTATATTAGCCTGAATTTCGTAGACCGGGTGTTCGACAATCCGCTACGCTACACAGGCGTGGAAAATTTGCTGGCGCTACTGGGCTATGCCATGCAAATTTATTGCGACTTTAGCGGCTACAGCGATATGGCTATCGGAATTGCGCTACTGCTGGGCTTCCATTTCCCCACAAACTTCCATGCGCCATTTAAGGCGGTGAGTGTGGCTGATTTCTGGAATAGATGGCACATTTCGCTTTCTACGTGGATTCGCGATTATGTTTACATTCCGCTGGGCGGCAGCCGAAGAGGAACGGCGCGCACGTGCATCAATTTGTTTTTCACGATGTGCTTGTGCGGCTTGTGGCACGGGGCAAACTGGAATTTTGTGGCGTGGGGTGCGCTCTTTGGATTGGCTTTGGCGGTGCACCGCGTCTTTAGCCGCGTGATTCTGAAGCACGACCGCCACTACCAAAGCCGTGGATGGAAACGCTTCTTTGGGGTGCTTTCCACATTCTTGTTTGTGCTGCTTTCGTTCATCGTGTTCCGCAATGCACAGTTGCAAGGCTCGGTGGATATGCTCAACCAAATGTTTACGAAATTCCACCCGGAGGTGTTCTTGCAGTGCATCACGGGATATGCATGGGTGTTTGCGCTTATCGCTTTCGGATTCATCTCGCACTGGATGCCGGATAAATGGGAAAGCCGATTGGTGGCATACCTGTCGAAATGCAATTTGATGGTGTATGTGGTGATGCTCACGGCGGTAATCTTTATCATTTGCCAAGTGAAAACGTCGGATGTGCAGCCGTTCATCTATTTCCAATTCTAAAAAAAGAAAACTTTAAATAATTATTTTGCATACATTATTATAAATGAGCAAAAAGTTGGCACATATTCGCCGATAACTTTGCATCGTGAGAGATCAAAACATTTGAAACATTTAATCAAAAAATATTCATTATTATGGCAGAAGATATGAAAACCATGGCTGACAATGGTGCTGAACGCAAACAGGTGTCGCCGGAAAAACTCAAAGCCCTTCAAGTGGCGATGGACAAAATCGACAAAACCTATGGTCGCGGCTCAATTATGAAACTCGGCGACGAAAATATTGAAAATGTGGAGGTGATTCCCACCGGGTCTATCGGGCTCAACTATGCGCTGGGCGTGGGGGGATATCCCAGAGGACGTATCATCGAAATCTATGGCCCGGAATCGTCGGGTAAAACCACGTTGGCGATTCATGCCATTGCCGAAGCACAAAAAATGGGCGGCATCGCAGCAATTATCGACGCAGAACACGCCTTCGACCGCTTCTATGCCGAACAATTGGGCGTGGATGTGAACAGCCTGCTCATTTCGCAACCCGACAACGGTGAACAAGCACTGGAAATTGCCGACCAACTGATTCGCTCGTCGGCTATTGATATCATCGTAATCGACTCGGTGGCAGCACTCACGCCGAAGGCGGAAATTGAAGGCGAAATGGGCGACAGCAAGATGGGATTGCAAGCAAGATTGATGTCGCAAGCGCTGCGCAAACTCACTGCCACCATCAGCAAAACCAACACCACTTGCATCTTTATCAACCAATTGCGCGAAAAACTCGGCGTGCTCTTCGGCAACCCCGAAACCACCACCGGCGGTAATGCGCTGAAGTTCTATTCAAGCGTGCGTATCGATATTCGTCGCATCGGCCAAATTAAAGATGGCGACCAAGTGAATGGCAGCCTCACACGAGTGAAAGTGGTAAAAAATAAGGTGGCGCCTCCATTCCGCAAAGCGGAATTCGAAATTCTATTCGGACAAGGCATCAGCAAGGTGGGCGAAATCATAGACCTCGGCGTGCAATTCGGTATCATTAAAAAAAGCGGCGCATGGTTCTCTTATGAGGGCACTAAATTCCAAGGTCGCGACTCGGCAAAACAACTCATTGCCGACAATCCCGAACTGGCAGAGGAACTCGAAACCAAAATCTTCGCTGCCATGCGTGGCGAGCACCCCGAAGAAGCATAAGCCATATGAGGGCTGCCAAACAACTCTTGACTTGATTCCCTGAATATAATAGGGCTGATTCCAATGGCTGAGAATCAGCCCTTATCACTTTCCGAGCTGCTCAGCACATAACTACTCGGATTTTACGGAATTATTTTAACGAAATTATTATTAACTTTCTCTCTATGCTGGATTTTGCAGCAATCGACTTTGAAACCGCTAATGCGGAGCGCAGTTCGGTGTGCTCGGTGGGCGTGGTGATTGTGCGGGGTGGCAAGATAGTGGATTCCTTTTATTCGCTCATTAAGCCTACGCCCAACTATTACCACTATTTCTGCAGCCAGGTGCACGGGCTCTGCAAGCGCGACACCGATAATGCTCCTATTTTCCCGGAGGTGTGGCAACAAATTGAGCCGCTCATTGAGGGTTTGCCATTGGTGGCGCACAACAAATCGTTCGACGAAAATTGCCTCAAGGCTGTGTTTCGCACCTATCAAATGGATTATCCCGACTACGAATTTCGTTGCACCCTTTTGGCGGCACGCCGACGCTGGAGGGGTATGCACAACAACCTCGATGCGGTGGCTGCTCGCTGTGGCATCAATTTCCAAAACCATCACCATGCCTTGGCTGATGCCGAAGCCTGCGCCTTAATTGCTTTGCAAATATTATAGGTTCGGTTGAAAACC
>SFWW01000128.1 GCA_004559845.1 bacterium
ATAAAAAATAGTAGAATTTTTCTCTCTGCCGCAAGATGATTTTAGGTCGGTTGAGGGATTAGAAAACGCCGGAAACCCGCATAAACTCTATGTTTTTGCGCGTTCTCGGCGTTTCTTTTATCGCCTGTGTTAGTGGTGCTTTTTCGGTAAATGGTGCCCAAATGGTGCCCAAATCCCACGCGGGGCTATAAAACGGTATAAGAAGCGGTAAAGAGATACAGCGGTTAAAGCTCTAAATCGCTGCTCTTTTTCTTTGCCGCGCTCTTTGCTTTCTTCGGCTCGGCTTTCTCTGCCTTTGCCGGGTCTGCCTGTTTGACCGCCCCATGATAAGCGTCTAAGACTTCTTTTTTGCGTTCAAGCCGCACGTCCACATAACGGGCGGTAACAGCTTCAAAGTTCATAGACAGCCCAAGCGATACGCCGATACCCGCAAGTGTATGTCCTAACACTTCGCCTACGGTGTAGAAGTCGCCTGTCAGTTGGTGCATATTTGTAGCTGCTGTATGGCGCAAATCGTGAAAGCGGATATGCGGCATATCCAAATCTTCAAGCAGCTTTCCAAACTGGGAAGATACCCACGACGCGGAGATAGGGGAACCGTCCGGCTTCGCTACAACAAGGTCATTGTCATAGTAAGGCTTTCCGTCCTTTTCTGCCTGTTCGCGCTGCGCTTCCTGCATAGCAAACTGTTTGAGAAAGAACGGGCGGGCAAGCTCTGTGATAGGCAGCTTTCGCCCGTTGGATTTCGGCGGTGCCATTTCCTCAATGACTTTTGTTTTTGGCGGTACCTTAAAGGGTAGCTGCTCGGAAACGTCAAAGGTGTTGTTTTCCAAATCCACATTGCGCCAACGCAAGCCCAGGATTTCAGAACGGCGCATACCGTAAAGCCCGCCTAAGATAACGGGCATTTCCCAAACGGTACCCTCGACGCGCTGCATAAGGGCTTTTACCTGTTCCGGCGTGTACGGGTCGGGGGTCTTGTCGCTCTTTCCAAACTTCGTAAGCGTGTCCTTTGCTGCGTTTGTTTCGATATAGCGGTATTTCCGGGCATGGCTCAACGCCACGCTCAAAACACGCTTTGCCCCGGCTGCGGTGGACGGTTTCAAGCCTTTGTCAATAATCTGCTGAAACATTTTGTCTACCATAGCGGGGGTAAGCTGATTAAGGGCAACGCCGCCGATATATGGCGTGATGTAGTTTGCAATCGTTCTTTTGTACCCGTCGTAAGTAGAGGGGCGCAAGTTCACTCTTGCATAGCTTTCTACCCATTCATTCAGATAGCTTGCAACGGTCTGTTTCCGCTGTGAAGCGATAGACGCAATCTGTCCCGGATTATGGAGCTTTGCTTTCATCTCTGCTTCATGCTGCGTTGCTTCCTTTTTTGTTGGAAAGCCCTTTTTTGAATAGGTTTTCTTTTCCCCATTCGGGGCGGTGTACTTTATATTCACGTCGTAAACTGTACCCGGCCGCCCGGTCAGTACGCCGTTGCTGTCGCGTTTATTCTTAACCTGCCTTGTTGATATAGCCATAGCTTAACCTCCCTGTCGTGCCGGGGGCTTCGCTGTCGTCTTTGCCCTGTGGTACCAGTCCCAGATTGCAGCGTCAGCTATCAAACGACGGTTTCCATTTTGTATATATTCAAGCTCGCCACTATCCATAAGCTCGCGCAGTTTATTTTCCCCGATACCGCTAATCTTGCTCATTTGCTCAACGGTCTTTAACATAGGGAATACAGGGATAGCGGGGCTTGCTGTTTCCTTTTTTGCCATAGGAAAATACCCCCTTTCATAAATGGCTAAAAAGTCAAGTTACAAAAAGTGGGCTTTAACCGGGCGGCTGTTAGCACAACCTCGCGGGAATTGCACCCCTGCTCATTTAAGGCAGCTTTACCCATTGCCTGCGACGCTCTGAACGCTCGGACTGTGGCTGTAAAGGCTTATCTCCCCTCAATGCGTGTTGTCGCCCGCAAGCTGCTAACTTGCTTCCCGTCGCGGTGTTTCTCGCTCGGCTTTTCCCGATAGAGGAATAGCGTCATGGCGCACCCTCCGTATGGCTCGGCGCAAAAAGGACGTACCCGGTTTGCCCTATACTGCGTCGCCGTTATCTTGCGTCGCTTTCTTTGTCAAGGAACATACGGGGCTGCTGCGGATTGATACGAAACGGAAAAGGGGTTAAGACGTTTCGGTATCGGTGCAGTTATTCAACCCTAAATGTGAGGATTGCCCTCATTAGTCTTGCTTGCAGCCGTTGGCGAATATCCTCGTCAACGCCAAAATAGACGTTTCCGCGCTCGTCGCAGAGCTTCCGCATGGAAAGGCTCGCTATGTAACCACTAAAATGCTGCAAGACAATTTTCATAGCGTCCGGGTCGCCCTTTGTCGCTGCCACAATGACAGGATAGGGAACAAGGGCAACGTCCGGGAAGTCAGATTGTTTACCATTCGTCCCATTCATCAGCGTGTTCCTCCAAATATTTCTTCAAGATTTCAAAAGAGCTTGTCCGTCTGTACTGTATCGTGCTGCGCGACGTATTGAATAACTTTCCAATCTCCACGTCGGTCATGCCCTCGAAATAGTACAGCATGATAGCTTTCCTTTTTTCTTCCGGCAAAGTGCGGATTGCTTCAAGCAGCAGCTTCGGCGTGATTTTCTTTCCTGCCTGCTGATAGCTCGGCTCGGCTTCTTCGTCTTGAAAATACTTATCAAGCGTATAAAGCTGTCGTTCCTCATGCAAGGCAAGGTCGGAAAACGACACTTCCTTTGCTCTGCGACGCCGGATTTCCTCGTGGGCGTTGCAGGCTTCGTTGTGCAGCACCCGTTTACAGAAACTTTGAAAGATACATTGCTTCTGAAATTCCACGCGATTAGGTTCCATGTTCTCACCTCCTTTCGTGTTGAAAGGTGGCGGTACCTCCCCTTTTCGCGGGATAATACAGGCGATTTTTTCAAACGCCGAATGAAAGCGAAACTTTTTTGAAAAAACCTCCCGAAAATGCAAAATGCGCCTGTCTGCAAGATGCAGACAAGCGCAAAGGAATTGTAAGCGGTATTTAGATGATTTGACAGTTCATATATGAGGGTAGAAGTGTTCCCGGCGGCGGTCGGGCTTTTTTTGATAAGCTAAAAGATATGGCGATATAGAAAAAGGACATGGCGATACCTCCTTGATACCGCCGTATCCTCAAAAAAGGGCGACTTTAATACACCCCCCGTTATCTTATTTTTCAAAAAGAAAACGGCGGTTTTGAGTAAATATTTCAAAACCGCCGTTTTATCTGCCTACATTCGGCAGTTTTGTTGTTTTACATAGCATTAAATCGCTATTTGAATTATTGATAATAAGGCGTAAATTTGATATTAAATTTATTTTTCGGAAACGATTTTTTGTAACAGTTTTTGCACGTTTTCTGTTTTCAGCACTTTCCCCGTAGATACTACTTTGTTGTTGACAACAAGAGCAGGTACACTCATAACGCCATATTCCATAACCTTTTTCAAGTCCGTAATATATTCTACTTCTACGGAAATCCCCATTGCTTTAACGGCGGATTGTGTGTTCTCATAAAGAGCATGACAACACCCTGAACCTAATACCTTGATACAGCAAATTCTGCCTTGTATGTCTTGACAACAGTTATTCAAATTTTCCGGTTCAACTGTTTCAGACACGGAACAGTTACCATTGCAAGTACAAACAGGAGCGTTTATTTCTTTTTCTTTCTTCTTTCCAAAACCAAATAATGTCATAATAATTACCTCCAAAAAATTTTATATTCGCTTATATTAACAAGTAAGAAATTGCATTGAAAAAATAGCCTA